>JAFSQF010000104.1 GCA_017446745.1 Bacteroidales bacterium
AAAAAGGTAAAACGATTGTTTTTTGGGGGTCTACGAATTAGCACGAATTGGCACGAATTACATGATTTTCAAGATATGCGACACCGAATATAAAACTATATTTTCGCAGGCGAAATGAATTTACACGAATTATAGTTGCATTTTTTACATCACTATCGTTACACATTATTTTTTTACCGTCTTTATAAGGATTTTTAATCCGTTATTTTGCGGATTAAAAATCCTTATAATATTTTGCGTCGGATTGCAAATCCGACGCAACCGAAGCTATTGAAAGCTCCACTGGAGCTTTCTTCACACCTACGGGGCTCACTATATGCCGACAGTATGGGATGCACTATTAACAACGAAGGAAGTGAAAAAATTTGTTTGAACGGATTTTTTTTTGTTACTTTGCGGTGCAAAAAAATGGAGAAGGGTGCGTTGCAGCAAACGTGTATTTAAATAGTAATAATATCATTAACAGTTTTCATCAATATGAAAAAAATAGTTCGTTTCTTTATCATCGCACTACTGGCGGCAGGGTTGTCGGGGGTGTGTACCGTGGTGACATCATGCAAATCGTCCGACAAGACGATGTACAGTTCCAAGACCAAGAAATCGAAGAAAATAAACCGCAACTACAAAGTGCGGGGCAACAACAAAACCAACGGCTCAACCTATCGTTCATACTGATTCGCGTGGTCAGGCAAAAGAGCGGACATTGGTTGCCGTGGGCAAGGATGATGGTGTGTTGCATTGCGCTGGCATTGCAGGCCACAGACCTCCGTGCCCAGTCGTTCGTGGTGCGAGCCTACATGCCGGGCGGCGCAAGCGGCGCCGTACAGCTTCTCATCTTTGGCGACGGCAACCGCCCGCATATATTACAGAGCAAAGTGGCAAACGGCATGGCCACGTTCGAGGGCACCGTGGGGAGGCCCACCTACGCTGAGTTGCACCACAGAGGCCTTTCCCGGCCCATCCCATTATTCATAGAAAACAGCGACATCACGGTGACCGTAGATGCCGAGATGCCCGAGCGTTCGCCCATCTCCGGCTCGCGGAGCAACAGCGAGATGCGCTACCTGCTTGAGACCTGCGGAGCCGACAACACCGGGCAATGCCTTGCCGAGCGGCTGGGCGAGATGCCTGCGGCTCCCTACGCGCCATATCTGGCCTACCGCTACCTGGCCGACGACCTGGAGGCCCTGCAACGGCTTGCCGACAGCATGACGCCACCCGCCACCCAAGCATGGCACTACAGAGAGCTCCGCAAGCGGATTGCCACGCTGCAACATCTGCAGGCCGACAGCGTCTTGCCAAGCTTCAGCTACACCGACAGCCAAGGGAAGCAATGCCTTATCGACACACTGCTGGCCGACAGCTGCCACTACCTGCTGCTCTTTGCCGCCACTTGGTGCCACGAATGCGACAGCATCCAGCAGAGAATGAACAGCCTCGGCCCCACCCTGCGGACAGTACGCATCGATATCGACCAACAGCCCAAAGGCTGGGACGCTCCATTCATGCAACAACTTGCCATCGACCACCTGCCGCACCTGATGCTCGTCAACCCCAACCGGCGCATCGCCAACCGCGACATCCGGCATTGGCAAGTGAAAAAACAAGACTAATTTAACGTTTTAACATATTACAAAACAAACGACATGCTTTATCCGATGAAATTCATGCCCCTGTTCAAAAACAAGATATGGGGCGGCAACAAAATCAAAGAGATGGGTTTCGATTATAGCCCGCTGCCCAACTGCGGCGAGATGTGGGTTCTGTCGGCCATGGAAGGCAACGAATCGGTGGTCAGCAACGGTTTTCTGGAAGGCAACACCATCAACGAGGTGCTGGAGATATATATGGGAGAATTGATAGGCGAGAAGAATTTTGCTCATTTCGGACTTGACTTCCCGCTGTTGGTCAAGATAATAGATGCCAACGACCGGCTCTCGATCCAGGTGCACCCCGACGATGAGCTGGCCCGCCGGCGCGGCGAAGCCAACGGCAAGACCGAGATGTGGTACATCATTAGCGCCGACAAGGGTGCACAGATTGTCGACGGCTTCGCAGCCGAACTGACGCGCGACGAATACCAGCAATTCCTAAGCCTGGGCAAGCTTGAGGAGCAGCTACACCTGGAGCATCCGCAGGCCGGCGATGTGTTCTTCATCCCCGCCGGAAGGGTCCACGCCATAGGCAAAGGGCTGCTGCTGGCCGAGATACAACAGTCGAGCGACACCACCTACCGCATCTACGACTACAACCGCCCCGATGCCGACGGACACCTGCGCGAGCTGCACACCCAACAGGCCCTCGATGCCATCGACTTCAGCCCCACCGCCGACGGGCGTACACACTACACCTACCGCAACAACGCCACCACTCAGCTGGCCCAGTGCCCCTATTTCACCACCAACCTCATAGCCATAGACAGCACGCTACGCAAGGATTTCTCGCAACTCGACTCGTTCGTGGTATACCTCTGCACCGAGGGCATCGCCGCCGTGAAAAGCATGGACACCATCTGCCCCCTCCATGCCGGCGAATGCGTCATGGTGCCAGCCACGGCCGAGACAGTGGAGCTGCACACCCAGAACGGAGCCAAGCTGCTGGAAGTGTATGTGGACCCCTCGCAGTGGAACGCCACCGACATCGACCATACCCACGACTTCGACTGGGTGGCCAAGTTTTCCATGTAAAAGCCTCCCCTCCAACAGAAGTGTAACATTATGGATGTGACACTTTAGGCTGTTTTTTTAACATTTTGGATTACTTTTAACACTCTTGAAATAATTGTGTTGACGTTTGATTATTCAACAAACGTAATTTTGCAATTATATTCCATTTTTTGAAGATACACAACAACAACTTGACGTTCAAAGACTTGCCATATACAAAATGAATCATCTGCCAACAAATAACAAAACATGCAAGAAAGAACTCGGATGCTGGGTTGCGATTCTGACGCTGCTGCTTACAGCCCTGGTACCCACCGCCGAGGCGCAGCAGACCCTCGACCTGGAGCAATGCCGCCAGATGGCCTTAGAGTCGAACTATGGACTACGCAACGCCAAAGAAAAAACCACGGCGACACAGAACCTCGAGAAAGCAGCCCTCTGGCAGATGTTGCCGAAAGTGGGCTTCACGGGAGGCTACTCATGGATGCAGAAAAGCGTCAACCTGCTTAGCGACGAGCAGAAAGAGCGCCTGTCGAACATAGGCAACACCGCCGAAGCCGACCTCTCGCAAGCCATCCACGACGAGTTCAACCAGCTGCCCTTCGGCGGCCAAATTATAGCCGACGCCCTCGACAACGTCATAGCCAACAGCAACCTCAGCAGCAACCTCAACGCCATAGGGTCCGACCTTGTCAACGACCTGGAGACCGACACGCGCAACGTGGCCTTCGGCGTCGTTACGCTGACCCAACCCATCTACCTTGGCGGCAAGCTCCGCGCCCTCTACCGGTCGGCGCAGCTGGCCAACAGGCTGGCGGGCATAGAGTACGACAAGAAACAGGAGGAGACGCTGATAGCCGTCGACGAGGCCTACTGGCAGGTGCTTTCCGTGAAGCACAAGAAAGAGCTGGCGCAGCGCTATGCCGACCTCCTCGACACGCTGAACCGCAACGTAGAGGCCATGGTGGAAGCACAGGTGGCCACGCGCGGCGACCTTGCCAACGTGCGCGTGAAGCTCAACGAAGCCCAGATGAGCCTCACCAAAGCCTCCAACGGCCTGATTCTTGCCAAGATGCTGTTGGCACAACGCTGCGGCATACCCCTCGACACCGACTTTGAGGTTGCCGAGGCCTCGCCCCTTCAGATTGGCACCACCGACAGCAACGACATCGACATGAACAGCGTATGGCAGAAGCGGCGCGAGATGCAGATGCTGCGCATCTCGGACAGCATAGCCCTCCAGGCACAACGCGTGGCGGCCTCCACCCTGAAGCCCAACGTCGGCTTCACGGGCGGATACCTCTTCTCCAACCCTAACCTCTTCAACGGCTTCAAGAACGAGGTGGGCGGCACCTTCTTCGCCGGCCTCGCCGTGAACATCCCTATAGCTCATCCGGGGGGCATCTATTCGCTCAAGGCCGCAAAAGCCAAACGCCGGCAGGTGACCTACCAGATTGAAGAGGCCAAACAGATGATAGAGCTACAGGTCAACAAACTGAATTTCGAGCTGCAGCTGGCCTACAAGAAACTGGCGCAGGCGCAGAGCAACCTGACCCACGCCGAGGAGAACCTGAAGCTGGCCACAGAGAGCTTCCACTCCGGGCTGTGCAGCTCGAGCGACCTGATGGCAGCGCAGACAGCATGGCTTCAGGCGCAGACAGAAATCCTCGATGCCGAGATAGAGATAGAAATGAACGCCCTCTACCTCCGCCAAGCCTTGGGGGACTGAATTATAGAATATTGAACGCTGAAAATCGAAAGAAGAAATGAAAGAAAATCAGAAAACATTATTCGCAGGACTAATAGCCGTGATCAGTGCCGTGGCTATCGTGGCGCTGGTAGGCCTCTTCGCCATCCATCCACAGAAAGAGATGATTATGGGCGAGGCCGACGCCACGGAATACCGGGTATCGAACATGGTGCCGGGCCACATCGACCGCATCTATGTCAGCGAGGGTTCAATTGTACATGCCGGCGACACGCTGGCCCACATCACCAGCAAGCAAGTCGACGCCAAGCTGATCCAGGCCAAAGCGGCACGCAGCGCCGCCACGGCACAGAGCCGCAAGGCCAAGAACGGCGCCCGCGAGCAGCAGGTGCAGATGGCCTACCAGGTGTGGCAGAAAGCCAAGGCCGCCGAAGAGGTGTACCGCAAATCGTACGAGCGCATCAAAGGCCTGCACGACAAAGGAGTGGTCTCGTCCCAGCAATACGACGAGGTCGACGCCAAATATAAAGCTGCCCAGGCCGACTGTGCCGCCGCCGAGCAGCAATACCTGATGGCCAAAGAGGGAGCGCAGGCCGAGGACATCGAGGCCGCCTCGGCATTGGTGAACCGCGCCGGTGGCGCCGTGGCAGAGGTGCAGAGCTACCTCGACGACAGCTATATCATTGCCGCCGCCGACGGCGAAGTGGTGGAGGTGTATGTGAAACTGGGCGACCTGGTGGGCACCGGGGCCCCCGTGGTGTCGATTCTCGACATGAGCGACAACTGGTTCAACTTCAGCATCCGCGAGGACCTCCTGAAAGATATACGCACCGGCAACACCGTCAAGGTGCGCCTGCCGGCATTGGGCAACAAGACCTACGACTGCACAGTGCGCAACGTACGCGTCATGGCCTCCTACGCCACCTGGCGCGCCACAAAGACACTGGGACAATACGACGTGAAATCGTTCGACGTGAAAGTGATACCCAACGGCATCATCGAAGGGCTACGCCCCGGCATGACAGCCATACTCGTTGAAGACTAAACGACGCCAAAAAAAGCAGAGGAAATGGACACCAACATCACACGCGTCCTGCGGCGCGAGCTTTTGCGCATACGTCAACATTCGCGCTACCTCATCCTGATGAGCCTGGGGTTCATTTTTGTATTCGTATTTTTCGCCACCATGACCCACAACGGGCAGCCCACCAAACTCCCCGTGGCGGTGGTAGACATGGATGGCTCCTACCTCTCACGACGGCTATGCCACGAGATCAACGCCACCCAAGGCGTGGAGGTCGCCGCGGTCTACAACAACCACAACGAGGCACGCCGGGCCATGCAGCGCGGCCAGATCTTCGCATTCTATGAGTTCCCCAGCGGCACCTACAACGACCTCCTGCAGTTCCGCTCGCCCCATTTCGTGCTCTACGTCAATTCGGCCTATATGCTTGCCGGCACGTTGAGCTACAAGCAGCTGGCCACCATGGGCATGCTGGCCACCGGGGCCGTGCAACGCGAGGTATACCGTAAGAAAGGCTTCAACGACGACCAAATCATGGGGCTTATACAACCCGTGGAATACGACACCCGCACCATCGGCAACCCATGGATCAACTATGGCAACTACCTGATGACCACCCTCATCCCTGCCGTGCTTGCCTTCATCATAGTGATGCACACCATCTATATCATAGCCCGCGAGCGGCAGCAGAAAAGCCTGCGCCGCTGGCTGGCGAGTGCCAAATACAACCCCTATGCCGCCCTCATAGGCAAGCTGCTGCCCTACACGGCATGGTACCTGCTCCTTGGCCTGCTGGCCAACCTCATAATGTTTGGCCCCATGGGGTTCCCCCTGAAAGGGTCGTGGCTCCTCATGGTGCTGAACACCATCCTCCTCGTCACCGCCGCACAGAGCGTGGGGGGCTTCATAGCCTCCTGCATCCCCGACGCGCCCCTGTCGATGAGTGTGGGAGCCATCTACAGCGCCGTGTCCTTCTCGCTGTCGGGCTTCTCATTCCCCGTCGACAGCATGCCGCGAATATTCACGGCGGTGTCGTGGATATACCCCATCCGTCACTACTACCTCAACTTCTGCGATATAGCCATCTTCGGCAACGCCATGGAACATTGTTGGCCACGCTTCATGACCCTCATAGCCTTCGCCCTGCTCCTCTTCGTAGGAGCACCCTTCCTGACGTGGCAACTAAAAATCAGCAAGCAAAAAGCAACAGCATAGCATCACCATGTTCAACGCATTAAAGGATATATGGACTGTGTTCAGCATCGAGGTGCGCCGAGTGTTCGGCGACCCTACCGTGCTGCTCATTTTCTTCCTGGCTCCCATAATCTACCCGCTCCTCTTCTGTGCCATCTATCACAACGAGAACGTGGAGGACATGCCCATAGCTATTGTTGACGAACAGCCCTGCGATGTCAGCAAACGGTTCATCCACAAGCTTGATGCCACGCCGGAGCTCAGCGTGGCATACCGATGCAACACCCTTGGCGAGGCGCAGCGGCTGCTGGAGGACCATCAGGTGCGTTCCATCTTCCTGTTCCCCCACGATTTCTCGACGCGCGTGGCCGAGAACCGCACCGGCCGTATAGTGGTGTTCAGCGACATGAGCTCGTTCTACTACTACAAAGCCGCCCTCACCGGCGGCAACGCCGTGCTTATCGACGAGATGCACACCATAGAGCTGCAGCGCTACGAGCAGGCCGGCATGACCAACGAGGAGGCCTCGATACAGATGCAACCCGTGGTGATGGAGAACACCACACTCTACAACCCCTCCGGAGGCTACGGGAGCTTCTTCCTCCCCATCCTGCTGGTGCTGGTGATCCACCAGACCCTCTTCCTCGGCATCTGCATCCTTGCCGGCGAAGCCGTAGAGAGCCGGCGCTACCTGCAACTCATACCGCACCATCTGCGCCGCAACTCGGTCTACCGCCTTATATTGGGCCGTGCGCTGTGCTACCTGCTGCTCTACGTGCCCCTTACCATCTTCTGCTTCTGGTTTGTGCCGCGGTGGTTCCACCTGCCTCAGCTGGGCAACCTCTACACGCTGCTAATCTTCGCACTCCCCCTGCTCCTGGCCGTCATCTTCTTCGCCATGACAGTGGCGAACCTCCTCGTGCGTCAGAAGATCTCGCCCATGCTCTGCTTCGTCTTTCTGTCGCTGGTGCTCTTCATGCTCACCGGCATGGTGTGGCCACAGCAGAGCCTGCCGCGTTTCTGGTACTACTTCAGCTATATTTTCCCCTCAACGCCGGCGGTGCAGGGCTTCGTAAAGCTCGCCTCGATGGGAGCGCCGCTCTCCGAGGTGCGCCACGAGTATCTGACCCTGTGGATTCAGGCCGGAAGCTATTTCGTCCTCTCCACCCTTATCACCTTCGCCAAGAATTACCTGCGTCAGCGACGCAACATACTTATCCATCGCCTCCGCCAAGCAAGGAATGCGTGACATGAAACCATCAAAACGCCAAAATCGTGCAGCTTTTTCGATTTGGACATAACCGACTCACATTCAGTGCTGCCAACGCACTACTGATAGCCCTGATAGGCGGTGCCATACTCACCGCCCTGATAACCATAGCCCGTTGGGACAACAATTTCCGGCTTGACCCATCGTTTCATTTCGTCTACTCGCTGTCCGTCAACACCATCATTATCTTTGCCGTACTGTTCTACAACTTCTACATCTTCAAATCCTCACGCCTGACGCGCAAAACCCTTGCCGCCATGCTGGGCTCGCTGCTCATCACCATTGTCCTGTCGTTGCTGTCGGGTTTTCTCCACCAGCTAATCTACGACGACACACTGCTGAGCGAGGCCATCAACGTCAACATACTCCGCGACATCCTGATAGCCTTCGTGGCTGTGCTCATAGCCCTGCTTCTCTACAACCTCACACGGCGACTGCAATCGTCGATAGAACGTGAACAGCTGCAAGCCGAGAATATCACGATGCGCTATGAGGCTCTGGAGAAGCAGCTCGACCCGCATTTCCTGTTCAACTCGCTCAACACCCTCAGCGGACTTATAGGCAACGACGACGAACGCGCACAGAGCTACCTGCAGCAACTGTCGTCGACCTACCGCTACATCATGCAGGTCAAACGCTTAGTGACTTTGGAGCAAGAGCTGAAGTTCGTCGACTCCTACTGCCAGATGATGCAGATAAGATATGGCCAGAACCTTACGTTCGAATACCATATTGACGAACGCTTCAAGCAATACGAGATTATACCCATCAGCCTGCAGCTGCTGATAGAGAACGCACTGAAACATAACGTCGTCAGCGACCGCCACCCTTTGAATGTTGTCATCGCCACCACGGCCGACAGCACCATAACGGTGAGCAACATCATCCAACCCCGCCAGGCCGAAGAGAACTCCACCGGGTTGGGGCTGGTGAACCTGAGCAAACGCTACCAGCTGCTGTGCCAGAAAGAGATCAACATCACACAGTGCGACGACCTCTTCACCGTAGAGGTGCCCCTTCTCGACAGCACAGCGGCCAACAGAATAAACAACAAGATTCTAAAAAACAATTTATCATAAAAAAAACTGTCGTATGAACACACTGATTATTGAAGATGAACAGATTGCGGCTCAGAACTTGCAACGGCTCATCGCCGAGGTGGAGCCAGAGCTGAAAGTGATTGATACGCTGCAGAGCGTAGAAGATACCATCGAGTATTTCTCGCAGCCGGTTTCCGTCGACCTCATCTTTATGGATATCCACCTGGCCGACGGCATCGCTTTCCACATCTTCGACAAGGCTACCATCAACAGCCCCATCATTTTCACCACAGCATACGACCAGTATGCCCTCGAGGCCTTCAAAGCTGGCGGCATGGACTACCTGCTGAAACCCATCAGTGCCGACGACCTGCGACGCGCCGTGGAGAAGGTGCAGCGCTACGTCAACCCCCAGAAACCTATAGACCCGGCCATGGTTGCCACCATGCTCGACATCATGCAGCCCCGCAAATACAAGTCCTATTTCCTGATACCGGTACGCGACAAGCTGATACCACTGAAAGTGAATGACATAGCCTACATCTACGTGGTAGAGAAAGTCACCCATATCGTGACCTTCGACAACCAGACACACGTCATCGACAAACCCCTCGACGCCATCATTTCGCAGCTGGACCCCACCAATTTTTTCCGCGCCAACCGCCAATACATCATCTCGCACCAAGCCGTCAAGGACATCTCCATCTGGCCTCTCAGCAAACTCCATATCACGCTCACCGTTCCCACACCTGAAAAAATCATCATCTCGCGCGCACGCACCTCGGAATTCAAGAACTGGTACACCACCTGAAAATCACGGCGTCCCGAATTTAATCCACGCCAAACGAAACATTATCAGCCTCTTTCCCGTAAAAAGGAGAAAACAACAGACCCAACTTTTCTCCTTTAACAAAAACAAACACATGATAATGACTAAGTTTACGGGAACTCTATGGGCAAGTGTTTTATTTGCCATTCTCAGCTTTTCATTCTCCAGTTGCCAAAAAGAAAGCGACAACGTATTCACCATCACCACAGCGGACTACGATGCCGGGAAAGCCTATATGGGCGACAACCACGTGGTTTATTGGCACAATGGCGACGAGCTGCGTATCAACGGCGGCGTCTACGCCGTCAGCGTCGATGCCAGTCAAAACAACAGGGCCACCATCGCTTCCGATGGCATAACGCCCTACGGCGACAGCTATTATGCTGCATACCCTGCCGGGCTCAGCCAGATTGCCAACAACGGCACGGTGACCATCACGCTGCCCAGCGAGGTGGCCTACCAGTGCGACGGCACGGTACAGCGCGTAGAGAACGTCATGGCTGCCCACTCTACAGGCAACAGCCTGCAGATGCACAACCTCTGCACCATGCTCCGCCTGCCGGTGAAGACAGCCAACGGCACCAAACTCTGCGCCATCGAAGTCAGCGCCGACCAGGACTTGGCCGGCCAATTCAGCGCCGTGCCGTCGGGCAACGGATGGAGCGTCACAACCACAAACTCAGGCAACATGAAGACGCGCACACTCATATTCCCAACCCCTATAGAGCTCGCCACAAACACTCAATACTTCTATTTGCCCGTGATGCCCCAAGCCTCAGTCACCAACTTCACTTTGCGCTACTTCATCGAAGACATAAACCACAATGTGCGCTCTATCGCACGCACACGCACCACGGCCACCAACTTCACGCAAGGCCACATGTACGGCTTCGACGAGGTATGCCTCTCGTCAAACACGGCACCCAACGGCTACACCATGACGACCTACAATGGCACTCAAGAGCTTCCCTATCACGTGTTTACTGCAGAGTGCTGGGACTACGTGGCACCCGCAGCAACCACCGGAAAATATATAAAGCTTGCTAACGACATCACAGTAACGTCAACCACAGAAACTTTCTCCGCCAACCTCGACGGCCAAGGCCACACCATAACCCTCGACGGCAACGCCACCTCGCTCTTCAAAACAATGGCAGCAAACTCAACGGTAGCCAACCTGACGATAGAAAAAAGCGGAACAGTCACCACCATTCCCACCGACGTAGAGAGCTACAACAACTGCTTTGGATTTCTAGCATATACCGCAGCCGAAAACACTGTGATTTCGAACTGTACATCACTATGTAGCCTTAACGTTGAGAACAATAACTACGCTAAAATCATTGGCGGCATCTGCGGGCAGTCGAAAGGCTCTGTTGAGAATTGTACAAACAATGGCACATTGAGTGCAAATGCTAACAGACTTGGTGGCATCACTGGCATTTTCGCTGGCACCAATATGCTGAACTGCACAAACAACGGAACAATAGAAAGCCGTGGAGCCATTACCAATACAGAATGTTATTGTGGTGGTATCTCAGCAGAAGTCAACAGCACAACCGCTCAAGTCACAGGATGTGTGAACAACGCTCAACTGATCTTATCTAACTCTGGAGCATCGGCAAACGGAATTTACATCGGCGGAATTTTCGGGTGCGCAAAAAGCAATATCAATAACTGCCACAATAGTGGAACTCTGACATGCTCAGAGACAACAAACATACAAAAATACATAGGGGGCATATTAGGTTTTAATATATCATCAAAAGATTATCTGGCAGTAACGATGCTCAACTGCTCCAACACTGGTGACATCAACCATTCAACACAAATCAACAACTATAGAGCAGCAGGCCTTGTAGGCAAAGTGCAGCGCATGAATATCGACAATAGCTTTGCCTACTGCAACATTAGTTCATGGAAAGCTGCAGGAATAGTATCTGTAACCGACTTATTTTCGGATATATCAATCACCAATTGCTACTATTATGGAACAATGACGGTCACTTCAACTAACAACAATGCAAAAGGTGCAATCGTTAATGAAAAAGAACTAAACACTCATACAGCAAGTGCTACACGCTGTTATTATCCTTCTGGCTTGTCTGTCGTGAATTGTACGACAGACAATTGCAGCGCACTTTCCGACCAGTTCACGCTACAGGGCGCTGGAAGCCTTGTGGATGCTCTGAATGCCGAAGGCAAACCTGCGGGCGGTTTCAGCTGGATTCAGGGCAGCGACATGGTGAAACTGTCGATTCCGGAACAATAGGAGGTCGGGCTTCCCAGCCCGACCAACGCGACGACTATAGGCAATTGGCATTAGCAGTGGCAAAGCTGAAAGCTTCGCCTCCTAAAAAAAAAAGCATCCAAGGACGCGACCTCGGATGCTTTTTTATTGTCGGTTTGGATGAACTACTTGTTATAGCGCTGGCACTCCTTGGGAGTGACGCAAGTGCCGCTGGCACGGCACACCAGAACTTTCTCTTCCAGCACCTCAGCGGCGCTGTCGCTGATGTCGGGACGGGTCTTGATGACCTTGTAGGCCTCGAAGCTCATCTTGCGGCTGGTGTTGCCGACGTGGGTTATCTCGCCGTAGGCTTCGATATAGTCGCCGGCATAGACCGGGGCCTTGAACTCTACCATGTCGTAGGCACAGAAGAGACCTTCGTCGCCGTCCTGGATGATGAGGAGCTCGGTGGCGACATCGCCAAAGAGGTGAAGCATATGGGCACCGTCGACCAGGTTGCCGCCATAGTGGGCGTCCTTAGCACTCATGCGGACGCGAAGCATTGATTTTACTGCCATAGTGATTGGTGATTAGTGATTAGTTATTTTTTGATGATGAAATCGACAAAGATGCCGGGGGTCTTGACATTCTCGGGAGCTATGGTGCCAGTCTCGACTATCTCCTGGGGCTCAACGATAACCATGTCGGCAGCGGTAGCCATCATGGGGCTGAAGTTCTGGCTGGTTCCTTTGTAGACCAGGTTGCCCTCGTGGTCGCTGATGTTGGCACCGATAATGGCCACATCGGCACGGACGGGTTTCTCGAGGAGGTATTCCTTGCCGTCAACAGTGATTTTCTCTTTGCCTTTCTCGACGATGGTGCCGAGGCCCGTCTGGGTCAACACGCCGCCAAGGCCGGCGCCGGCAGCACGGATCTGCTCGGCCAGGGTGCCCTGGGGCTGAAGAGTGACGTCGAGCTCACCAGCATTCATCTGGTCGATAGTGTTATTGTTGGTTCCGATATGGGTGGCGATGAGTTTCTTCACCTGATGGTTGGTGATGAGCTTGCCCACGCCGACTTCGGGATAGGCGGTGTCGTTGCAGATGATGGTAAGGTCTTTGACACCCTTCTCGACCAGCGCGTCGATAAGAGCAATGGGGTTGCCCACTCCGAGGAAACCGCCAACCATAACGGTCATGCCGTCGTGAATTTTCTCAGCAGCTTGCTGTACAGAAACGAATTTGTTCATAGTTGACTATATTATTTTTATTTATCCAAAGCATCACAGAAGAATGAATATCAACCCGTTTAATACCAAAACAGGCCGAAAACACCCTTCGGTAAAGAGATTGCAAATATATGATTTTTTTTTGAAACAGCAAAAAATACACCTTATGCAAAATATTTTTTGCCAGATGACGTTTTCTAAGTAATTTTGCAACGTGATATTATAGTTAACGAATATGAAAAGAATACTCTTTTTTGCCACAATACTCTCGATTTTCGGCGCCCGCTACGCAGTGCTCCAAGCCCAGGATTTCATAGTGCCCGAAGAGGTATGGTACCACACCGAGGTGATGGGAAGCAACTACCACGGCTATGTCTTCAACAAGGAGTGGGATGTCGACATCCTGGTTGAGAATCAGGACGGACGCTTCACGCCGGATGACATCGACATCGCCAAGGCCGAGAAGCTGATGCAGAAAAAGCTGGCCTACCTGAACCGCAACCATGAGAACCAGGAAGGCATGTGCCCCATCATCGACGAGCACATACGTAAATACACCCGTCAGTATGTGGGCTTCACCGACATCAACGGCGCCAAGATTATCTGGATAAACTGCGTGTGGGACGACAAGATGCAGAAGCAGCTCTCGCAGGACATCGTGCGCACCTCCGGCGGGTGCGGCCACTACTGGAGCATCAAGGTGAACCTCGACACCGAGAAGGTCTACGGCCTGGAGGTGAACGAGAGCGGCGACGTGAAATACATACCGCGCAACAAGAAACCCGGCCCGCGCATCAGCAAACCCAAGAACAGCCACAAGGTGCAGCGCATACGCAAGACCGGCATCATGCACGACCCTAACGAGGTGACGTTCTGAGCAGTGACTGGTGAATGGTGAATAGTGATTGGTGATTAGTGAAAAAAAATGATATCTGAATTGTGAAACTCCTCTCTTCTTTTCTGTCGCAATTTTTCGAGAAAGCCTTCATACTGAAATTCCTGCGCTTCTGCGTGGTAGGCGTGACGGGGACAATCATCGATTTCGGCTTGACATGGATTTGCAAGGAAAAGCTGCACATCCATAAGTTCATATCCAATGCCATAGGCTTTGTGGTGGCGGCCACCAACAACTATATCCTGAACCGCATCTGGACCTGGGGCAGCACCAACGAGCATATCGGTGTGGAATACACCACTTTTTTCGTCGTTTCGCTCATCGGCCTGGGACTCAACACCCTTATTCTTTACCTGCTCAACGAGAAGCTGAAGTCCAATTTCTGGATTGCCAAGGTCATCGCCACAGGCTTCGTGATGCTCTGGAATTTCTTCGCCAACAATTTCATCACTTTCGCCACATGAGAAAAGCATTACTCCTTGCCGCTGTACTGTACACACTGAACCTGCCCACCCTCAACGCGCAGACCCTCAAGCCACGCCCCGACGCTTTCCCCTGGGAGCCCGACACAACAGCGAGCAAGGCCATTGAGATGGCCACGACCGTTGCAGAGATGGCCAACTGGGACCGCTACCCCACCTACGATACCTACCAGAAAATAATGCAGCAGTGGCAAGAGCAGTACCCGACGCTGTGCCACGTCGACACCATAGGGCGTTCGGTGCAGGGCCGGCTGCTGCTCTGCATGGTGATACGCGGCGAGAACGCCTACCCAAACGTGCACCCCGAATTTTTCTACACCTCGACGATGCACGGCGACGAGGTGACGGGCTACGTCATGATGCTGCGCCTGATCGACACCCTGCTCAGCGGCTACGGCACCAACCAGCAGTACACCGACCTCATCAACACCGTGGACATCTACATCAACCCCCTGGCCAATCCCGACGGCACCTACCGCAGCGGCGACAACACGGTGCGGGGCTCGATGCGCTACAACGCCAACTACGTGGACCTTAACCGCAACTTCCCCGACCCCTTCGGCACAGCGCCGCTCAACGGCCAGCAGCAGGAGACCGCAGCCATGATAGACTACGCCACAGCACACCATTTCCGCCTCAGCGCCAACCTGCACGGCGGCAGCGAGGTGATGAACTACCCCTGGGACAGCTTCACCTCGGCACAACAGCAGCACCCGGCGCGCAACTGGTGGATCCAGGTGTGCCGACGCTTCGTTGACACCTGCCGGACGATGTCGGCCACCTTCATGACCGATGTGACCTCAGAAGGCTACATCGCCGGCGGCGACTGGTACGTCATACCCAACGGACGTCAGGACTATATGAACTATTATCATAACTGCTTGGAAATGACTATGGAGATATCTTCAGTCAAGACCCTCAGCAGCGACCGCCTGCCAGAATACTGGCGGCGGCTGCAACACGCGCTTGTCAACTATATCGGCGAGATCCACGCCCTGCCCAGCAGCGTAGGGATAGACCGGGACGAGGATGGCCAGCAGGGGCTACTGGAGATATACCCCAACCCCACGCACGACAAGATTTTTCTTTCGCAGGCAGGATTTTCGCAGGCGGGGACGCCAGCGTACCAATCGCAGGCGGGAATGCCATCGTACCACTGTCTACAACTGTACAACAGCATGGGGTATTGCGTGATGCAACTTCCAGCCGACACGAGGGTCGTCGACCTCAGCACGTTACCGGACGGCATCTACCTGCTGCGCTGCGGCAATCATACCGCTAAAGTAGTGAAACAATGAGATACAACCATATCTCAGTAGCCATACCTATGCTGGCCGAGCAGGGAAACGTGGAGGCCTTGCTGCAGAACCTGCAACGACAGACCTTCGGCGATTTCGAGGTGTACCTTTGCATCAACAACCCCGCGAGCTGGGCATCGAGCGAAGAGCCGTCGGAGCGCGCCATGTATGCCGACAACCAGGAGACCCTCCATTTCCTCGAGGCCACACGCACCAACTACGCCTTCCGCATCACAGTGCTCGACCGGCAATGGACGGGCAAGCAACGCGGCGTAGGCTGGGCGCGGAAAGCATTGTTTGAGGCCATTGCGAAGCAGCATGACAACAACGAACTCATCGTCAGCCTCGATGCCGATACCGCTATAGATACCGACTATCTGGAGAAGGTGCTGACGGCCATGAACGCCCATCCCGACCACAGCGCCCTCGGCGTGCCTTACTACCACCCCCTTGGCGGCGATGCCGCAACCGACCGCGCCATGCTGCGCTACGAGCTCTATATGCGGCACTACCACCTGATGATGCTTGACATTGAAGCCCGGCTGGCGGCCTCACGGGGCGCACAATCGCCGGCAGGCATTCCATTCCCCTATGCTTTCACCGCCTTGGGCAGCGCCATGGTCTTCCCCCTTTGGGCCTACCGCCGCGTGGGCGGCATAACGCCGCTGCAGGGTGGCGAGGACTTCTACCTGATGCAGAAATTCGCCAAGACCGGCAAGGTGCTGCAACAGTGCGACGCCGTGGTGCGTCCGCAGGGACGCCTGTCGAGCCGCGTGCCCTTTGGCACCGGACCGGCCATTGCCGGCGGCCTCGAAGCTATGGAGCTCGCCTATCCTCTCTACCCTCACGAGGGCTTCGAAGCGGCGAGGGACACCTACGCGCTGTTCCCCGACCTTTACGAGCACGACATCGAGACACCCATGAGCCCTTTCCTGCGCCAGCAGCTGAGAACCGACGACTTGTGGGGCCCACTACGCAAGAACTTCCGTTCTCGCCACCTCTTCGTCCATGCCTGTGCCGAACGCGCCGACGGCCTCCGCATCCTGCAGTTCCTCAAACAGTGGCGCCAACAACAACCGTCGCAACGCACGGCGGAAGAAGAGCTCACGCTATTCTGCCGGCAGCATGCAGTCGCACTGCCCACCGACCTCTCATTCCGCCTCTCCCCCATTGCCGACCTTGACGCCCTGCGCGACAGCCTTTTCGCCATGGAACAAAACGCCATAGCACGACAACACTGAAAGCGAAGTCCTCAAAAGCCCCCAGAATGATACCGTTAAAGCATGGCTGCCGCACTGCCTATAAGCAGAATGGATAGTCACGCACCTCGCCGCTTTGCAGAATGCACACCTGCTCACGCCGGGACCCGCCGGAAAAACTTCAGGCTTTCACCGTGTCTTCCATCAGCGATGATGCGAAGCCGTCGGCGAGCTGCACCAGTGCACAGAGGGGATACTTGTCCTTGGCAGCGTTGAGGTTGCCGAGTGCCTCGCGGCTCTGGAACGGCATATCCCACGCCGTCATATGCCAGCGGATAGCGGCAATCTCTGCATCGGTCATGTCAAGACCAAGGCGGAGAAGGATAATGGCGCTTTTCTCGCCGTGGCCTAAAGGGAAATTGCTGTAGTCCACGGTGTAGCCAGGGTATTCCTCCCAGCGTCCGAAGCTGTTCTGGCGTTTCTTGGTCACCTCCTTGTAGACGTCGGACTTGCAGATGTCATGGAGAAGAGTCGCTATAATCACGCTGTCCTCAGGCAGTTCATTTTCAAGAGCCGGGTTGAGACTCAATGCGGTGGCTCGCAGACGCATGGCAGCAGTATACACGTTGTAGGAGTGGTCGGCCAGACCGCCCTCGTAGTTGCCGTGGAAGTTGGTTGATGCCGGCGCCATAAAGAACCCGCTACCCTTGAGCCAGTCCATCACCTCGTCAATACCCGCGCGATCGGTCTTGTCAAGCAAATCTAATATCTTGTCTTTTGTTGTCATTGTATGCCATTTAATTGTTCCGTTACAACGCGGGAAAACATTTTTTATTGTCCTTCATACACTCCGACAACCAAAATCAGTCGTGTGAGCCTTGTCCGTACATCTGTTTCACTACGCCACACATCTCCGGCGGTAGGCATACGGTGCAGCCCGATTATCGACAGGGTTTGTCATTTTGTACTGATTCACTGTATAAAAATCAAGCGCATCACAATAAAATCACAATGTTGTCGTTATAAAATGATATATTTTTTTGAATAAATTAATAAATGATTATCCGCATTTTCCACAAAGAAGCCTCGGAGACGGGTGCAAACCCCAGTGGAGCGCGCAAAGAAGCCCTGCGCGTGGCATATTATCTTAATAACCCCAGACACACAGAGTGCAGTCTGGGGATCTGTAAATCGAGCCAGTCCCCGCGTCTCGACCCCTGAAAGGGTGATGAGCACCGCTGAATAAAATCAAATACTGTGAATAAGAGACTCGATCTCAAATTTGGGCATTTTGCGGATAATCATTAAATTAAAATGGTATGGCAAATCTAAATCGACTGAAAGTAATGTTAATAGAGCAAAGCATATCGGAATTATTGGACGTAGATATTCGGGATTTGATAGTGAGCACCAAAACTTCCAATAATCAGAACTAACTAAACTAATAACGACCATCTATGGCAAACCGAACACTAACCAGTCCCTATTCTGCCTCCATCACAGGATGTGGGTTTATGTACGAGGAGATGAGAGCATTGTTGCCGATGCTGATGTCTCCCGACAGAGACTCACTTCTGAAAGAGGAACTCCTGACGGGAGAGCATCTGATGATGAGCAGCGAGAGAACCCGTTCCCGTGCAATTCCTGAATTTGTAAAACGATATAATGCTGTTCCCAAATCCTTTTGGAACTGGTTTCTTGCCCTGAATGACAAGTCCCAGAGGGTGGCAATGTTCTATGTGATATTGAAGACTTACAAGATTGTCTTCGACCTTCATATAAATGTAGTCTTGGAACATTGGCGTGGCGTCGACCAGCGTGTCTCCAAGAACGACTTGATGATGGAGTTTAATGAGATTTCTGCTAAAGATGCCTTCGTGGAGAGTTGGAGCGAGAACACGAAGGACAGAGTTGCATCGGCAGTGTGTTCCGTATTGAGAAAAGTCGGACTGATGGAGGAAAAGAACTTCGATTTGAAACCGATAGACTTCTCGGACATAGACAGTACATATTATATACAGAACAACGAACTCTGGTTTTTGGAGGCTTGCTTCCTTGAACCGTATGAGGTGCAAAAGATAAAGGAGGGACAACTATGACAATAGACGAGTTATACGAGAAACTACAGAGTCCCCTGTTTCAAGATACCCCCAACGGAGACCTCAACTATAACTTCTTTGTGTATCAGTATCCGGCAGAGAAAGAGTATGAGATTCGGCAGCAGATAAAGGAGTTCAAGGAGCAGCTCATCCGTCCCATCAACTATGTCGATGCTTTGACGATGAACATTTTTGAAGAGTTCTGCAACTTCTTGGATGGACAACCTTTTGGCAAACTGAATCCTTCGTTCCTCAAATACCTCATTGATAAAGATGATACAAATCCAGAAAGCGTAACCAAGACATTGACTAACAAGGCAAACAGTGATGCTTTCTTCCAGCATATTCACAACAGGATAATTGAGCACATATCCATCAAGGACAATAAGAAGCGTCCATATATCTTCCTGTATGGAATCGGCAGTATGTATCCGTACCTTCGGACAAATGTGTTTCTGACCAATTATGAGAAGTACAATCGGAGCAGTGATTACAAACTGATTGTCTTCTACCCTGGCAATGTGAATAAAAACACATACCACCTTTTCGGAATGCTCAACGATGAGCACACCTATCGTGCAACATTACTTATAAACGACAGATAATAGTTACAGATATGAAACTAAAAGACTTATACAACAGGGATATTGAACGTAAGGTCAATCCGGCAGTGTCGGCTTCCGACTTCGATGAAGAAACCGTACACACCGAAATAGAGGAGTATGTTTTTACAGACGAAATCATACAGGGCCTCTACAACATCCTTTCGGCTGTGCAGAAGAAAGAGAAGAACCACTGTGGTATATGGATAAACGGATACTTCGGTTCCGGTAAATCCCACTTCCTCAAATATCTTGACTATTGTCTCTCTCCACAATACGGTCAGCGTGCTTTGGAGAGGCTGATGGAGGCTGTCGAGGAAAGAGACCCATTGCAACATCCGGACAGCAAACTTGATTTGACGGTTGCAGATATGAAAGACCTCATCATCTGGATGAAGGACAATCAGGTTGATACTATCCTCTTCAATATCGGAACCGTCCATAATATCAACGGTAACGAGAAGAAGGTCTTCCTTGATGTCTTTTGGGCAGAACTCAATGAATTCCGTGGATACAACAAGTTCAACATTGCACTGGCTCAACATTTTGAGAAACTGCTTGACAGCAAGGGCAAATTTGATGAGTTCAAGCAGCGTATTGCAGATGACGGATTTGATTGGAACGAACAGGCATCCGACCTTGCAGACCAAGAACTGGACTATGTGCTTGACATCGGCAAGGAACTGGTCCCCACGATGACCACAGACATCATCAGGAAACGTATTGTCGAGGACGACTCCTACATCAGTGTGGAGACATTTATGAAGGAACTGAAGAGCTTCATCGACGGCAAGGGCAAGAACTACCATCTTCTTTTCTTGGTCGATGAGATTAGTCAGTTTATTGATGGACGTGGTGGTTTGTTGCTGCAACTCCAAGAAATCGTCACACGGCTGCACGAGGTGTGTGAAGACCGAGTATGGCTTGGTTGCACAGCACAACAAGACCTCACCGAACTGCTTGATGACTGTAAGATTACAAAGACCAATGAGGATTACGGAAAGATTATGGGTCGTTTCGAGGTCAGAGTTTCTCTTAAAGGGACCCAGCCAGAGTATATCACCCAGAAACGTATCCTTGACAAGACCGGTGGTGCCGAGATTGAACTGGGGAAACTCTACGAAGAGAAGAAGAACGCCATCGACAACCAGTTCCAACTTCCTTCGGGATACAAGAAATTTTCCGACAAGGAGGAGTTTATTGCCTACTATCCCTTTGTTCCCTACCAGTTCAAACTGATAATGCAGGTTTTCAACAACTTTGTAGATATCGGGTTTGTTGAACGTGAGGTCAAAGGTAACGAGCGAAGCATCATCAAGGTAACACACGCTACAGCCAAAATGACGAAAGATGAAGAAGTGGGCAAATTCATTTCGTTTGACCAATTCTTCAATGCAATGTTCCAAGGCAGTCTGATGAATCTCGGACAACGGGCAATACAGAACGCCAACGGCATCATCCAAGAATACAAAGACCCCGAATTTGGTCAGAGAGTGGTCAATATACTGTTTATGATATGCTACCTCTCGGAGACAGACAAACTACAATTCCCTGCCACTGTCGAGAACATCACGAACCTCTTGATGACGGATGTGGATACACAGAAGTTGTCCATCAAACACGATGTGCAAGAGGTGCTCGACTATCTCTGTGAGAAGAACATCATCCGTTACGAGTCGAAGAAAGGAACGGCATCGGACTACTACTGCTTCTATACGGAGGATGAAATGGAGGTTGCCCAACTCATCAAGAACCAACAGGTTGATAATGCCACGATGGCAGAGGAATTGAAAAAGATATTCTTCGACTATATGGGCAATCCATCGAACCGTGAGACATACCGTAGCAACAAGTTCTCCATTGCCTGTTTCATAATGGGGAGAAGTTATCTCTCCAACAATGCAGACATCGAGATAGAACTGGTGATGGAAGACGATTTCGGAGGCAACTGCCATCAGTATGCACTCCAAAACAAGGCAAACAGATTGTCATTCCTTATAGGACCTCTGTATAATGCAAACAATGCTTTCCGAAACGAGTTCTTCAACTTCTGCAAAGTGCAGCAATACTTGAAGACACCTGCATCAAGCGACACGAGGAAGCGGACAATGGACGATTTCAGAAAGCGTGCAAGAGAGACCTACGACAGCAAGATTGTGCCCGAGTTCAAGAAGATGTTCGACAACTGTGAGGTGGTGTCCAGTCAAGATGTCATCACAGCAAAGCTTGCCACCCTCAAAGGAAAGGAGCGATACAAGAGTGCATTGGAAAGTCATTTTGAAAACAACTATCCATACGGTCGTTTAGTCACCGACCCGATATTTCCCCGTACAAGTGACGATTTACGAAAGGCAATCCTCCGTAAGATAAACACAGGCGACTATGAGGGTTTGCATGCAGAATTGACTGACCCGGAGAAACCCGTTGAGAACTACCTCCTCCAACAAGGACGGGAATTGAGTCTCGGAGACATCACCAAGAAATTCTCGGGTGCTCCCTATGGTTGGAACGAGCTTTGCACGATGTATGTCGTAAATGAATTGGTGAGGAGACATAAACGAGACTATTCCTACAACAACGACCCCAACACCGAGACCAAGATTATCGCCACTGCTATGACAACCAGCGACCGGAACAAAATCGTTGTCCGTCCGGCACAGGCAATCAGCAGAGACGTTTTGGACAATTTCACTGGCGCTTGGAAAAAGGTGTTTGGATTCAACTCGGCACCATCCAACGACAGTAGTGAATTGTTCCGTGGTGCCAAAGAGAAACTGAAAGAGGCTATTGAGAAGATGGGTATATTGAGAGACAATATCTCCAAATATCCCTTTGTTTCTCCAGTGGTAGAAGCCATTCATCTCTTCGAGGAATGGGAGTCCAAACGAGACCCTGTCCAATTCTTCAATGCCATCGTCCAAGGACAGGACAAAGGCAAAGCATTGGTTGATAGATGCAAGGAAGTCAAACAGTTTACCGACGATCAATTGTCCCGTTACATAGAGTTCCTACGGTATATTGACAACAACAAGGAGAACTTCGATTTCCTTCCGGACAACAAGAAGTCATCGGCAGAGAAGTTCAAGGAGTTGGTTGATGATGAGACTCCATTTGAACGGATGCCGTCCTACAACAAGTTGAAGAAAGAGATTGAGGCTGCCTTGAATGAGATTAAGAAAGGTCTGTGTGCAGAGATTGCCGCCAACTACGGGAAAGCATATACCGACCTGCAAGAGGTGTGTAAGGAGAATGGCGTCTCTGAAGACATCCTCCCCAATCTGCAATCCACCATCACATCCAAGACCAACACCGACAACCTCTATGCACTGAAAGACAACCGTTCCACCGACGAGTTCTATACCCATTGGGTGAAGGTGATTCTGGACAAGAAAGATCCCGACGGTGGCGGTAATCCAACGGGCAGGAAGACCGCCAGCATCACCTTGAACACACGGACCCGGCAGAAACTGACCAACGAAAGCGAGGTGGATGACTACTTGGCACAACTCAAACAACAACTGATGAAACACATCAACGACAACGAAGATGTAATGGTTATCAAGTAAAGATGTTATGGATACAAGTCAGATAAAACGATTTGCCATCGAGGCTCGAAATATACTGAAACAAGGGGTGATAAACCGTATCGCCGCCTTTGGATTTAATGACAAAGGTGAGGTTGAAGAACGGAACAAACCACAGCGTTTGCAAGGGAACACCCTCTTTATGGGACAATTGTATGATGAGAATTTCTATGGCAAGTGGATGGCACTTTACAACCGCGTTCAAACCAAAGGAATAAAGGAGGTCTATGAAGAGGCTGCCTACACTTGGTTCAACCGCCTGATGGCAATCCGTATTATGGAGAAGAACGGTTTTACCGAACCAGTCCTTGCCTTCGACGATGACCGTTTCCGTATCCCTCGTATTGTCTCCAATGCCCGTGCCGGACAGTTCTCCGTTGATGCATCAGACCGCGAGAAACTGTCCGAACTGCTGATGGACGATACAAAGACCACCGAGCAATTCACACTGCTTATCACCTCGTTCTGTCATACCAATCCCATAATCAACAACTGCTTCGGGGGCGTATCCGACTACACCGAAATTCTCCTTCCGACCAATATTCTCTCGGAGGGTGGTTTTGTGGATTTGCTCAACCACACGGCATTTATCACCGATGATGATTACAGGCAGTCGGAACTCATCGGTTGGCTATACCAGTTCTACATCAGCGAGAAGAAGGATGAAGTGTTCGCTTCGTTCAAGGGTGGCAAGAAAGCCGGGGCAGAAGACATCCCCGCCGCCACACAGATATTCACCCCCAACTGGATTGTGAAGTATATGGTACAGAACACAGTGGGCAGAATCTTCTTAGACAACAACCCCGACAGTGACTTAAAGGGCAAGTGGAAATATCTTGTAGAACCATCTACACCAACACCTGATGACTGCATCTTCCACTATGACGACCCCAAGGAACTGACGATGGCTGACCTTGGATGTGGCTCTGGGCACATCCTCAACGAGGGATTCGACATCCTCTACGACATCTACATCGAGGAAGGGTACAGCAGAAAACAAGCTGTGGAGAATATTTTCAAGTACAATTTGACTGGTGTAGACCTCGACACACGTGCCAAGCAATTGGCGACCTTTGCTCTGATGATGAAGGCATGTCAGAAGGATGACTCGTTCTTGGACTGCCACGTGATGCCCAACGTGCTGGATATGCCGGATGTCGATAGATACTCTTTCATCGAGGCTGACGGTCACTTCTGTTGTGCCTATTCTTTGGAATGGGACTATGAACAAAAAGAGAAAATCCATCTTGAACTTGTCAGGGCATTTGAACTCCTAAAACAAGCCCACAACCTTGGCTCCATTATGAAGTTCGACCTTTCTAATTTCACAAAAAAATATATCAAACGTTGTGTGGAACTATATGAGGAAGACCCCAAATTCCCAAATCCTTTTGCCACCCTTATCCACGCCTACAAACTCATTCTTGCTCTTACCCAAAAGTATGCCTCATTGGTGATGAACCCGCCCTATATGGGTTCTGGTAATATGAATGCAGAGTTGAGCCTGTATGTGGCAACAAACTATCCAGAAGGTAAGGCAGATTTGATGACTGTTTTTATGGAAAAAGCTTGGGGCTCAATGTTACCACTGGGTTATTTTGCAATGATAAATCTGCCTTCGTGGATGTTTATTGCATCTTTTATTGAGTTACGAAAAACATTGGTTAATAATTTCCAGATAGAGTCTCTATTGCATCTCGGAAGAGGCATATTTGGGTCGGATTTTGGGACAGTTGCTTTTGTTGTCAAGAATACCATCCCAAATAATAGTGGTATTTATCGAAGATTATTCAAAGAACACGTACAGGTTCGTTCCGTTGAGCAAATCCAACATCTTTTCCTTGAAAAACAGTATGGACGATATGTTACTTGTCAATCGATTTTCAATCACATTAAGGGAACTCCAATTGGATATTGGGCAACTCCTCAAATAATTAAAGCATTCTCTGGCAAACTATTGTCTTCATTTGGGGTAACAAGAAAAGGAATGTACACAGGGTGTAATGCATTATATGTACGTTCTTGGACAGAAGTATCCGATACAAAAGTGGGATTTCATTACACAGTAGACACTTATAAGGAAAGTGGGAAAAAATGGTATCCTTATGCTAATGGCGGTGAATTCAGAAAATGGTATGGTAATTTCAATGATGTGGTATTATGGGAAAATGATGGTGAAGAATTAAAAGCTGCAAGAAATAGTAAAGGGAAAATGCAAGCTGGATGTTTCAATGTGGACTACATTTTTAAGGAAGGAATCTTTTGGTCATCCATCTCCGCAAAGCAATATTCAATGAAATATTTGCCACAAGGACATCTATTTAGTTCTGCTTCAAACGCCTGGTTTCCCTACGACCTTGAAACAATCGAATATATTCTTGCTAATGTAAACTCAAAAGTATCAAGGGAAATAATGAATATTTTGAATCCAACATTAAATTATAATGCAGGAGATATCATTAATATCCCAATAATCATTGAGAACAAGCCAATAATAGAATCTTTTACAAAGGAAAATATTTCCATCTCCAAGCAGGATTGGGATGCCCACGAAACCTCTTGGGATTTTGAGACCAACGAGTTGCTGAAAATTGATGACGATACCTATCATTCCTTTACCGATGCCCACGAAGATGAAATACGAGAAAGATACGGGAGAATAGATGGTGACGGGTATCTGTTGGAAGCATTGGTGGAATGCTACAAGGAGAAATGGGAGGAGAACTTTCACCAACTCCACGCCAACGAAGAAGAACTCAACCGCCAGTTTATCGAAATTTACGGCTTGCAAGACGAACTGACACCAGATGTGCCGTTGGATGAAATCACCATCCTCCAACAGGGTGAAATCAGTATTGAGGACGACTAAACAAACATGGCTATGGTACAAGATAATGAAATACAGAAATCGAAGTTTGTCAGTTCGCACGATGTGTATCTTGACAACGATTATGCGGACTGGATTGCCGACATCAAGCATCGCTACCGCACGGCGCAGGTGAAAGCCGCCGTAAGGGTGAATGCCGAGAAGCTGTTGTTCAACTGGATGCTTGGCCGCGACTTGGTGCAGAGAAAAGCAGAGGAACGTTGGGGCGCTGGAGTGGTGGAACAGGTGAGTCTCGACCTGAGGCGGGCGTTTCCCGATGAGGAAGGATTCTCCAAGTCCAACCTGTGGTTTATGAAGAAATGGTATCTCTTCTATTCGGGAACTGAAGCATCCATAATACTGCAACAGGTTGTTGCAGAATTAGAAAAAATCGATGCAGGCATTGATAAAAAACTCTACCAAGTGGGTAGAGAATTGGAGGATAAAAAACTCTACCAAGCTGGTGGAGAATTTCCGCTACCTTTTGCAATGGTTCCGTGGCGGCACCATATAGAGATAATCAACAGGTGCAAGAGTGTGCAGGAGGCGTTGTTCTACATAGGGAAGACTGTCGAGCAGGGATTGAGCCGCAACGCCCTAATCAACTGCATAAAATCCAATCTGTATGAACACCAGGGCAAGATCGTCAACAATTTTTCCGACCACCTGCCGGCTCTCCAAAGCCAACTGGTGCAAGAGGTATTAAAAGAGAACTACGACTTCGGCTTTGCCACCGTCGGCCACGAGATATACGACGAGGCCGAGCTACAAGAGGCCTTAATGAGCAACGTCACCGACCTGCTGTTAGAGATGGGCAACGGTTTTGCTTTCATCGGCAAGCAGAAAGAATTGGTGGTAGGCGGTCGCTCGCGCAGGATAGACCTTCTGTTCTATCACATACGTTTGCGGTGCTATGTGGTCTGCGAGCTGAAAGCGAAGCCTTTTGAACCAGAATATGCAGGCAAGCTGAACTTCTACGTCAACGCTGTCGACGAACTGTTAAAGTCTGGCGACGACAACCCAACCATAGGACTACTCATCTGTTCCGACATGAACAAGACTGATGTGCAGTGGTCGTTTAAAGGGATAGAGACCCCTATGGGCGTTGCCACCTACAACAATATCAGAATAAAAGACGTGTTGCCGATGGATGAGCTGAAAGAACGCATCAAATTGTTGCAAAAAGAACTGAAAACCACACGTCGAATACTGGAGAGAAAAACAGCCAATAGAGAATAGCTATCGACAATGCGACTGATACAAAATGTGACGTAACCTAAAATTTACGCGACATTTACGCAAAAGATACGCAATAATAATACATAGAGAAGATGGATACCGACAACAATACACACCAACATATAGTTTGGCATGATGACGTGCTGATGAAACAACTTATCAGTTACGCTATAGGCTGTATGATGGGGCGTTACCGCCTTGACAAACCCGGTCTCTGGATTGCCCATCAAAACCCCACGTCAGAAGAGATTTGCACCTACCAATATAAGGGCAATAATTACACCATCGACGATGACGGCATTATGCCACTGATGAGCCGTGACTGTGGTTTCGATGACAACGGGGTGCTTCGCTTCGCTGAGTTCCTCCGTGTGGCATTTGGAGAAGAGCACCTCACCGAGAACCTCAACTATATAGAAGGGTGTCTCGGCAAGACCGTAGAGGACTACTTGAAGAAGGATTTCTGGAAAGACCATAAGAAGATGTACCAGAACCGCCCCATCTACTGGTTGTTCAGCAGCAAGAGGGGGGCATTCCAAGTCCTCGCCTATATGCATCGTATGAACCCCTACACGGTGGAACAGATACGAAACAAATACCTGCTCCCACACATTGAGTATATCAACGGCAGGATTGCCGAGATGGAGGTAAAGGAGGCAACCCTTTCCACGTCGGAGAGAAGAACCCTCTCCAAACTGAAAGAGAACCTTGCCGAATGTCAGGAATACCACGAGCGGCTGCACTTGGTGGCCGACCAGCAGATTGGATTCGACTTGGACGATGGTGTGGTGGTCAACTACGCCAAATTTGGTGATGTGGTAGCAAAAATCAAATAGGATGACACAAGATAAGATATACAACTACTTTGAACGTAATCCGAGACTTCACGTCCTGTTCGTCTTCGACCCATTCGGAGACTTGGAGGCAGAGCTTTCAGAATGGACTTGGAAGGATGGATATCGTTATGTAGCCTTCGATGGAGGATGGTTTAAGACCAAATATGCTATTGAACACGACTGGAAAGACGAAAAGGTCATATTACTGTTTCGACAGAACAATCCGTCGAACAACCAGCAGTCGATGTTGGATTTCCCCTTGATGGATGTGCTTGCAGCCAATATGGATTTGAAGGTGGATGACTATGCCGCCTTCATACAACAGTACCACATAGTACCAAGTATGGCTCCCTTTGTCCAAAACCACATAACGGAACTGCAGCAAACCAGAGTAACCAAGATACTGGGGCCATACTACAAAACCGCCGACTTCACGATGGATGTGGCTCATCGGGGATTGTTGTCGGCATACCTTGGAGCAGACAAACTCCTTGACTGGAATATGATTATCATCAAACTCCTTATTCAGGATGTCAATTCCGGTCTTGGTACTGTCACCAGCAAATTCCAGCGTAACCCAACCACGATGAATGCTCTCAATTCCAAACTGGACGACATCTTCGGCGTGAAATACGAATACAACTCACTAGGCTATAAGATGCAGAAGGTGGCCGAATGCCTGAAATACAATGTTATCACACAGTCATTGTCGGTCAATACCTCAAAAGACGAATACCGCAAATACAAGGTGGAGAGTGCATACGCACTCCAACAAATGAACAGTTTGTGGGAATATCCTCTCAACAAGGTGCAGCGGAAACAGTTTGAGGATGCCGTGTCGGTTTTGGCAGAAGGAGTCAAGGACGAAGAGATACTCAAATGCTACGGTGTTGATGCCAACTACTACAAGATTACAACTAAGATGGCTGTTCCGATAGTGATGGAACTCTTGAAGAAAGCATCGAATGAGCCTGCCTTGGTTGCTGAAAAAACAAGAGAACTCGACCTGAGGATGGGAGAAGACAACCCCGTCCAACCCATCATTGCTTTCGTTGGCAATATCGCCAACTACTACAAATGTGCCGGTGAGATGGGGACACTATGCCTCAACACCCCATCCGAGTATTTGGCGAAATACCAGACATCATTCTACCTAACAGACACATACTACCGTCATATTTTGGAGTCATTCAAGGCGTTGGACAAATCCACGGAACAATACGACACCTATCATCAGGCAAAGGTGGAGATAGACAGACACTATGCAACGCTGACGAACAACCTCAACCTGGAATGGGTCAAATGTCTGGTTGCAAAAGGTACGAAACTCAACCAGATGCCTGACTACAAGGCACAGCAGAATTTCTATCGGGACAACCGTAACAAGGATGTCAAGCAGGTGGTCATCATCTCCGATGCCCTCCGTTACGAGGTGGCAAAGGAACTGCTTGGGGAACTTGCTAAAGAGAAACATATCGCCACATTGGACTGCTGCATTGCCATGCTTCCCACCGAGACCAAGTTTTGCAAGAAGGCCCTATTCCCACACAGCAAGTTGGAGTTGAAAGAGGCAGATATGCTAGTGAATGGATCTGACCTTACAACCACCTCCCAACGGTCGGACTTCCTAAACGGATATGTGAAAGGAGCCACCTGTGTAAGTTTCGAGGATGTGGAAGGAAACAACCAGCAGACCAATCGAGAGTTGTTCAAGAGGCCGCTTGTGTATGTGATCCACAACACCATAGACGAGGCTGGACACAACGGTGACATCATAGACGCCTGCCGGAAATCCATCCAGCAAATCGCAAAGCTGGTGAAAAGTCTCCACGCCTCGTTCAATGTGGCCAACGTCATCGTCACCAGCGACCATGGATTCCTCTACAACGACTTAGAATTTGAAGAGAAAGACAAACAGACAATCACGGAGGAAGTCATCGAAAAGAAGACCCGATACTATCTCACTAAGTCGGACGAGGAGGTTCATGGTGTGGCCAAGTTCAGACTGGCTGATGTCTCTGGGATGGAAGAGGATGTTTTTGTCGCTGTGCCGACTGGGACAAACCGATTCGCTGCCGCAGGTAGTTATCAATTTGCACACGGTGGTGCTGCACTTCAAGAGATTGTGGCCCCCGTCATATACAGCAAGTTGAAAAAGGATGACACCAAGGAGAAGACCAGAGTGCTGCTGATGAACAAGAAACTCTCGATGGTGTCCAGCAGGGTCAAGTTCCAGCTCATCCAAAGCGATGCAGTCTCGATGGAGGTGCAAGGAAGGACGATAGTTTGTGGCATATACAACAATGACGAACTCTTGACAGCAGTGAAGGAGATTGTGATGGACAGCAGTGACGGAAACGCACAGAACCGTTTCTTTGATGTGGAGCTGACACTGAACAAACCCACCGATGCAAGCATCCTCCAATTGAAGATTTACGATGTTGAGGATGACCTGAACCCTCTCATAAAAGAGACCGTGAAAAACAACACACTTATTGAACAAGATTTCTAATGATAGATATTGAAGTATGGATAACTTGGAACAAAAAATACTGGAACTCTTTGAAGGCAAGGTGGTACGGAAAGACCTTGCATTCTCCGTCAAGGGAAACCTGCCGGTTCCAACATACGTCCTTGAATACCTCTTGGGACAGTATTGTGCAACAGATGACGAAAATGTCATTGCCGAAGGCATAGAGATAGTCAGGACCATCATCAAGAACAACTATGTGCATCGTGCAGAAGCAGAGATAGTCAAAGGCAAAATCAAGGAAGCAGGCAGATACCGTATCATCGACAAGGTGAATGTGGTGCTGAACGACAGAGCAAATGTGTATGAGGCATCTTTCGCCAATCTCGGTTTGACCAAGATACCCATTGTGGATAGTATCGTCGTTCAGAACCCCAAGTTGATGAGTGGAAACGGGGTGTGGTCAATCGTCAATCTTTCATACGACACCACTGACGACAGTCCGAACCGTTGGACAATCGAGACACTGAAACCCATCCAGATTTCCAGAGTTGATGTAGATAGTTATGTGGCACAACGAAACAAGTTCTCCACAGAGGAGTGGATGGACTTCTTGGTGCATACTGTCGGTCTTAATCCCAATGTACTCAATGAGCGTGAGAAGATGCTGGTCATTGCCCGTCTCCTCCCCCACGTAGAGAACAACTACAACTTTGTAGAGTTGGGTCCCAAAGGCACGGGTAAATCCCACGTCTTTCAGGAGCTGTCTCCATACGGTGTGCTTGTCTCTGGTGGAGATGTGACATCTGCCCGTCTATTCGTCCGTATTTCTGGCAGCAAGGAATACTTGGGATTGGTCGGTTATTGGGATGTGGTTGCTTGGGATGAATACGAGCATCAACCGGGCAAGAAGGTCGAGCCAGTGATGATTGACACGATGCAGAACTATCTTGCAAACAAATCCTTCAACAGAGGCAAAGCCACACACGAGGCATCTGCTTCGATGGCTTTCGTGGGAAACACCAAGCATACGGTTGAATATATGCTCAAAAACAGTCATCTGTTTGAGAGTATCCCCGAAGGTTTTGTCAAGGGTGCTTTCCTCGACCGTATCCACCTGTACAATCCTGGGTGGGAGGTCAAGACTTTGAGAAAGGACTCCTTCTCCAAATCGTATGGTCTGATTACAGACTATATCTCTGCCATACTGCACGAACTCCGTAACAGAGACTACTCTGCAATGTTGGGTGAATATGTGAAGTTTGACAGTTCTTTGTCAGAACGTGACCATTTGGCCATTAGAAAAACTTTCTCCGGTATGGTGAAGCTCCTGTACCCTGACGGCAATCTAACCCACGAGGAAGCCCTGAAACTTGTCGAATTTGCAGCCGAAGGACGTAAGCGTGTCAAAGACCAGCTTTACATCATAGACTCTACATTCAAAGAGAACCCAGCCTTGTTCAGATACACCATCCTCAAAGGTGGGGATGTCCGATATGTGGAGACATTGGAGAAGTTGAACAACAATATGCCGGATGCCATACCAGAGGAACCGAAAGCGGAGAAGACTGCCGAGTCCGAGGAACCTACAAAGACAGTTCGACTGTCCGAGAAGACCGTCAGTATAAGGATGGGACAGATGGGAGTGTCGTACAAATCACTGTTTGCAGACTATCTGGCCAATGCCAACGTCATCACCATCGAAGACCCGTTCATCCGTACCTTCTGGCAGATTAGGAACTTATCGGAGTTTCTGTCTATGCTGGTTGAGACAAGAAGTGTTGAGGGTTTGAAGATACACTTGAAGACCTCTTCGGATGACGATTCCAAAGCAGCCGAAGTAATAGATGACCTTACGGATATCAAGGATGAGATGGAGTCTCTGGGAGTTGATTTCTCCTTTGAGTTCGCCGATTTTCACGACAGGTGCATCCTTACGGATAAAGGATGGAAAATTGTGCTTGGTCGAGGATTGGATATATACGAACCCTACGGCAAGTTCTCCATCGCCAACAGCCAACAGTCCCGAAGGAAATGTAAGGACTTTAATGTTACGTATGTTCGGTACTGACAAAAAGTCCAAAATCTATATTAAGTAACAGTGAGAAAATAGGGTGTAATGATACTCTGACCCATCTGAGTCCCGTAGTGGTGAAGAAAGCTCCAGCGGAGCTTTCGTTAGCGAAGCCGAGAACAAAATTAATAAACAGTAAAAAATAAGGTGTGTATTTTTTGAAATTTTTCCTACCTGATTGTATCAACTTATTCAAGTTTCGGGAGTAATTATGCAGCCTCCCAAAACGCATGATTTATAAGTTTATTGAATTTTTCATTGTCATATATGCATTTTTCGAGGATGGTCTCCATGTCAGACTCAAAGAAATCGGCAATCTCTTTTATGAGA
>JAFSQF010000105.1 GCA_017446745.1 Bacteroidales bacterium
GCAAGGAGGTTGATAAGGCTTTTGCCGAACTGAAGAAGGAGGGTGCCATTGTGTCGCCTGTCCGATGCAAATGGGAACCCGCACAGAAATAGTGCACCCGCAAACATAGAATAAAGGGAGGGCCTGCGCTCTCCCTTTTGTAATTATATCATCAAATCATCAGCTATGAGAAAACGCGAAATAGATATCCGTGACTATGCGGGCGACATTATCCGCGCCCTGCGGCCGGGAATCCTGATCACGACAAAAGTCGGCGACAAAGTGAACTCCATGACGATAGGGTGGGGCACGCTCGGCGTCATCTGGGAGCGGCCCGTGTTCGTGGCCTACGTGCGCCAGCAACGCTACACGCGCGAGATGCTCGACCAGTGCCGCGAGTTCACCGTCAATATCCCCATGGGTGACTTCCGGCGCAATATTTTAGGCCTCTGCGGCAGCAAAAGCGGTCGTGACATGGACAAGATCGCCGCTGCAGAACTGACCCCCGTGGAGCCCGAAGTCATCGGCGTGCCGGGCCTCAAGGAGTTCCCGTTGACCTTGGAGTGCCGCGTGCTCTACCGTCAGGAGCAGGAGTCCGACCAGTTCAACGACGAGATCACCCGCCAATTCTACACCATCGAGACGGGCGACCACATCTGCTATTACGGCGAAATCGTGGCGGCATATATCATTGAAGATTAGTCCGAGGGTGACAATCACGCAATGACATATTCGAGAAAAGTTATATTTTTCCCCTGAAATTGTGTGTGTGGGGGGGGCACCATGGCTTGTCTCAACAGCGGCAATTTCATTTGGCTGTGTGTATTCATAATTTATGTACTTTTGCAGTACATTTTGAATGATACGATATGAGTTATCTGCAAATGGGAAATCAAAACATACTTATAGCATTCTTTCTGACTTGCTGCGCCTCGCTTTCCGCGCAGACCACCTATTTTGTCTCCAACAGCGGCAACAGCAACGACGGTTGGCGCGTCATCGGCACACAGGCCTTTGCTAACAGCCGTTTCCTCTACTATATCAATGAGATACGCTCAGCCGTCCTCGTGATGCACGGCGAGAAGGCCCACAGCCGCTACTTCGGCGAGGCGGCCTACCACTATATGGTCGATGGCAAAGCCGAAGGTTATAACTTCATCGGCAAGCCGAATCCCAATCCTGACAACAAGCAACTGCTCATCATCCCCGGCGCTTCCCACTGCGACCTCTACGACGGCGGCGATGAGAACTACATCCCCTGGGACACGCTGGCGGCCTTTTTCAACAAGAATATGTAGTTATTACCTGAAACAATCTTAAAAAGAATCAAATCAACACATTGATAACACACGAACAAGTCGGGAAACATGAATGCGTTCATAGAGTATTTTAAGAACATCCAGAATTACAACGGGGTCATTGGTTATATCCATTCTTGCCCGGAACTGATAGAGTGCGTTCAGCAGGTAGGTTTTTTGCCTCTATTGGAAAGCGGCATTCGTGGCTATTCCGCAGAGAGTCTGATGGCCGAGGAGTGCCGCTTCACGCAGTTTGAGGATGGAACCTGGGAGTGGCCGCTTTGGCAGTGGAAAGGTTCCGTGGTGCGTGAAGGTGATTGCGTCTATGGCAAGTTCTTCGCCGGCAAGGCAGGTTTTATCAGCCGCGAGTGGTGGCCTGATTTCTGCAACTGGCGGCGAAGCCAGAATCCCATGCCAGAAGAAAACAGCATTGAGGATGTTATCTTGGCAATATTGCGCGTGCATGGCAGTATGATAGCACGCGAGCTGCGCGCTGCCTGCGACTTGACAGGAAAGAACATGCGATCGAAGTTCGACAATTATGTGAGCCGTATGCAAATGGCCACCTATATCGTCACCGAGGATTTCGTCTATCCCACCGACAAGCACGGACAGAAATATGGCTTTGGCTGGTCGTTGCTCACCACCCCCGAACGGTTGTTGGGCAAGGAGGCCTGTCGGTGCGACCGGACACCTGAAGAATCGTATCAACGCATGGTGAAACATCTTTCACAACTGTTGCCAAACGCCTCGGAAAAACAAATCAATAAAATTCTGAAATGACGGGGGAGAGGGAATCTTCAGCTATGGAAGAAAAAATGAAACTTCACACCTAATGCTTAAACAGATAACAGGTGATAATAATCGCACAAAACACTTTTAGCGCAGCGGATGCTTGAGAAATCCATATCTGTCAATGAACCATTTGGGGATGGCCGTTTTTTTCATACTTTTGCGTCATAAAATTCTTCAAAATGAAAAATACGATTTTTCTAGCAGCTGTTATGCTGATTGTGGGTATTTGCTGCGCCCAATCCAAACCAGAACAATCAATTATGAAAAACAACGAATTGACCGCCTTCAATGTGCAGAAAGAGTTTGAAAAGAACGGCTTTTCGTGGTTCACCGAAAACCTTATTGTCTGTAGCGGTGACACCTCGAAGAGCAATGCCATGACCATCGGCTGGGGCGGTATTGGAAACTACCTGGGGCATGAACGTCCGGCAGTAACCGTATATGTAGCACCAGGACGATATACGTGGGAATTCATGGAAAAGTACCCGCGTTTCACCATCATGCAGTTCGACGACCCTAACGTGTGGAAATATATGGGCAGCCACAGCGGCCGCGACAGCGACAAAGCCGCAGACCTCGGCCTTCACGTGGCATACACCGAACACGGTACACCTTATTACAAAGAAGCTAACATTGTCATAGAGTGCGAAACCATGTCGGCCTGGCACCAGACAGAGAAAGATTTCCGCAATGACACTCCCAAGAAATGTTATGACGGCTTCGAAGCTGGCATCCACACCGTATATGTCGGCGAAGTGATTGGAGCTTGGAAACGGTAAAACATGCCAACCATCTGCTGTAATGCCTATGAAATACTACATCGTTGACGCTTTCACCGACCATCCCTTCGGCGGGAACCCTGCCGGGGTGGTGCTCCTCGACGGGAACAGCTTCCCGAACGAGAGGCTGATGCTGCAAATTGCCGCCGAGCTGCGCTATTCGGAGACGGCCTTTGTGAGGCGGGATTCCGAGAAGGAGTTCACCATCCGCTACTTCACCCCGACAGCCGAGGTGGATCTGTGCGGACACGCCACCATCGCCTCGTTTGCCCTGCTGCATCGGGTGCTCGGCATCACGGGCCAGTGCCTCTGTCACGCAAAAGCCGGCGATATCCATGTCGAGGCGGGACCGCGGGTGTTGATGCAGATGACCGCGTCCGAAGTCCTGAAAACCATCGAGGACACCGAGGAGGTCTATCGTGCGATTGGTATTTGCGACTACACCCCTACCCTGCCGGTGATGATTGTCTCGACCGGCTTGCCCGACTTCATGATTCAGGTCAGTGATGTTGAAACTCTCAACCGTCTTCAACCCGATATGAATGCCATTAGTGAAATAACTGAAAAATACGAGGCGGTCAGTTTCCACGTCTTCGCAATACCCTCCCCGACCTCCTCCAACTCTAAACTTTCAACTCTCAACTCTCAACTTCCAATCACCGCCCATGTTCGCGATTTCGGGCCGCTGTACGGCATTCCCGAGGAGTCGGCCACCGGCACCGCCAACGCCTCGTTGACCCATTATCTCCAGCAGAACGGGTGTATTCCTGCAACGGGCGATTTCTCCTTCCTGCAAGGCGAGGCGATGGGACGGCCTTCGGTGGTTGCCACGCGCGTCACTGCCGACGGCACAATCTATGTCGGAGGCACGGCAGCAGTGGTGGCGGAGGGGAACTTGATAGTTTAATAGCCATATCTGTATTCGCTTTTGAAAAAGTGATTCCGCAACTCAAGTGAAGGTTTGGGTTGCGGATTTTTTTGTGGACTTCAGCTTCTCTTCCCGCTGAATTTTATCGAA
>JAFSQF010000106.1 GCA_017446745.1 Bacteroidales bacterium
ACCTCCGCGACTGGCTCAGAGAACTTGGACGATGACTATTATTATGAGAAGTAGCAGTGGGAAGTAATGTCACAATTCTTTGATTGTCAGACATGCCTCTCACTTTACTTCCCATAACGATATACTTGTCATAAAATGGGTTATGGGAAGATTCCCATAACCCATTCCGAAAAATGAAAACCAGACGAACAGGTTCTTCGGTATAGCCGCTTAATCGGTACTGCTCAATCACCAAAATATACTCGCGCCACAAGTGGCTCACATCTTTGGCGTCTGCCCACTTGGCGGGATGATGCTGGCTGACAAACTCTGTGAAGGAGGGCATGGGGGCACCCTTATCTATCTTTCTCATAGGGTTCCCTTCTTTTTCTGCGCCAACTGAAGGCGCATCTTCACAGACTCTTCAAACTGAACGCCTTTGTCACGCAGTGCATTGAGCCTACGCTCTACCTCCTTCAAATCAGTATGCTCTCTGCCCAACTCGGCAGCTATGCTGTCAATCTCCGCCTGAACCTCCGGGTTGCGCACCGACTTCAGGCCAAAGAAACGTTTCAGGATATAGTCGCCATTGTCGCCATAGGGGATGTCGGACAGCTCTACCCGGTGACCGTCGCGAAGTACCACCAACTGGCTGTCTGCGCCCAGGCTTGACAGCACCAGCGAGGAATGGGAAGTGACAAAGAACTGGCAACGGGGAAACTTGCGTTGCAGGTTGCTCACCACACTGAGCTGCCATGAGGGGTGGAGGTGCAGGTCCACCTCGTCAATCAAGATCAACTGCTCACATTCCAGAATGGGCTTGGAACCGTCGTTCTGCAAGGAGAGGCGACGGGCAAAGTCCAAGGATGCTCCAGCCGCGGCCTTTTGTGGACGTATATCGTGCGTTTAGCCAAGAGAATAGGATTCCTATGGCCTCCAGCACAGTGGATTTACCCGCCCCATTGTCACCAATGAACACATTGGCTCCCTTGGAGCAATCTAAATCCAATTGCCCGATTGCCCTGAAGTTCTCTATTGTCAAATGCTTAATCCTCATAAGAATATCTTTATTTAACCTTGCAAAGGTACTCTTTTTAAAGCACTTTTACGACCATTTAACGTCATTTAACGCAGTTTATTGTGTATTACTCCAAAATTCTCACTTCCCATTCTGCCTCAGCCCTCTCACGTCTTATATCTTCCCTCAAATATGGTACACTCCCTTCAACGGGCAGATATTATGGCAGTCCAAAATAACCTTGCCCTTCAACTTATCCCAATTCTCTGATACAGTACAACATCCTCTCGCTTGTCAGAAGAGTCAACGATTATGAGACCATAGGAGGCTTACTCGCAGAAGCGATGGACGAAGCCCTTGAACAAACTGTTCTTATGCAGATTCTCGAAGTAATCATCTCTATCATAAAAGAGATTGCCGATTTCTTTAAGTCTGACATGGAGACCATCCTCGAAAATTGCATATACGACAATGAAAAATTCAATAAACTTATAAATCATGCGTTTTGGGAGGCTGCATAATTACTCCCGAAACTTGAATTACATATATTTACAACACGTAATAAAGCGGATTATGATTCCTGAAATTATCTTATGTCGGATTGCAAATCTTATGCAACTAAGAAGTCCTTATCGTTGAGCACATCTAACAACTTAGGACAATGCAACAGCACCGTCAGTCACATCACTATTTCATTTTTCGGAAATGGACTGCCGAAACGGTTATTTTTTTCATGTCCGGGTCTGTTGCAAAAGCGTTCATCTTGTTTCACTTTAGACCACAGTGACATTTTTCGTTTGCAAAAAAGTCATCGGTCGTATCTTTGCAATTGGATTTTGTTATAAATCCGTTAGTTAAATGAGTTTATTAATAAAAAAAATTTCCGAAAAATGAAGTCAAAAAAAATGCGGTTAGCCGCAATGGCTATACCACTGTCCAAGGTTGCAAAGAAATACAAGAGAAAACACCCAAGATCCAACAAAAGTGGGATTGACGCCGCCGTTAAGAAATTCAACGAAGTCGTGGGTGGCGACATGATGATGGGCGAAATTAAAGGAGTGACTTGCAAACAGTTTGTCAAGTCAATTGCCAAGACAATGAAACCAGGTTCTGCCAGACTATACTCTGGCTACTTGAAAAGTATATTCAACTTCGCCATTGAGAAAAAATATCTCAGTGCCAACCCGATGCCAGATGTCGACAACCTGATTCCCAAGGCTTACGTGGATATAGTCGAGGCTTATAGCATCGAAGAAATTGGCCGCATCTTAAATGCGGAATGTAAGAACAAGACTGTTAAGACCATCTTCGTTTTCAGCATGTTCACTGGTCTCCGACTGTCTGACGACATGGAGCTCCGATGGGAGCATATCCACTGCGTTGATGGCATTAACAGCTACATCGATAAGCATCAACACAAAACAGGTGTCGCTGTACGCATTCCTCTATGCACCATAACCAACATGATCCTCGACACGCTTGGCAGAAAGAAATCCGGCCCCGTCTTCAACCTCCCTTCTCAATCAACCATCAACCGCAGCATCAGCGATTTAGCTGAAAATGCGGGACTTAAAGGCAGGCTCACGTTCCATAGTTCAAGGCACATCTATGCCTCGTTGCTGCACACGTGTGGCACCGACATCTACACGATAACGCGACTTATAGGTCACACCAACGTTAAAACCACCCAAAGATACACCCATATTCCGAATTATAAATTGCAAAACGAGGTGGAAAATATGGCAAAATTGATGCCTGATACCGAAGAAATCAAAAAAAATTTATTCTAATTTCGAAACAGTTACTATCTAAGTTAACTTTTGATATACAAAAACATAGAAGGCTACAATGAGACATTCTGACCCATTGTAGCCTTCTTTAATCCAAAAAAATATTCTACGGTTTTCGAATATTTTGGTATTTTTGCAAACGAAAAATGTCAAATTAAGTTTAAAACATTGAATATCAAATATATAACCAATTAGAAAAATCGAAAAAAATGCGTTTTTTGCCATTTTTTCACTGATTCAATTGCGGGGAGGAAGATGTAGGATGGTCTTTACGACAGGGTGGCGGATAACACTACGAATACTATCCAATGACCATTAAAAAAAGAATAGATGATATGCGACGAATCAAAAATTGGCTTTCATTTTCGTTGAACAGCAATTGCCGTGAATAGCCAGCAATTACCATAAATAACATTATAGAACATTAACGCCCGTAAATGCCCGTGAATTATCATAAATGCCAAACAGATTTGACTGGCCACTTACAAAAAAAAAGCAGGACTCATGAAGTCCTGCTGATTTTTAGGTAGCGGGGGAAGGAATTGAACCTCCGACCTTTGGGTTATGAGCCCAACGAGCTACCACTGCTCCACCCCGCACTATTGATTTTGAAAGCCAACGAAACAATGCCTAATCATCATTTCTTCCCTCTCAAAAACAGATGCAAAAATACACACTTTTTCCGAACCGACAAAATTTTTCTGAAAAATATTTTGAGAATAGTCAGATAAAATATTATATATCAGAAAGGCCAGCAAAGCAAAAAAATTAGCATCTTTGTTGAATCATGACATTCTTTTTTTGATTTTTCGGGGCTATAAAGTTAGAATTTCGGCTGTTTTATTTATTGAAATTGGCGTTGCCTTCCTTCAGGAAGTCGAGGAACTTGGCGGGGTCGGGGTTGTAGGCATAGTTCTCCTTGGTCAGCGCATTGCCATCGGCGTCGATGATGACGTAGTAAGGCTGCGCGTTCATGTTATAGTGCGTGCGCTGGAAGAAGAGGTTGCGACGGCCAAGGGTCTTGATGGTGCGGTCGCCGTCCTTCACCCATTCACTCTCGGGCAAGTCGATGTCGTTCATGTCGCAATAAAGCTCACAGAGCACGAAGTTGTCGTTCATATACTTCTTCACCTCGTCGTTGGAGAGCACATACTGCTCCATCTTGCGGCAGTTGTTGCAGTTGATGCCGGTGAAGTCGATGAAGATAGGCTTGCCGGCCTGACGGGCGTAGGCCTTGGCCTCATCAATATCGAAGAAGCCCTTGTAGCCCAGCGGCTCGTGCAGCTTGTCGGCATATTTGCGGTCGGCAGGTATGCCGTCGTAGGCCACAGAGCTCACCGCAGCGCCCTTGTTGTCGACCACAATCTTTTCGATATTGAAGTCCTGCGTGTGCATCGGGGGCAGGAAGCCGGAGATGCCGTTGAGGGGGGCTCCCCACAGGCCGGGAACCATATACACTGCGAAACTGAGCGACGCTATGGCGAAGAACAGACGGAGCACACCGATGTGCTGCACCTCCTCGTCGCCTTTGAATTTCAGCTTGCCAAGTAGGTAGATGCCCATAAGGGTGAAGATGACAATCCACAATGCCAGGTAGATTTCGCGGTCCAATATGCGCCAGCCCCAGTAGAGGTCGGCCATCTGGAGGAACTTCAAACCAAAGGCCAGTTCAAGGAAAGCGAAGACAATCTTCACCGAGTTGAGCCAGCCGCCCGACTTCATGTTCTTCAGCACCGAGGGGAAGAAGGCCAGCAGGGTGAACGGCAGGGCGAAGCCGATGCCGAAGCCTAGCATCGACACCAGGCTGATCCAGCGGTTGGTGGTGGAGGTGGCAAGCTCGACCAATGCGGCACCAATGATGGGGCCGGTGCACGAGAACGAGACCAGCACCGTGGTCAGCGCTATGAAGAAAGGTGCAAGCAACCCTCCCTTGTCGGCCTGGGCATCGCTGGCGTTGACCCACTTCTCGGGCATCTTGATCTCGAACAGCCCGAAGAAAGAGAGGGCGAAGACGAAGAAGATGATGAAGAAAATGAGGTTGGGTATGCCGTGGGTGCCAATGACATTGAGCGACTCGGGGCCGAGGAAAAGGGTGAGGATGGCTCCCAGTACAGCGAACATGAAGACTATGGAGAAGCCGAAGAAAAGAGCCTGACGGCGGTTCTTGCGCTTATTGTCGCTGCCGTGCATGAAGAAATTGACGGTCATCGGAATCATGGGGAACACGCAGGGGGTGAACATGGTGACGATACCTGCCAGAAGGGCGCCGAAGAAAAGGCCCAGCAACGATTTCTGCTCAGCGGGCTCGGCGGGCTCGTCGGCGGCAGAGACAGCCGCGACATTTTGGTCAGGCTGGGAAGCCTGACCTCCTATTGTTGCCGAAGCATCAGAGCGTTGCAGGGTGTCGGGCTGGGATGCAAGACTGTCCGATTGGTCTGGCAGTGATGCCAGACCTCCTACAGCCGCCGGCACCTTGAACGAGAATGGCACATCGTCGGGGGCTATGCACGACCCATCGTTGCAGAGCTGATAGTACATCGAGCCCTTAACCTCGAAGGCTTTGTCGGTTCGGCGTTCTATCTTCTGACGGAACGTGACGTTGCCGCTGAACGAGCGCACGGTGCACTTGAAGATGTCGTCGAACTCGTCGTGAGACTTCGGCTCCTTCACTTCGCCGACGCGCTTATAGTTGGCGCTCTCGTCGAAGGTGTATTCCGACGGGATCGGTCCGTTGGGGTCCGACTTCTGCGAATAGATGTGCCAGCCGTCGTCCAGACGCAGCTGGAACTGCAGCTCCACCTCGGTGGCCGAGAGCTCCTTGACGTTGAATTTCCAATGGGCCGGACTAACCTGAGCACCGCAGAAACATGAAATTGAAATGAACGCTACAGCGAGCAATAATCTTGAGATATATTTCATATTTTTAACCATTTACAAAGATTAGATAACTTCATTAAACTCTGCAAAATTACATATATTATCGCATAAAACAACAAAAAAGAAACTTTTTTTTCGTCGTGACGTAAAAAAACGGCAAAAAGAGACACTAATAGAATAAAAACGCATAACTTTGCATTACGAAATGGGGTAGCCGAAAACCATATAGAGTAGGCATAATCAACACACTAAACAATCACAAAAATGAAAAAAGTAATTTTAGCTCTCGCAGTTGTCGCCACCGTGGCCTGCTTCAGCAGCTGCAACAAGAAATGCAATTGTAAGGCCAGTGTCGCCGGCGTCAGTGTCTCCACCGAAAAAGAGATCGAGCTCGACGAAATCAACGACACCTACAATACCGATTATAAGAAATGCAGCGATGTCAACATCGACGGAATTTTAACCTGCGACTAATTGGCTGTACGAATCATCCTTAAAATAAAACGTCACTCAATTTCGGGTGACGTTTTTTTTATGATAAAAGCCTTATATTTTGGCACGTGACTATTTCAGGTTGAACTGGAGTTTCTTCTCGCCCTTCGCAGTGCGTATATATAATGTATAGTTGCTCTTGGGCATACGGCTGATGGTTATCCTGGCGCCGTTCTTGTACTGCGGTATTGTGCGGATGCTTTCGCCCTGGGCGTTTACGAACTCCACCTCAGCCACGGCGCTTTCGAGCGTGATGGTTATATAGCCCTGTTCCAGGAAAGGATTCACCACAACCTTCTCTGTCGATGAGCCTTCGGCCTCCAACGCGGGGGTCTTGGCCACGAAGTCCTGCGCGAAGCGTGCTCCCGTGACGGTCTGCAGCTTACGGCTCTCGGGCTCGAAGGTGCGGCTGTCGTCGTGTGGCTTGATGGTGATGTTGGCATTGGTGGCCACCTCAAGGTAGTATTCGCCCTTGGTGTCGGTGACGACCTCTTTCTCGCCGCACGCTATCTTGACGCCCGGCACCGGCCTCCCTTGCTCGTCGGTCACGCGGCCCATGACGGGCTGGCCGCTAAAACGCGTCAGGCCCTGCAGGCTGCTGCCGAACCACTTGCTGCCCTGCCCATCGACCATCACACGGCGGTGCACATCCTTGGGGAGCACGGAGTTCTTGTCGTTGTAGACCTTCCAGTTCCCAACGCCGTCGAACACCGCCACGCCCTTGTCGGTGACCATCCAGACGGCCCCCGAGGGGTCGAAAGCCAAGTCGTTGACCTGGTTGCATGGCAAAGGGCTGTTCTCGTGTGTCCACACGGTCCACTCCTCTCCCACTATGCGCACCAGACCACCCAGCGTGGCAAGCCATTTCACGTTGTCCTTGTCTATGATCACCGCCGGCACTATGTTGTCGGGCAGCTGTGAATTGTGTTTGGTGTAGCTTATCCAGCGGCGCTCGTCGTAGATGGCCAGGCCGTCGTTGGTGCCAATCCATTTGCGGTTGGCGCGGTCGATGGCCACACAGAGTATGAAGTCGCTCGGCAGCTGGCTGTCCGTCGAGGTGAATTTGGTCCATTCGCGCCCGTCGTAGCGCACCAGGCCGCCGAGGGTCACTCCTATCCATTTCACGTCGTTTTTGTCGATGGCAATCTTGGAGATGAACTTCATCTGCAGCTTTTTCATCTGCTCCTTATGCTCGGTCCAGCGCGAGCCGTCGAACTCTATCACGCCATAGTCGTCGGTGCCTATCCATATAATGTTGCCGTTGTCGACGGTAAGACAGTTCACATACTGGCCTTTTAGCTTCTCGTTGAACATGGCGAAGTCGGTCCATGTCTTGCCGGTAAGGCGTGCCATGCCCAGCTCAGTGCCGAACCATTTGTTGCCCTTCTTGTCGCATGCCATGGCCAACACCGAGTTGCCGAGTTCCGAGTTCTGCATGGTGAAACGGTTCCAAGTCTGCGCTTCGCAAACCGAGAGATGACAGAATAATAATGGCAGAAACGATGAAAGTATAGTCTTGAGAATCTTGTTCATGAATGAATTATTTTGAAACTAACGACGGTCTACGAATTAGCACGAATTTACTTTTTATGTCTACGAATTAGCACGGATTAGCACGAATTTACTTATATGTCTACGAATTAGCACGAATTAGCACGAATTTACTTTTTGGTCTGCGAATTAGCACGAATTTACTACTTATTTTTACAGATTAGCACGAACTTACTGTTTTTTGCACATTGACAAAAATTATGTTTTATGTTTCTCTTTTTTTGCGGCGGGGAAGAGGATATTGTTGAGGATGAGGCGGTAGCCTGGCGAGTTGGGGTAGAGCGAAAGGTCGGTCGGAGGGTCGCCCACAAAATGGCGGTAGTCCTCGGGGTCATGGCCGCCGAGGAAGGTCCATGTGCCTTTGCCATATTCGCCATGCAGGTAGCGCACCTCGTCGAGCTCCTTGTTCTCACCAAGCACCAGGGCACTGCTTTTCACCGTCTGGCGGCGGAACGCCGTGGTCTGACCCATAAAGCCATGCACTATGCGCGTGTGGTTCTGCGTCAGCATGGTGGGCACCCAGTCCCACTTGGCGGAGAACTCGAAGAGGGTGAAGAAGTCGTTCTTCTCGTTCACTATGCGGCCGCGGCTGCGGTCGTCAATGTCGATAGTCGAGATCTCGTATTCCGAGGGGTTGGTGCTGATGCGGAAATCCTTAAAGGCGAAGCATTTCGAAAAGTCGAGCAATTGCTGGGCGTTGGGTTGCATGGGGTCGCCGTCGAACATCACGTCGCAGATGTCGACATTCTCGGCAGCCAGGGCCACGTCGTAGCTGTCGGGCGCCGAGCACATGGCGAAAAGGAAACCGCCGCCCATCACGAAATCGCGGATTTTATGTGCCACGGCGAGCTTCAGCTGGCTGACTTTCTGAAACCCCAGTTTATGCGCACGTGCCTCCTGGTCGCGCACATCCTCTATATACCATTGGGCGTTGCGGTAGTTGCCCCAGAATTTGCCGTACTGACCCGTGAAGTCTTCGTGGTGCAGGTGCAGCCAGTCGTAGGTGGGCAGCACGCCAGCCATCACCTCCTCGTCGTACACCACGTCGTAGGGTATCTCGGCATAGGTCATCACCAGCGTCACAGCGTCGTCCCATGGCAGCTTGCTCTTGGGCGAATAAACGGCAATCTTGGGGGCTTTCTGCAGGCGCACAGCATCCTGGTTGACCGACGCGTCGGCTATCTCGCTGAGTATGGCCGTCGACATGCCGTCGGCTATCACCTCCACGCTGACGCCTCGCAGGCGCGCCTGCCGCTCCAGCTGGTCGGCATATTTCATCATGAACGACCCGCCCCGATAGTTCAGCAGCCACGTCACCTCCACGTCGCGCTCCAGCGCGTAGTAGGCTATACCATAGGCTTTCAAGTGGTTGCGCTGCGTCTCGTCCATCGGTATCAGTATATAGCTGGCCTTCGCGCCCAACGCAAGTGCCATAAAAACCAGGCTTATAAGTATCTTTCTCATTTTTTCTTCCGTTTTTTTCCGGCTGCGAATGCCTGTTTATTGCCGCCACAGCATCGCCAGCCCAATTTTCTTATAACTACAAAAAGAAATAATTATTATTCTTTTCAAAAAAACTTTCGCTTTTCTGAAACTTTTTTTCTCCAATTCACAAAATTATAGTACTTTTGCATTCGATTTCTGCCAATCAACCCCTTTCTAACGCTAACAGAATAAAGCACATAAAGCAACAATGCGGATATGGCGTAATTGGTAGCCGCGCTAGACTTAGGATCTAGTTCCTCACGGAGTGGGGGTTCGAGTCCCCCTATCCGCACAATAACGAACGACACGCCCCTACGACGTGTCGTTCTCTGCAATTGCAAAAAGAACGAAAAGTTGGTATTGAATGCGAAAAAAAATCATTCGCATTAAATAATGTTCGCAATATAAAAACATTCGCAAAAACTTTCGCATATTTAAATAGTAGCACATGGAAGAAGAGGTAAGCATCAACCCTATTGTTAACGACTACGGTGACGACAGCATCGTCCACCTTGAGGACATGGAGCACATACGTCTGCGCCCCGGCATGTATATCGGCAAGCTGGGCGACGGCTCCAGCCATGACGACGGCATATATGTACTCATCAAAGAGGTCATCGACAACGCCATCGACGAGTTCACGTCGGGCTACGGCAAGCGCATCAACGTGTCCATCGACTTCGCCGAGCGGCGCGTCAGCATCCGCGACTTCGGGCGCGGCATCCCGTTGGGAAAACTTGTGGAGGCCGTCAGCAAGCTCAACACCGGCGCCAAGTACGACAGCAAGGTGTTTCAGAAGTCAGTGGGCCTCAACGGCGTGGGTACCAAGGCCGTCAACGCCCTCAGCTCCTATTTCAAAGTCATGGCCTTCCGCGACGGCAAATACCGCTATGCCGAGTTCGCCGAGGGCAAGCTGACCCACGACAGCGACATCTGCGAGGCTGCAAACGGCGAAGAAAACGGCACCCTCGTGGAGTTCGTGCCCGACCACAAGCTCTTCGGCAATTTCCATTTCGTCAACGACTACGTAGAGCAGCGCATCTGGAACTACGCCTACCTCAACAAGGGGCTGACGCTCTACTACAACGACCGCCGCTACTACTCCAAGAACGGCCTCCTCGACCTCCTGGAGCGCAACCTCGACAGCGAGGCCCTCTACCCCATCGTCCACATCAAGGAGGGCGACTTCGAGTGCGCCTTCACCCACGTCAACGGGCAGAGCAGCGACTACTACTACAGCTTCGTCAACGGGCAGCACACCACCGAGGGAGGCACGCACCAGAGCGCTTTCCGCGAGGGCTTCGCCCGCGTGGTGCGCGAGTTCTTCAAGAAAGACTACGAGCCCGCCGTCTTCCGCCAAGGGCTCGTCTGCGCCCTCTGCGTGCGCATACAAGAGCCCGTGTTCGAAGCCCAGACCAAGACCAAGCTGGGCTCCACACACCTCGAGCCCAACAAAGCCGACGGCTCCAACGACAGCCCCTTCCTGAAAACCTACGTGCTCGACATCCTCAAGCGGCACCTCGACAACTTCCTCCATATCAACAGCGCCACTGCCGATGCCATGCTCGAGAAAATAAACCGCAACGAGAAGGAGCGCAAAGAGATTGCCGGCATCAAGAAAGAGGCCCGCGAGAGCAGCAAGAAAGCCAGCCTCAACAACCGCAAGCTGCGCGACTGCCACGTGCACTACAACACCAACCATGCCCGACGCCTCGAGACAACCATCTTCATCACCGAGGGCGACTCGGCCAGCGGCTCCATCACCAAAAGCCGCGACGTGGCCACACAGGCCGTCTTCAGCCTCCGCGGCAAACCCAAGAACACCTACAGCATCAACAAGGTGGACGTCTATAAGAACGAGGAACTCAACCTGCTGCACAACGCCCTCGATATCGACAACGGCATTGAGAACCTCCGCTACAACAACGTGGTCATCGCCACCGATGCCGATGTCGACGGCATGCACATACGCCTGCTGCTGCTGACTTTCTTCCTGCGCTTCTATCCCGAGCTGATACGCACCGGCCACGTCTACATCCTCCAAACCCCTCTCTTCCGCGTGCGCAACAAGCAGAAAACCAACTACTGCTACACCGACGATGAACGCGTCGCCGCCATCAAGAGCACCCCCAATGCCGAGATCACACGCTTCAAAGGCCTCGGCGAAATATCGCCCGACGAGTTCAAGAACTTCATCGGCAAGGATATGCGCCTCGACCCCGTGCTGCTCCACAAGAATTTCGACATCCCCGGCGTGCTAAGTTTCTACATGGGCGAGAACACCCTCGAACGCCGCGAATTCATTATGCAGAACCTCCGCGTGGAAGACGACGAAAGCATTGTGGTGGCTTGAGCCCTCAGCCCTTCACGCAACGAAGATGACACCAAACCAAAAAAAAATTTTGCCCATTTATAGAAACTTGCTATACTTGCAAAAAATTTTTTGACGATGACAAACCATAATAATCGTAAGAAAAAACTGATTATCAGCTATAAAAACATTTCCGAAGAACTTCGGGAACTCTTCAAAGAGACCTATCCTGACGGCTATCAGGACTACTTGCAGAAAACTATCAAGCCCAACGGGGAACCCATTTTTGTTGTCCCCCTCGAGACGGAAGACACCTCCTACATGATTAAATTCGACGTGAAGATCGACACCGGGCTGGTGGACGACGACCTCGACAAAGATCTTTACGGCGAAGAGGAGCAGAACGAGAACTCGGAATTCGCCCCCATCTCCGAGGCCATAGAGAAAGAAGAGGGCGGCAGCCACCGCGTGGGCAAGCTGAACCATGGCGCCTACGAAGAGATCTTCGAAGGCCTCCCCGAGGACAAGAAAGAGTTCGAAATGGCCAACGCCGACATTGAGGAGGAGTATGGCGACAGCCTGATGGACGACGACAGCGACGACTATAGCGACGACGACGATGACAAGGACAAGGACGACGACATGGAGCCCGACGACGACGAGCTGCTCGACATCGAATCGCTCCTGGCCGAGGCCGACGCCGGCGAGGGACTGCTCCGCGAGGAAAACCCTCCCGAGGAGGGCAAGAAAACCCGGAAAAAAGAGAGCCGCGCCGTGAAAGCCGTAAAGGCCGTGGGCTCGGAAGTGAAAGCGGCAAAAGCCAAGGCCAAGACCTCGGCAACGAAAACGAAGACAAAAAAATAAAGCGTCCAGCCTCCAGACACGTCAATACTAAAAGAAACGGATTGCAGGGAACCCTACAATCCGTTTCTTTTTTCAGGAGAGCAGCTCATTCGTAGAAATGCATCTCGGTAAGGTATTTGAACACCGGCTCCGTCAGCAAGTAGCGTGGCGGATGGCCCTCGGCAATCTGGCGGCGTATGTAGCTCGACGAGATGTCCATCATAGGCACGTCGACCAGATGGACATGAGGATGCTGCACCAAGTCATTGGCCACAGCTCCCGGACGCGGGTAGACGAATATCTCGTAGTTTTCGATGATATGCTCCCAATTACGCCAACGGCGGAAATTCTCAAGATTGTCGCCACCCATTATCAGCGAGAAACGCTTGTCGGGGTGCCTGTCGCTAAGCTGAGCCAAGGTGACAACGGTATAGGATGGTATAGGCAGATGGAACTCCACGTCGCTGGCTCGCATCCGGTAGTTGTCCTCTATAGCCTCGCGGACCATGGCAAGCCTGTGGTGGTCAGCCAAAAGGGTGCGACGTTCTTTCAAAGGGTTCTGCGGCGACACCACAAACCACACCTCGTCCATATCGGTATGCTCCAACATAGAATTGGCCACTATGAGATGCCCCACATGTATGGGATTGAACGACCCAAAAAAAAGTCCTATGTGTTTCAATGTCGGACAGTGATTGGTAACATAATCTCGTTAATTGCACTCGTCACTCATCACTATTCACTAATCACTAATAATACTTGTACCTTGATATAATGCCTATATGGCGAAGTTTGTTGCCACGGAAGGTGTAGACCTGGCCCACCTCGCCGGCTCCGCTGATAACCTTCAGCACAGCCACATCAGCCACATACGACTTCGGGAAGCGCTTGAACAGCACCTTAAAGACCTCGTCCTTGCTCATGCCCACATGAACGCCGTTGTCCAGCACCACCTCCGGGTCGGTAATCTTGCCGGCAATCATCTCCACACGCCCTGTAGTAATGCTACGATACATATCAAGATAGCTGTCGTCGAGACGTCGCAACGTGTTCACCGACACCGACATCGAATCGTAATAATTCTTGTAGCCCACATCGCGATACCACTGCAGCTGCGTGCTCGTGATATACTGCTCCACATTCTCCCACTTGCCTATAGGATAAATCACAAAGTCGGCCAACGAATAGACTATCATAGTGTCGGCCAAAATCTTGATATCCTTAATCATATATTCCGGCTTGGAATATGTCATCATGCGCATGGCTTTGGCGCGTGCGCTGACCTCTTGCGCCGGTACAAGAGCCACGGCAGCCAGTAATGCCAGTAAAAAAAAGGTCTTCTTCATTGCTAAATCTTTACGGAACAACTAACGCAAAACATGCACCTTTATTTTACAAAACGCCATTTTTTAAAAAAAATATTACCTTTGTAGCCGTTTAACGAGAAAGCAGAAGCCTCCTACCACCATAATTTTCAACAACAAAAACCTTATTTTGCATCTTTTTTAACATCACCTTTTCCTACATAACATCACATCACCATGGATTATGCAAGCCGTATAGCCAACGCCCTCAACCTGGGTGTCCGTCAGGTGGAGAAAACCATCGAACTGCTTGATGCTGGCGCCACCGTGCCTTTCATTGCACGCTACCGCAAGGAGATGACCGGCAACCTCAACGAAGTGCAGATCGCCGCCATACGCGACCAGCTGCTGAAGCTGCGCGAAGTGGACAAACGCCGCGACGCCATCCTGCAAAGCATTGACGAGCAGGGCAAACTCACGCCAGAGCTCCGTGCGGCCATCGAAAAGGCCGAGACGATGACAGAACTTGAAGACCTCTACCTGCCATACAAGCCCAAACGCAAAACCCGCGCCTCGGCGGCCATTGAACGCGGACTGCTTCCCCTGGCCGATGCCCTTCAGAAGCAATACCAATGCGACGTGGAGCAACTGGCAACGCCATATATCAACGAAGAAAAGGGCGTAGCGAGTGCCGAAGAGGCCCTGGCGGGTGCACGCGACATCATCGCCGAACGCGTCAGCGAGGACATCGCGGCACGCAACAAGGTGCGCAACATCTTCCGCCGCACCGCCATGCTCTCCTCCAAGGTGGTGAAAGACAAAGAAGAGGAAGCCGCAAAATTCCAGTCGTGGTTCGATTGGAAAGAGAATGCCATGCGGGCCCCCTCGCATCGCATCCTTGCCCTTTTCCGCGGCGAGAGCGAAGGCCTCCTGCGCGTGAAGATTGCACCAGAAGAAGATGAGCAAGCCATCGAAACGCTCGAGCGACAGTTCGTGCGCGGCAACTACGCTTCATCGGAGCAGGTGGCCGCAGCCGTGAAGGACGGCTACAAGCGGCTGCTGTCGGCCTCCATAGAAACGGAGTTCTACAACCTCCTGAAAGAACGTGCCGACAAAGAGGCCATCAAGGTCTTCGCCGAGAACCTCAGGCAGCTCCTGCTGGCATCGCCCCTCGGGCAGAAACGCACCATGGCCATCGACCCCGGCTTCCGCACCGGCTGCAAGGTGGTGTGCCTCGACGCTCAAGGGCAGCTGCTGCACAACGAGACCATCTACCCCTTCACCTCGGTGCGCGAGGAACGCGCCGCAGTGGCCAAACTCGAAGCCCTTGCTGAGGCCTTCAAGATAGAGGCCATCGCCATAGGCAACGGCACCGCCGGACGCGAGACGGAAGAGGTGGTGAAACGCTGCCGCTTCAAAAATAAAATCATTGCCGTCATGGTCAGCGAAAACGGCGCCTCGGTCTACAGCGCCAGCGATGTGGCCCGACGCGAATTCCCCGACTACGACGTCACAGTGCGCGGCGCCGTCAGCATCGGACGACGCCTTATGGACCCCCTCAGCGAGCTGGTGAAAATCGACCCCAAAAGCATCGGCGTGGGACAGTACCAGCACGACGTGAACCAGAAAATGCTGCACGACAGCCTTGAGGACGTGGTGGTGAGCTGCGTCAACAGCGTCGGCGTGGAGCTCAACACCGCCAGCCGCGAACTGCTGAGCTACGTCAGCGGCATAGGCCCGGCCTTGGCCGCCAAGATTGTGGACCACCGCAACCGCCGCGGCCCTTTCCACTCGCGCCACGAGTTGCTGCAGGTGGAACGCCTGGGCGACAAGGCCTTTGAGCAGTGCGCCGGCTTCCTGCGTGTCCGCGAGAGCGACAACCCCCTGGACCGCAGCGCAGTGCATCCCGAACGCTACCCTTTGGTGGAACGCATGGCCAAGAAGGTAGGCGCTTCGGTGGAGGAGCTGATGAAGAACAAGGAGCTGCGACAAAAGATTGACATCAACGACTTCGTCTCCGACGACTGCGGACTGCCTACCCTACAGGACATCATGAAGGAGCTGGACAAACCGGGCCTCGACCCGCGCGCCAAATTCGAGGTCTTCGAGTTCGACAAGAACGTCACAAAAATCGACGACCTTCAGGAAGGCATGGTGCTGCCCGGCATCGTCACCAACATCACGGCCTTCGGCGCCTTTGTCGACGTGGGCGTCCACCAGGACGGCCTGGTTCACATCTCGCAGCTTGCCAACCGCCGCGTCAACGACCCCTCCGAGGTGGTGCATCTGCATCAGCACGTGCAGGTGAAGGTGCTTGAAGTGGACCTCCGACGCCACCGCATCTCTCTGACGATGAAAGGCGTATAACAAGAGCGTATAAGCAAACTCACTACATTAACAATTAAGCATAGTTACATGTCCCGTTTTATTGTATTGTTCATAATATTAGGAGCGCTGCTGAGCTACGTCTTCTGCCACATCTGGGCCATTGTGCCTTTCCCCAAATGGGGCAAATGGCTGGCCGTGGGCGTCGCCGTGGCGTGTTTCTGCTCCATCTTCTTAGGTTTCTCCGGCGCACTCGACAAGATGCCCCTCGGCTGGGGCTCTTTCTTCTACAACCTGGGCAACAAAACACTCATCATCCTCTTCTACGCCCTGATGGTATTCGTGCTGCTCGACCTCGGCCGCCTCGTCCATCTGGTGCCACGCCAATGGCTGCACGACAACTGGCTCTCGTCGGCAGCCATCACCACTCTCCTCGCTATCGTCTTCATCGGCGGAAGCATCCACTACCACAACAAACAACGCGTGGCCCTCAATATCGACAGCCACGGCAAAGTGCAGCACCCCCTCACCGCCGTCATGGCCTCCGACCTCCACATAGGCTACCACAACCGCAGAGCCGAACTGGCCCGTTGGGTGGATATGATCAATGCCGAAAATCCCGATCTGGTACTCTTCGCCGGCGACATCATCGACATGAGCCTGCGTCCTGTTGTTGAAGAAGATATGGCTTCCGAATTTCGACGCCTCAAGGCCCCCATCTACGCATGCCTTGGCAACCATGAGTTCTACTCCAACCTGCCGCGCGCCAAACAATTCTACCACGACGCCGGCATCAACCTGCTGATCGACAGCAGCGCCACCGTCGGCGACCTGCAAATCATTGGCCGCGACGACCGCACCAACAACAGTCGTAGGCCTCTCTCCTCTTTCGATATTCACGACTCCCAATTCTCTATCCTCCTCGACCACCAGCCCTACCATCTCGAAGAGGCCGAACAGGCCGGCATCGACCTCCAGCTCAGCGGCCATACCCACAACGGCCAGGTATGGCCCCTCAATTGGGTCATTAAGGCCCTCTACGAATGCGGATGGGGTCAACACCAACGCGGCAACACCTCCTACTATGTAAGCTCCGGCCTCGGCCTTTGGGGCGCCAAATACCGCATCGGCACCAACTCCGAATATGTGGTAATCAACATCAAATAAGCGACAACATCAAGTCTGACTATTCCTTTCACTCCGAAAAACGAACAAACAAACAAAATATTCATTGAAACAGATTCTCCTAATCAACGACGTGGTAGGCCACAGCCATGTGGGCATGGTGGCCATGATGCCCATACTCACCTATCTCGGACACGCCACCTACAACCTGCCCACTGCCCTGGTGTCCAACACCCTGAACTACGGCAAATTCAACATCCTTGAAACCACCGACTATATGCGCGGAGCCATCCCCGTGTGGCGACAACTGGGCTTCCACTTCGACGCCGCCTGCACCGGCCTCATGTTCAGCGAGCAGCAGGCCCGCATCGTTTTAGACTATTGCTCGCAGCTGCGCAACGACGGCACCACCATCTTCGTCGACCCCATCATGGGCGACGCCGGACGCCTCTATAACGGCATGGACAACCGGCAGGTGGAGCTGATGCGCGAAATGGTGAGCATGGCCGACCTCACTTTCCCCAACTACACCGAGGCATGCTACCTCACCGGCACCCCCTACCGCTCCGAAGGCCAGACGTGGCACGAAGCCTGCCAGATGCTTGACGCCATCATTGCTCTCGGCGCTCGCTCGGCAATCATCACCAGCGCCAATATCGAGGGCCACAACTGCGTCGTGGGACGCCGCAGCATCCAGCCCATCCCCGGCTTTACGCAGAAAATGGACGACGGCCCCTACTTCAGAATAGACTACGAGGAAATCCCCGTCCTCTTCCACGGCACCGGCGACATATTCTCCGCCGTTCTCATCGGCCACCTCATGAATGGCAAAACCCTCAAGGACAGCACACAATCAGCAATGACCGTGGTCAGCCGACTGATAGACCGCAACCGCGACCAGAAGGACAAATGCCTCGGCATCCCCATCGAGAAATGCCTAGACCTCCTGTAAGCCCAACCCCTCACACCTGGCAGATGGCAAGCGTCATGGTGTTCAGCTCCATACACATCAGCCGAGTGAGTGGCACTCGTCTGTTTTCATGAGGCCATGGCGCGAGTATGAGGAAACGGCCTTCACAACAGGCCTCATAATAGATGTGGCCGGGCTTGGAGAAACTGTTGAAACCCCACGGCGTTATGAAGATGAGCGGCAACTTGGCGTCAAGTGCCGCCCGCATCACGCGCTGTTCTCCTCTGGATATTGCCGGCGAGACAAGAACCGCCCCTTTTCGGGCTAAGGCAAGGAAATATTGCACCTGTTCTTCAATCTGAAGCTCTGTAAGGCTGCGCGACAACTGCACCTGTACCTTCGTCGGGTAGGACAGCAGGAAGCGGTTACCTATAGCCGAATAGGTCTGGCCCGCCACCTCCAGGCCGAACTGGACCCTGAAATAGTCGGGAAAGGCACGGCGCAGAGCCAGACGGCGAGGGTTGTCGTCGAGGTATTCGCACCAGCGTTTCAGTTCGCCTTCGCCCGAGAGGATGTGGTCATTATAGCCCAAGCTCCAGAGCATGCCGGTAGTTTTGCTGTCGAGGCTCCTGTCGCGCTTCCGCCATTCTTGTCGGTTTGGCTGGTTTGGCCGCGACTGAGTCGCGGCACAGCCAACTCTCGGTGCTCCTCCTTGTTGTGCCGGCAGTCGGCTGTCCGTCGACTGCGTCGACGGGGGCTGCTGGCCTGGCGACGGGGGCTGCTGGTCGGGCGAAAGCCCCAGCACAAGCCGGCGGTAGTGGCGGTTGGTGCCGGTCTTGAAGCCTTTGATGACGGTTCCTAAATGCTTTTCAATCTTTTCTGTGACAAAAAGAATACCATGCAGATGGTCGGGCATTATCTGAAGGGCTATGGACCGGACCTCGGGATAATAATCGCTAATATGCACCCATTCGTGTGCCACGGCCTTGCCAAGTTCCGTAAGTTGTACATGCGGGCCTCCCCTACTCCCTTTCTCGGCATTCACATCGCCCGCCAGGGTGCCAAGCAAAGGACGGCGACCCTCTATGGTCATCGTTATCAAGTATATCCGACGCGAGGTGTAATCATGACCGATACGACGCCGAAGCATCGAGGCTTTCAGCGCACCCGCATACTGCTTGTCACGTTCATAACGTTCCCAATCCATGACGGCTATTTGCTGCGGAGGGTGATGAAAGGTATTAGAATCTCCTCCATCGAGATGCCGCCGTGCTGGAAGGTGTTCATATAGTACTGCACGTATTGGTTGTAGTTGTTGGGGTAGGCGAAAAAGTCGTTGTTGTGGGCGAAAATGTAGGGGGATGTCACGTAGCGCTTGGGGAGGAAAATCTTACGTGGCTCCTTGACCTCGAAGACCTGCTTGGGGTTGTAGTCCAACAGGCGGCCCTGCTTGTAGCGCAAGTTGACGGAGATGTCGCGGTCGCCCTTGACGCGCACCGGGTTGTCGATCTTCACCGAGCCGTGGTCGGTGGTAATCACCACATTGACGTCGCGTTCCGAGAGGAATTTTATCACATCGAGGAGAGGGGAATGTTCAAGCCACGAGAGGGTCACCGAGCGGTAGGCGCGTTCGTCGACGGCCAACTCGCGCACTATATTCGATTCGGTACGGGCATGCGAGAGCATGTCGATAAAATTATAGATAATGACATTCAGGCGGTTTTGCATCAGTTTGGGCAACCCATCCACGAGTTTTTTGCCATGCTGTAGGTTGAGGATTTTGTTGTAGCTATGTTTGATATTGAAGCCATGACGGCGCAGATGCTCGTCGAGCAGCTCATCCTCGTATTGGTTTTTGAAGCCCTCCTCGTCCTCGTTCACCCAAAACTGTGGATATTTCCTCTCGATCTCGGCAGGCATCAGTCCGGAGAACATAGCGTTGCGAGCGAATTGGGTGGTTGTGGGCACTATGCTGTAGTAGATGTCGTCGCGTTCGGTGCGCAGGTGGTGCTCCACCAAAGGCTGTATGTATTTCCACTGGTCGTAGCGGAAGTTGTCGATAACAATCATGAAGGTAGGCTTGCTCTCCTCGAGGAGAGGGAAAAGCCGTTCGCGCAGCACCGTGGGCGACATCAAAGGCTTCTCGCTTATGTCGTTAACCCAGTCGATATAGTTGCGTTCATAGAAGCGGCAAAAGAGCTGGTTGGCTTCCGTTTTCTGCGAGCTTAAGATGTCGTGGATGTTCTCGTCGTCGGCATTTGCCAATTCCAGATCCCAGTAGACCAGCTTTTTGTAAAGCTCTATCCATTCTTGGGCATCCATGCGGTCAGAGAGCTGCATGCTGATGTCGCGGAACTGACGCTGATAGCTGAATGTCGATTTCTCGCTCACCAGCCTGTGTGCTTCGGTGTGTTTCTTCACCGTCAGGAGTATCTGGTTGGGGTTTACTGGCTTGATGAGGTAGTCCGATATTTTGCCGCCCAGGGCCTCGTCCATGATGTGCTCCTCCTCGCTTTTGGTGATCATGATGACAGGCACCATAGGATAGAGCCTTTTGATTTCCGACAGGGCGTCGAGGCCGCTGAGGCCCGGCATATTCTCGTCGAGGAACACCAGATCCACGCCGCCCTCGGCCAGTTCGTCGAGGGCCTCGGTTCCCGAGGTCACCGGAATCACTTCGTAGCCTTTCTCTTCCAAGAAAAGGATATGAGGCTTGAGGAGATCTATCTCGTCATCAGCCCATAGAATTCTGATTTTTTCCATTACGATGTAAAGTTTTTAGTTGATAAGTATGTGAGTTTAAAGGGTAATGGTTTGCATGGAGATAAAAGTGTTGATTATGTGACAACAATTAAACAGATAAACATTTGAACGGTTCAGCCTGCTTTCTTAAGAACGTCCAAACAGTACAATAAGAACGCGAATAAATTATTTTTCGTATATTTGGTTTTTCTTTTTTATTGACGTCACAACAAACATCTCGCTGAAAGTAAGAATGATAGACGTAGAATTATCTCTTCCAGAACTGTACAAAAACTCTGAACTCATTCAGAAAATCAACCTATCCATAGCCAACCGAGGTGCGCGGCTGCACCTGAAAGGGTTGTCGGGCAGCCTCTCGTCGGTCGTCGGCGCCACGTTGGCGTCAGACCACAAGGCCTGCAAATTCCTCTTCATTGCCCCTTCGCGCGAAGATGCCTTCTATCTTCAGAACGACATCGAGGCGCTCCTCGACGACGCCGGGAAAGACATCGACCAGAAACGCGTATTGCTCTTCCCCACCACCTACCGCCGCCCCTACCAGACCGAGGAGACCGACAACGCCAACGTGCTGATGCGCTCCGAGGTGGTGCGGCAGCTGGCCGCCGGGGTGCCCCTGGTGGTCGTTTCCTTCCCTGAAGCGTTGGCAGAAAAAGTAATATCTCAGAAATCTTTAGCCCTCAATACCTTAGAGATTATCAAAGGCAGCAAACTCGACATGGACTTCGTTATCGACGTGCTTCAGAGCTACCATTTTGAGCGTGTCGATTTCGTGGTGCAACCCGGACAGTTTGCAGTGCGCGGCGGCATCATCGATGTCTTCTCCTTCGCCAACGAGCAGCCGTTCCGCATCGAGTTCTTCGATGATGCCATCGAATCGCTCCGCACCTTCGACCCCGTCAGCCAACTCTCTGTGCGCCAATACAGCAAGATCAACGTCATCCCCAACCTGGAGCGCCAGTCGAACGAAGAGCGTCCCGACGAGAGCCTCCTGGTGGAAGAAAGCAAGGTATGCCTGCTGCAATACTTCGGCAACGACGACATCGTGTGGGTCGACGCCCTTATGAAAGCCAGCGAGACCATTGAGAGCCATTTCGCCACGGTCCGTGCCGAGCACGACAAAATCAAGTCCGACCGCGACAAAGGGTTGGTGAAGCTCCAGAACGCCAAACCCGAGCAGCTCTACTGCAGTGCCAACGAATTTCTGAAACACCTGCTGGAATGCAACGTCATCGAAGCAGGCAGCACCCCGTTCTTCAGCAAGGCCGAAAGAATTGAATGCCACAGCGAGCCCCAGCCAACGTTCAACAAGCAGTTCGAGCTCCTCAAGGCGTCGCTGGCCAAACACAGCGAGCAAGGCTACCGCCTCTTCATCAGCGTCAGCAGCGAGCAGCAGCGCAAACGCCTCGACAAAATCTTCGCCGACACCAACTCCTCTTTCAACATCCAGCATTCACGCTTCACCCTCCACCGCGGTTTTATCGACCACGACAACCGCCTGCTCTGCTTCACCGACCACGAGATCTTCGAACGCTATCACAAATACACCGTCCGCGACCTCGCCAGCAACCACGAGGCCCTCACCCTCAAGGAGCTCTTCGAGCTGAAACCCGGCGACTACGTGACGCATATCGACTACGGCGTGGGGCGCTTCTCCGGGCTGGAGAAAATAGAGACCAACGGCAAGCAGCAGGAGGTCATCCGCCTGGTTTATAAGAATAACGACACCCTTTATATCAGCATCCATGGCCTCCACAAAATAAGCCGCTACGTGGGCAAGGATGGCGTGGCCCCGACCATGAACCGCCTGGGCAGCAACACCTGGCAAGTCCTGAAGCAGAAAACAAAAAAACAGGTGAAGGACATCGCCAAGGACCTCATCAAGCTCTACGCCAAGCGCAAAGCCACCCACGGCTTCGCCTACAGCCCCGACAGTTACCTCCAGCACGAACTCGAGGCCAGCTTCATGTACGAGGACACCCCCGACCAGCTTAAGGCCACCATCGACGTCAAAGCCGACATGGAATCAACGGCCCCTATGGACCGCCTGGTCTGCGGCGACGTGGGGTTCGGCAAAACCGAGGTGGCCATCCGCGCCGCCTTCAAGGCCGTCTGCGATTCCAAGCAGGTGGCCGTCCTCGTCCCCTCCACCATCCTCGCCTTCCAGCACTATAACACCTTCGTCGAGCGCCTCAAAGGCTTGCCAGTCAACATCGACTACCTGAACCGCTTCCGCTCCACCAAAGAAAAAAATGCCATCCTGAAAAACCTTGAAAACGGCAAAATCGACATCCTTATCGGCACCCACGCCATCACCAACAGCAAGATTAAATTCAAGGACTTAGGCCTGCTCATCATCGACGAGGAGCAGAAATTCGGCGTCAGCGTGAAAGAAAAGCTGAAGCAGATGCGCGCCAACGTCGATGTGCTGACCCTCACAGCCACCCCCATACCGCGCACCCTTCAGTTCTCCCTGATGGGTGCCCGCGACCTCAGCGTCATCCAGACCCCTCCTCCCAACCGCCAACCCATCCAGACCGAGCTCACCCCCTTCAACGAAGAAACCATCCGCGACGCCATCAGCTTCGAGCTCTCGCGCGATGGCCAGGTGTTCTTCATCAGCAACCGGGTGGAGAACCTGCCCGAAATGGCCGGGCTGGTCAGCCGCCTGGTGCCCGACGCCCGCGTGGCCATGGCTCACGGCCAGATGGACGGCAAAGAGGTGGAAGACATCATGATGCGCTTCATCGAAGGCGAGATCGATGTCCTCGTGGCCACCGCCATTATTGAGAACGGCCTTGACATCCCCAACGCCAACACCATGATTATCAACAACGCTCAGCAGTTCGGCCTCAGCGACCTCCATCAGATGCGGGGCCGTGTGGGGCGCAGCAACCGCAAAGCCTTCTGCTACATGCTCATCCCCTCCTACAGCTCGCTCACCGACGAGGCACAGAAACGCCTCCGCGCCATAGAAGAATTCGCCTCTGTGGGCAGCGGCTTCAACATCGCCATGCGCGACCTCGACATCCGTGGGGCCGGCAACATCCTCGGCGCCGAACAAAGCGGCTTCATCAGCGAGATAGGCTACGACATGTACCACAAAATCCTCAACGAAGCCATCGAAGAGCTGAAAGAGACCGACTTCAAAGAGCTCTTCCAAACCGACAACGGCCCCGATGCTTCACCCCAAAGCTCCCAGTTCGTGAAAGAGTGCGTCATCGAGACCGACCTCGAAGTGCTTATCCCCGACGACTACGTCACCAACATCGGCGAACGTCTGCTGCTCTATAAAGAGCTCAACGACATCGGTGTGGACCGCAGAGCCCCATCAAGCGGCACCGACATCGAAGCGGAGCTCGACAACTACCGCGAGCGCCTCATCGACCGCTTCGGACCCATCCCACCGGCCACCCAAGAGCTCATCAAAACCATCACCCTCAGATGTATGGCCAAAGATTTCGGCATCGAAAAACTAGTCCTTAAGCAAGGCAAGATGGTGCTCTATTTCGTTGGCAACCAAGAAAGCCCCTTCTACAAATCCCAAAACTTCACCCGTCTCATACAATACGCCCAGGACCACGCCCGCAGCGCTCACCTCCGCGAAACCGCCGACCGACTCTCGCTGGTTTGCGACAACATCCCCTCCATCTCCGCCGCCATCATCCGCCTCTCAGCCCTCACCGACAACCTCAATTCTTAATTTTATGATAAAAATAATCCCACAATTAAAAAATTAGTGCTATTTTTGCATCTTGGTATTTAATGCTTTTCAAATATTGCATAATCAGTAAACCTATAAAATTCAACTATTTTATCAGATAGTGTAATTATATGGAGATTGAAATTACAAGACTTTTCGACCTGCTCGACTACCTCGTGGTGAACCATCCCAAGGACGACATCCTTGCCGGCAAGGTCAACGGCGAGTGGGTGCGCTACAGTTCCCACGACTATTACAAATACGCTCATTTCATGGCCTACGGCCTTATGGAGCTGGGCATTAAGCCCACCGACCGCGTCATCACCATTTCCAACAACTGCCCGGAGTGGAACTTCATCGACATGGCCCTGGCCCTGGTCGGCGCCATCCACGTCCCCGTCTACCCCACCCTCTCCACCGAGAACTACCTCCACATCTTACGTCACAGCGAGGCACGCCTCATCCTCGTCAGCAGCAAGGTGCTCCTCAACCGCATCCGCCCCGCCTGGCAGCAGCTCGAGAACAAACCCGACATCTACACCCTCGCCAACATCGAGGGCGAGCACCGCACCCTCGAGATCCTTAAACTGGGCATCGCCAACCGCGAAAAATTCCTCGCCGAGCTCGAACAGCGCAAGGAAAAGGCCAAACCCGACGATTGGCTCACCCTCATCTATACCAGCGGCACCACCGGCGACCCTAAAGGCGTGATGCTCAGCCACCGCAACATCTGCTCCAACTTCCTCGCGCATGCCAAAGTCAACCCCATGACCCCCGACTACCGCGTCCTCTCCTTCCTCCCCCTCAACCACGTCTTCGAGCGCTCCATGAACTACCACTTCCAGTATCTTGGTTGCAGCATCTACTATGCCGAAAGCATGGGCACGCTCCAGCGCGACATGCTCGACATCGGCTGCGGCGGCTTCTGCGCCGTCCCTCGCGTCCTGGAAATGTTCTACGACAAGCTCTACGCCGCCGGCAAAGACTTCCCATTCCTCAAGAAAACCATCTATTTCCGTGCCTTCAAACACGGCATGCGCTACGACAACGGCATCATCAAGAAAGTCTCGCTCTGGTTCCAAGTCATGCAGTGGTTCTACGACAAGATGGTCTACCGTCACTGGCGCGAGAAATTCGGCGGACGCCGCATGATTATCATCAGCGGTGGCAGCAGCATCCCTGAGCGTCTGGTGCGCCTCTTCAGCGCCGCCGGCATGAACATCTACGAAGGCTACGGCCTCAGCGAGACCTCGCCGGTCATCGCCGTCAACAACCCCGTCGACGGCCTCGTGCGCTTCGGTACCGTAGGTCCCATGCTCTCCGGCACCGAGATGAAAATCGCCGACGACGGCGAGATTCTCACCCGCGGCCCTCACGTCATGATGGGCTACTATAAGGACCCCGACTACACCGCCGAGGTCATCGACGCCGACGGATGGTTCCACACCGGCGACATCGGCAAAATAGTCGGCGGCCGCTACCTTAAAATCACCGACCGGAAGAAAGATATCTTCAAACTCTCCGCCGGCAAGTACGTAGCCCCCCAAGTCATTGAAAACAAGCTCCGCGAATCGGAATACATAGACCAAGTGATGGTGATTGGCGAAAACCAGAAAATCGCCGCGGCCATCATCTCCCCCAACTTCAACACCCTCCACTACTGGGCCCTGAAGCACCACCTCCACTATCGCGACAACATGCAGCTCATCGCCCTCCCCGAGGTCAACAAGAAGATGCAGGAAGTCATCGACCTTTACAACAAAGAATTCGCTCCTCACGAGCAAATCAAAAAATTCCGCCTTGTCAGCGAGGAATGGACCACAGCCAACGGCTTCCTCTCCCCGACCCTCAAGGTGCGACGCAAAATCCTTAAAGACAAATACAAAGACCTCATCATCGACATCTTCGGCAAGCAAGACGACACCAAGTCCGGCCTCCTCTCCTCTTTCCGCAGCATCGAGCTCCCCACCATCAAACTTCCCTTCCGCGACAACTGACGTCATGAAGTAGAAGCGCTACCGCCAGTGCGGAACATGCTCCAGCGCGACGAAGAAAGGTCGGCTTAGCTTCATCATTGCCATTCACAAAATAGTGGTCCAAATCCGCGGCTTCAACCTCGAACGCATAAAAGAAATAGCATAAATCATACATCATCCGTCATAAAGAATCACTCTTATAACAAATACGACATCAACATTTTACACCCAAAACGAAGCATTCAAGCAAAATTTATTTTGTTCACGTCGAGAAAAAATAGTACTTTTGCATCCGCTTTCCAACAAAAAAGCTGTCCCATGGTGTAATGGTAGCACATCAGATTTTGGTTCTGCTTGCCCAGGTTCGAATCCTGGTGGGACAACAAGATAGCACCTGACCAAGGTGCTTTTTTTTTGCACAATAAAGTCTTCTCTTTTGCGTTCTTGTTATAATCAAGCAACTGATCATATTATATTTCATTAAACAGCAATTACCATAAACAACCAGCTATTAGCCAAAGAAAACATTATAGAACATGAATTTCTGTGAATTATCATAAATGCCAAGCAAAATTGGCCGGTTACTTATCATCGAAACTCTTCAACAATTGAACGATTCATCACCCCATCACTCATGAACAACCAAGTATATATAGAAACCTACGGCTGCCAGATGAACCTGGCCGACAGTGAGGTCGTTGGTGCCATTTTGCAGAACGAAGGGTTTCTGCTGACGAAAGAAATCGAACAGGCCGACTATGTGCTCATAAACACCTGTGCCATACGCGACAACGCCGAGCAGCGCATTCGCAATCGTCTTCGCGAGCTCAGGGCCCTCCAGCGCCAGCGGCCCCAGCTGCGCATCGGCATTCTGGGCTGCATGGCCGAGAGGCTTCAGCAACGCCTGATGGTGGAAGAGGACAACGTAAGCCTCATCGTCGGCCCCGATGCCTACCGCCGTCTGCCCCAAATGCTTAGCCATATCAATAATAGCGAGCACCTCGCCGACACCGAGCTGAGCACCAGCGAGACCTATGCCGACATCGAGCCCGTCCGCTTCGACACCAACGGCATCACAGCCTACATCAGCATCATGCGCGGTTGCCAGAACTATTGCGCCTATTGCGTAGTGCCCTACACCCGCGGTCGAGAACGCAGCCGCGACCCCAGGACCATCGTGGCCGAAGCGCGTTCCCTCTTCAACCAGGGCTACCGCGAAGTGACCCTCCTTGGCCAGAACGTCAACAGCTACCGCTGGACGAACAACCAGCCAGCGGCACCCGGCGACAACAGCCAGACGGCAGAGCACGGCAGCAACGGCGTCACCGGCTTCCCGCAGCTCATGGCCATGGTGGCCGAAATCAGCCCCCTGCTTCGCGTGCGCTTCGCCACCTCGCACCCCAAGGACCTCAGCGACGAACTGCTCCAAGTGATGGCCTCCCACCCCAACATCTGCCGCTGCATCCACCTCCCCGTCCAGTCGGGCAGCCAACGCATCCTGAAACTCATGAACCGCCGCTACACCCCGGAATGGTACCTCAACCGCATCGACGCCATCCGCCATTACCTCCCCGACTGTAGCATCACCACCGATGTCATCGCCGGCTTCTGCACCGAAACCGAACAAGACCACCAGGCCACCCTCGACCTCTTCCGCCAGGTGCGCTACGACTACGCCTACATGTTCAAATTCTCCATGCGCCCCGACACCTACGCCGCCAAACACCTCATCGACGACGTGCCCGACGACGTCAAAACCCAACGCCTCGAGCAGATCATCGCCCTCCAAGGCCAGATAGCCCTCGAAAACAACCAGAAAGAAATCGGCAGGACCTACGAAGTCCTGATCGAAGGGCCCTCCCACCGCTCCAAAGCCCAACTCTTTGGCCGCAACAGCCAGAACAAAGTCATCGTCTTCGACCGCGCCGACCTCCAGCCCGGTCAATATGTCAACGTCCGCATTCTCCGCTGCACCGCCGCAACCCTTATCGGCGAAGTAATCGCCTAAGGGAATCCTCGCAAGGAGATATTCCGCAAGGAGAACTTCGCATTCTGCGAAGTTAAATAATCAATCAATCAACAATTAAACAATTCAACACCCAATGAGCCGCAAAGGATTTTTTACCGACCACCCCTGGATATTGCACACCATCTTCGCTCTATCCGCCTCCCTGCTTATCGTCATCGTTGTTTTCATTGTCTTGCGCCACTATGGTCGCGTAGGCCAAGAATATCCCACTCCCTACGTGGTAGGGCAATACGTAGACCAGATCAACCATAACGACGGCCTCTCCCTGCAGTACGTCATCGTCGACTCCATCTATCAACCCAACCACAAAGGCGGTTTCATTCTCCGGCAAGACCCCGATTCCGGTGCCCTCATCAAGCCCGGCCGCAAAATCTACCTCACCATCACCTCCTATGCCCCCGACAACGCCATCGTCCCCGACCTCCGTTCCCTCAGTGTCCGCCATGCCATCTCTCAGCTCGAGAACGTAGGCCTCCATGGTGGGCGGCTCCTCTTTGTCGACGACCCCCACCATGTAGTCCTCGAACAGAAATATAAAGGACGTGCCGTCAACGAAGGCCGTCAGCTCGAGAAAGGAGCCATGATCGACCTCGTCGTGGGCCGCGGTTCCGGCTCCGGCCTCTCCATAGTGCCCTACCTCGTCGGCATGTCGCCCTCCAAGGCTCGTCGCAGCCTCCTCTCCGCCTCCCTCAACGTCGGTGCCGAGCACTACGACGGCATCTCCGACATGAGCCACGCCATCGTCTACCGCCAGTCGCCCTCCTACAGCGGACGCCCCGAGCTCCAATACGGCAACGCCGTAGAACTTTGGTACTGCGACAAATCAGTGGTAGCCATGGAGGAGCTCCAACGCATGAAACAGCGCCAGCTCGAAGATTCCATCCGCGCCCTCTACGAGCAAGACAACCAGACCTCCGACCCCTATGGCCTCACCGGCCTCGACGAATTCTAATTCAAGAGGATTCTTCGCAAGGAACTCCTCGCAAGGAGCTCTTCGCATTCTGCGAAGATGAAAAAAAACGAACAATTAAACAATCCAACAGATCAACAATTCATGCTATTCTGTTTAAAGGAAATGAAAGTTATTTTTAATCGGTCACTTCTCCTAACCGCATTGCTTGTACTCCTCCATTCCCCTTACGCCTTTTCCCAGGAGCTTCTCGCCCCCCTTTCCTCGCGCCCCCAGCCCGTGCAGCCCACCGCGTCAAAAGCCCCCTCCGTGCTCCAACTGCCCTTCTTCGACGATTTCGCCTCCTACGAAGGCCTGCCCGACCCCCAACGATGGCTATCCTCACAGGCCTTCGTCAATAAAGACTACGCCCCACAGCCCCCAACGGTTGGCATGGTGACCCTCGACGCCCTCGACGCCTACGGCAACCTCTACCCGCATGCCTCCACCAACATCTTCGCCGCCGACACCCTCACCACTCTGGCCATACGCCTCGATTCCCTCACTGGCTCCTATCAGCAACGCCTCCAGCCCTCCGATTCCATCATCCTCAGCTTCTTCTACATCCCTGGAGGCTGGTACGGCGAGCCCTGGGCCCTGGTGGGCGATACCCCCTCCACCGACGACTCCCTTTTCCTCGACTTCTACGACAAAGAGCTCGACCTATGGGTCACCGTTTGGGCCACCCCCGGCTTCACCCCCGACACCGCACAACGCACCACTCACTGGCCCTGGCGCTACGCCAGCATCCCCATCGTCCAGCCCCGCTTCCTCACCGACCGCTTCCAGTTCCGCTTCCGCAACTATGCCAGCCTCGACGCCAACCCCAAAAGCGGCATCGCCGGCAATTGCGACCAATGGAACATCGACTATATCTACCTCAACCGCAACCGTTCCGTCTCCGATTCCTTGGCTCGCGACGTAGCCTTCGTCCATAAAGCCCCCTCCATGCTTCGCCGCTACCAAGCCATGCCGGCACGCCAGTTCCGCCCCTCCGAGATGGCCGCCTCGCTGACCATGACGATTGTCAACCGCTACAACCAAACCCTCGCCTCCCACTACTCCTACTCCGTCTACGACCCCGCCGGCAACCACATCGCCGGCTACGACGGCGGCTTCGAGAACATCCCACCTTTCTTCCCCGGCGGCAGCTACCAGACCAACGCCCTCCACAGCACTCCCCCCGTCAACTTCTCCTTCCCCCAATCTCCACAGCCCTCCGAATACACAATCGTACACGTGGTCCGCGAAGGCGTAGCCGACGACCAACACCCCTCCAACGACACCGTCACCTTCTCTCAACTCTTCGCCGACTATTACGCCTACGACGATGGTGTGCCCGAAAACGGCTACGGCCTCACCTCCCCAAGCAACCGCATGTGGCTGGCCCTCCGTTTCGACCTCAATCAGGAGGACACCCTCTCCGCCGTCGACCTCTTCTTCAACCGCACCCGCAGTGGCGAAAACGAGGACATCCCCTTTCAGCTCTGCGTATGGCAGTGCCAGGACGGCAAACCCGGCGCCCTCCTCTATAAGGACGAGGCACGCGTGCAACCCCTTTTCAACGGCATGAACCGCTTCGTGCGCTACCCCCTCTCCCAGTCCATCGTCGTCTCCGACACCATCTTCGTCGGCATCGAACAACTCTCCAACGGCTACATCAACATCGGCTTCGACCGTTCCAACGACGCTCGCCCCTACACCTTCTCACGCACCGGCAACGAATGGATTCAGAGCTATCTGCGCGGCGCCATCATGCTCCGTCCCGTCTTCGGCAGCTCGGCCCTCCTGGCCATCAATCCCCCGCAACACTCACCAAGCCTCCAATGCTCCATCTTCCCCAATCCCGCCGGCCTGCTAATCAACATCTCCAGTCCCGCCTCCCCAAGCCGCCCGCTCCAGCTACAGGTGTTCAATCCTCATGGCCAGCCCATCTACTCCCAAATGATAGAAACTCCACACCTCATCCTCCACCCCCACACCTTCTCCGGCCCCAACACCCTCTTGCTGTTCCGCATCACCGACCCCGCCTCCGGCCTCTCCTCCACGCATAAAATAATTGTCAAATAAATAACACTCCATGAGCCAACCATCAGAGGAAACAAACCTCATCAACCCTCCGCTACCCGACCAATCTGGCGAAACCGACCAGCCGAACCAAGACGAGCTCTACGAGCACCACCGCATCGTCGTCGACCGCGGCCAGGAAACCATGCGCCTCGACAAGTACTTACAGATGCGCCTCGAAGCCATTTCCCGCACCAAGATACAGGCCGCCGCCAAAGCCGACTGCATCCTCGTCAACCAAAAACCCTCCAAGCCAAGCTATAAAATTAAACCCCTTGATGTCATCAGCGTCCTCCTCCCCAACCCACCCCACGAGTTCGAGATCGTTCCTCAAGACATCCCCTTCAACATCATCTACGAGGACAACGACGTGCTCGTCGTCGACAAAGAAGCCGGCATGGTAGTCCACCCCGGCCATGGCAACTACGACGGGACACTGCTTAACGCGTTAGCCTATTATTTCGACGGAAAGAAAGGGCACGACGGCAACCCCATCACGCCCTATCTGGTGCATAGAATCGACAAAGACACCTCCGGATTGCTCTTGATAGCTAAAAACGAAGAGGCGCAAATAATGCTTGCCAAGCAGTTTTTCGAACACAGCATCGAGCGCAAATACAACGCCCTCGTCTGGGGCGACTTCAGCGACGATTCCGGCACCATCGTCGGCAACCTCGCACGCTCACCTAAAGACCGCCGCGCGATGACCGTGGTAGACAACCCCGACCAAGGCAAACATGCGGTAACACACTGGCACGTCCTACAACGTTTCGGCTACGTCACTCTCGTGGAATGCATCCTCGAAACCGGACGCACACATCAGATTCGCGCCCACATGCGACATATAGGGCATCCACTCTTCAACGATGCCCTGTACGGAGGCAACCAAATACTCAAAGGCACCACATTCTCCAAATACAAACAATTTATTTCCAACTGTTTCCAAGTTATGCCGCGGCAAGCACTCCACGCCCTTACCCTGGGTTTCATCCATCCCACATCCCACAAGATGATGCATTTCCAATCCCCTCTGCCCCAAGACTTCTCCGCACTCATCAACAAATGGGACACCTATACCCAGGCATCAAGGCAACAAAACGAAGGCTAAAAGAGCAGACGAACGCCAAGCACACCCTCCAACGACAGGTCGTTGGAGCCACTGCATACCGTGCCCTTCAACTCAGCATATACCCCAAAAGCACGTCCGAAATAATGTGCATAGCCCGTGCCTCCAGTTCCTCCAAAACCAAGCCCTGTATTTCCCACACCGGCAGCAATCCCCGGTCCAAAAAACACATAGAAATCATCCCGCATAGCCCACTCGTTCAGACCTTTTATATTCAAGACTATATCCGCCCCGGCATAACCACGGCGGTCATACGCCTTGCCATGCACGGAATTTCCACTCATAAGGCCAGGAATCTCCGCATGAAGCCGGAAAGACCATATCGGATTAATAATAAAGTCGATAAGCATATGAAAGCCTACATTGCTCGACTCCCGCAAATCAAAGGGGCCGCCCTTTGCAACCTGCCAGTCATACACGGCTCCAAACATCAACGCCCCCCTCGTATGCGACATGCTCTGCATTCTGTAGTAGGTCTGTGCTCCAACAAACATTGGAATGAAAACCAAAATAATAGCGAAAAACTTTTTTTTCATTGTATTATTGTTTTTTGGTTATTATAGTATTTCTTTAACAATAATTATAAGATAAGCCTATCAATATTCCCACATATCCTGACTGATATTCAGCAACTCATTCTCAATCCTCTCCGATTCCCATATAGCATCCGTACCCGTCAGATAGTCCAAAATGGAACGGTTGAACACATTGGACGTCCGCGTGATATAACTGTTGAACATTCGGTTGATAAAAATTGACTCCCACGACGGCTGGTTGGCGATGTTCTGCTGCCATGTGGCCTCGTTTCGGACCAGCAATCGCCGTACCGCCTCACTTTGCATCGGAATCCAGAACATCTCTATGGTCCCCATATAGTCAAGGTCCCCCTCATGCTCCTTATAATGCTCCTTGGTCAGGCAGAGCGCCGTAATCCGCACACACTGCTCCGTCTGCTGCTTATCGATATACCACGTCTCCTTCAGCCGCAGCTGCAGCATCTCCTCCGAATTGAACTCCTTAGGCACCAACACCGTCTTGTACTCGTAATTCTCATCGTCGTCCACAATCTCCAAAATGATTGTGTCTGCCTTCGTAAACTGGTCAACAAAAAGAGTATTGTCTAACGGTATCTTCAACTCGTCATCAGCAAAAATAGGGATTTCCCCACTCACCACGGCATCCCAGACTACATAAGCAAAATTTCTACGCCCCTCTACCCCCCGATGCTCCGTCGGATAGTAAAAGAAATGATTGAATTTTTCGCGTATATCGATAGTGCGCCAAACAATCTGCTCCCATATCACATCGCTCTCCCTGACATAAGGCATAGGAATAGGGTCACGCTCTTTCGCTGTATGGCGCTCGTAGAAATGATACGGCTCACCCTCCACAGTCTGCGCACCCGCATTCTGGCAAAAGGTCAGCAAGAGCAGAATAATATAGACTGTCAGTGAACGCCACATGATACCAAGTACTGGGCTATAATAGAGTACTCAGAGTAATGAATATTTACCCAAGAAAAAGGAGTTAAGAGACTTAAAAAGCTCCTAACTCCAGTCAGTTAAATAAAATTGTCAATAAAATTTTTCACATCAATATTCCCACATATCCGATTCTATGTCCCAAATATCATTCTCGATACGCTGCGATTCCAAGATTGCATCGGTTCCGGTCAGGTAAGCCGACACAGGGCGATTCATAGTGTTCGACTCGCGATAGCAGAAACTGTCGAAGTAGCGGTCGATAAAAATATCGTCGTAGCTACGGGTGGCATGAGAATTGCGCTCGTCGTAGGCTAAGACCTTCACAAGGGCATTGCGGACACGCATGTCGTCCATCGGCACCCAGAACATCTCAATATCATCGCACACACGCTCACCGTCACGGTCACGGCAGTTCTTGTAAACAAGGGTCAGACCGGTGATACGAACCTTTTGGCGCGTGTCCTGCTTATCGATATACCAATATTCCTTAATACGTGCAGAATAGACATCCTGTGGACGGAATTCCTCGGTAATCATTGTGTCGCGTCCTTCAGTCTCATCGCCCCACTCATCATACTCTGCAATATGGAACGAATAGGTGCGGGTCATCTGGCTCATCATCTCCTCATAAGTGTACGGTGTCGTCAAGTCGTCCTCTTTATACACCTCGATGTCTCCATTTTTGAAAGCATCCATCAAAGCCGTGGTCAAGCTCGTGCGTCCCTGCGTATTGCGCGTCGGGTCAGTCGGGAAATAGAAGAACTGGTTGAACTTCTCACGAAAGTCAATGGTCCTCCATACTATATGCTCCCACACCACGTCGGCCTCGCGCAGGTAAGCGTAAGGCATGGCCTCGCGACCTTTAACCTGGTCTTTCTTGTAGAAGTCATTGAAATTATGATCCTCTTCAGCGTCGATTATGCTCTGCGCCTGTGCCGTGAAGCCACCGGCAGCCATGAGGAAGAGACCTAAGCAAAACAATAATTTCTTCATTGTATATAATGTTTTTGAGTGACAATAGAAATTGATGACGTCGTACCTTTTTCTTAAGAATTTGTTAATTAATAAACTGAAAGCCTATTTCTGTTATCCAATTAAACATACCTACTTAAGTCGAAGAGTGAGGTCGAGCGAGTGAGTAGCGCCATCGGGGGTCTTCACCGTGACATCCGTGATATAGATTTTCTGTCCACGTTTGGCATTGTTGATGCGGCTAATCATATCGGGGGTCAGACGGTTGCCAGTGCCATTGAGGTCGAAAGCTCCGGAGCCCTGTACGTTGAACGTGAACGAGCTGATTTTAAGTGCGGGTATCTGGAAGTCGAAGTCCTCCATCGAGACGCGCAGCTGCGGGTTGGCCGTAACCTCGGCTTTCGACACCTGGTCGCCAGTCTTAAAGTTTCCGATGCGGAGCGACGGCTTCGGGATACGTTTGATGCGGATCTCTTTCGAGCCCATATTCTTCGTCTGACCATCAATCTTAGCAGTGACATTCAACGTCATCTTGCCAATCTTGCTCGGCTTGATGATGTAATTGCCTTCGCCGGCATCCTTCACGATAGTAGCATTGCCGGTGGTTATGCTCGGCGTTATATCCTTCGATGCCACACCCGGGACACCAATGGACACCGGGTTGTCGATACCAGCATAAACGACATTCATCTTCACCAGTTCCACCACAGCCATAGGCTGAGCCACAAAGTAGCTCTCGTCGAATGGATACTCAACCTCTTCGCCGTCCTTTATCATATACACAGTGCCATGCACCTTACGTTCGCCAGGAGTTGTGGCTCCCGTCGTATAGGTAATCGAGCCGTCGGGGCCGCTCTTATATTCAGTGCCATTGATGATAGCGCGGAACTCACGCTTCGAGTCATAGGCACCCACGTTAACCTTCATCTCATATTTACCACCTACGATAACATAGCTGGATGTCGGGCGGCAGATGGCCGCAACCTGGTCGAACTTAAAGTCCTCCTTGCCAATCATGCCGAAGAGCTTTTTTATGGCATCATACTCAGCATTCATCAACTCGGACTTCATACGCGAGAGGCAAACGATGTCGGCCACCGCGATGGCCCCGTCGAAGTTGTACTCCTCCCAGCTTACAAGACGTCCGGCATGAGAGCTCCAGAACTCACCCTCCACATTCATACCGAAATTAACGTCTACCGTGTCGTGCGTAATATTAGTGTCGCGGAACACCTCCGCCACCTTTTCCTTGTAGGCAATGATAGCATTCTTAATGTCTATTGCCTTCCCGGTACCTTCATTATAGAAGAAGTGGGTTCCCATATCGGTGTTATCTTTCTTATCGATGATGTCGAGGCCACCGAGGTCAAGGGCCACCTTGGCACTGTCAAGGAGTGGGTTCCCACTGCCATCGACCAGGGGTATTTTACGTTTTGTGGTGGTCTTATCGGAGTTGTGAATAACCACATTGGCAGCTTTCTGCATATAGCAGAGGAAACCATACTGACCCTCGTCGATAAGAGTTTTCACCGAGTCGGTGTAGGCCTTGATGGTCTGTGCTGCTTCATAGTAGACTGCCACCTTGGTGGAGTCGTTTGCCATAGCCTGATCGAACATGCTATAGGCTTCTGCTATCTGTGTGTCTATATTTTTATTCGACTCGCTCATAGCATCGCCCACCGTAACGAAGCCATTGAGGATCTCCACCGAGACATTCAAGGCAAGGAGGGCGGTGTAGACGAGGTACATCATTGCAATCATTTTTTGCCTCGGGGTTTCCGGGCAGTTTGTTGCACCCATATTCTATCAGTTTTTGTGAATTGTGTATTGTGAATTATGTAATGTGATGGGCTATGAGCCATTTGTCAGATGCGTGTCTGCATGGCAGCCAGCATGTTGCCGTACACCTGGTTGAGTTCGGCCACCTTGCGGGTGAGGGCGTCGACCTGCTCGCGATATTTCAGCACGCCTTCAGCCGACTCGGCGAAGTTCGCCACCATGTTCTGCATACGCTCCTGGACTTCCTTGGTAGCCTGAAGCTGCTCTGACGAGTTCTGCATCTGTATTTCGTACATGGCATTGATAGAAGAGAGGCTGGAAGCCATCTTCTTAAGTTCATCGACATAGGAGGTGTCGCCGGCGCGGAGCGTTTGGGCAGTCTCCTGGTAGATGTTGGAGAGGTTGGTGACAGCAGCAGTGGCTCCCTTCAGGCTCTCCGAGTAGGATGAGGAGAGGTCGAAATCGTGGTTGATAGAATCGGTGGTACGCTTATAGGCTGCCGAGAGGTCGTTGACGGCCTCGGCAGCGACGTCCATATTGGTGACAAACTTGTCGGTAGCGGCCACAGCAGTGGTCATATTGTTGAGCGAGTTGGCGGAATCGGCGAGGTTTTCCATACCCTTACCAAGGCGTTCCACCAGGTCGGGTCCGATCTTAGCATCGGCAAGCATCTTGTCCAGTTGTGCCGTCATAGGATCGGCGGAGGATAAGACGCCATGGTCATGCTCCTCGCCGCCTTCAGCACCTTTCATACCGGCCAGCTCAGGATAGACGAGACTCCAGTCCCACTCGATGTGAAGAGGCTCGAATGCCGAGAGGAAGAAGATGACAGCCTCGGTGCCCATACCGAGAATAAGCATAGGAACGGCTCCAGGCCAGTGGTTAATTTTGAACAGTGCGCCGATGATAACCGCCGAAGCGCCCCATCCATACAGTTTGCTCATGAAGTTCTTGTAACCTTTACTCCTAACAAGGTTGTCAATTTTACTCATAACTAGAATTTTTTTGTATGTTTACTTATTAAAATGTATTTTCCTGTGATATGAATTACAGAGATTATGAAGAATATCAATAGACGTTGGAGGCCGACTTCAAGTTGTCGCCTTTGACGCGACCCAGATAAGGCTGCACGCAGCGGAAGCCGATGTACGACTTGGCGGTGTCCTGATATTCGTAGGTGCGTGTCTGCACCTGGATGAAATATTTCTGGTCTTTCCAGGAGCCGCCGCGGATCACCTTCATCTTCATTGCCGGCGTGTCGTCGTCCTTGGCATTATAGTTATAGTAGGGCGACAGAGCGTTGGCCACCTGATAGGTGGAGTGGTCGAAAGCGTCGAGGCACCATTCCGAGACGTTGCCCGACATATCGTAGAGGCCGTAGTCGTTGGGAGCGTAGTGGCCCACCATAAGGGTCTTCACGCCGCCATCGTCGTCGTAGGCACCCTTCAGGGGCTCATAGTTGGCCAGGAAGCATCCGTTGGGGTTGCGCACATAGGGGCCGCCCCATGGATAGCTCTCGCCGGCGATACCGCCGCGGGCTGCATACTCCCATTCCGCCTCAGTGGGCAGACGGAAGTCGTTCATCTGGGTATAGTCGATGGATTCGAGATAACGGTTCAGGAAATTGGAGCGCCACACGCAGAAAGCCTTGGCCTGCACCCAGCTGACGCCGACAACGGGGTAGTTGTCGTAGGCCGGCGAGGTGAAATACTGGCGTGTGAAGTCCTCGTTCATGCTGTAGGTGTAGTCGTGCACCCAGCAGAGGGTGTCGGGATAGATATTCACCACTTCACGTTTAATGAACGAGGAGCGGTTGTTCAAACCCTTTGGGCGCGAAGCGAACATCGTGCCCTTGTATTCGTCCTTGACGGCGGTGGCTGTCTCTTTCTGCGATGCGCCCTGGAACACTACGCGCGAGCCATCTTTGGTGTAGGCACCGTAGTCAATCCAATAGTATTCATAGTTAAGCTTGGCAGGGTCGATGGTGCGGCGACGATAGAAGCGGTCCTTCTCGGGAAGGTAAAGGTCCTCGAGGGCTTCGCGCGTCTCCTGCTCGTCCCAGCGTATTTTCTCTTTCTTGTTGAGGATAGCCGGTTCGAGGGGTTCGCCATACTCGTCCTCTTCGATCAGGAAGCCGTCGATGCCGGCCTCGCCGAGCATACGACGAGCAATAGAATCGATAACCCAGTTGACGAACTGGCGATACTCGTTGTTGGTGATCTCCGTCTCGTCCATGAAATAGGAGCCGACCTGCATAGTGCGGGGTTGCGGGGGTGTGCCATAGGTGGCATTCTGCGTTCCGGCACCCATGCTGAAATTGCCTTGGTTGATGAACACCATGCCTTTCAGGTCGATATCCTCAAAGATTGGGCGGTTCTGGACACCTACCAGCTCGCCTTTCTCCGACGAGCTGCAGCCCATAAGGACGGCTACTACTGCGAGTAAGAAAAAGAACTTTTTCATATCTTAAATGTATTTATTTCTTTATTAATGTCAATTAAAGACTCACGATGTTCCTTAGCAACACTTTTCTGTTCTTTTACGATAAACGAAGCCAAAAGTTTCAAATAAATCGATGTGCTGGATTGGATATGGGTTGTGTTGATTGGATGTCGTTTTAAAAGTCAACAAATTATGTAGGTTACACAATGTATATTTATAATGTATTCTTGTCGATTAAATTGTGCGGCAGGTGGAGTTAGAGTAGATAGCGAGTGTTTTGGTAGACAGAGGGCAGCTTGGGAGGGATAATGATTTTGAAGCAGTAGCGGACGTAGGCTTCGAGCGAGCCATGGCTGAAGCCCGACTTGAAGTTGCCGAGTTTGCTGGTTGTCATGTCGTAAGCCAAACCGAACTTAAGTTTATTCCAGTTGACGCCACCGAGGATAGAGACGGCATCCTGGAAGCGGTAGCTCACACCACCCCAGAAAAGGTTCTGATATTCCAGGAGGCATGAGGCATCGACCTGGAAGACAGAGAAATTAGCGGTACGCACCAAGGCAGAAGGCTTGAGGCGGAAAGAGGGGTTGGAAGGGATGACGAACTCGTAACCGGCAAGGAGATTGACGATACGGCTGTTGGTGAAGTTCAATTCGTCGCTGTGGGAAGCCAGTAGGTTCTTTACGGCGAAGCCCAGATAGTAGGTTCCCGGCACTTGGTAGTAGACACCAAACGAGGCGTCGATCAAGAAGTCGGAGACCTCCTTGTTGTTGAGGGCCGGGTCGTTGGTGGAGCTGGGGATGTCGTTGGGGTTGCCGGTAAGGTCGCTGGAGCCAAAGAGGCCGTCGGCACGTTTCAGGCTGTAGAAGTTGCCTTCGAAGCCTGCGGAGAGGTTACCCGGCCCCCAATAGATTCGGAAGGCATAGTCGATGTTGCCGCTCGTGGTGGAGTTGTAGCCGATTTTGTCGGCATACAGTGTCAGACCTATGCCGCCGTGGAGGAATTTCACGGGCGAGTCGAACGAGAAGAGATAATCTGTCGGCAAGGAGCCGGCTTCTCCACCTGGTGTTGGAGCGTCGAGACGGAGACCCAGCCATTGAGTACGATACATGGCCGAACCACATATAGAACCGGAGCTGCCGGCATAGCCGGGGTTGATGGCCAGACGGTTGAACATATACTGTGTGAACTGTATCTCCTGTTGAGCATAACCAACACATGAAAATCCCAATATCAAAAGCAAAATTGATATGTTTTTTTTGATTTTGATTTTCATGTCCTATTAGTAGTTAATATAATATAACAATTTTATTTACAATATAATCTAATCAAAAAGCCTTTGCTTGGAAAAACCAATGCAAAGAATAATTTGACTTGCAAAAATAGCAATAAATAATGAATCAGACACTGTTTTTCAAAAAAAAATGCAATGGCACGTCATAGCACATTGAAAAACAATAATAAACTGAAGAAAGAATTTTTTTACGTTGTTTTTACAATTTTTGCCTTTGGGAAGAGTGCGGTCAGATGAGAAAGGGCCTCTATGGCCTCGAACTCCGGAAGCGAAAGCTCCAGCACCACCCGTACCCCGGAATGGTTATTTTTAGGCTTGAAGGTCAGCTTGTCGCGGTAATAGATTGGGAGGGGGGACAGTTGCTTTTCGGCTGCGGCGCGCGACGGAGCCGTCATAAGCTCGATGTCGTAGAGAAACTCATCGACTTCCAAAGCGTCGAGCGACGCCAACCCCTTATGGATGTAATCTATAAAATGGCCGCTCTCGAGGAGGTCCAGAAACTTCTCCTGCTGTTCCCACAGGGGGAGGTAGCTGTCGGGGAGCACCAGAACCTTGACGCTGCGCGACTTGACATCGATCAGGCTTGCGGCACGGCGTGTCATGTCGAGGATATTGGCTTTGGGGCAGCGGTCGTTGACACGGACGATGACCTGTTTGCCATTCGAGGGGTTGGTGACGAGGAGGAGGGTGCCGAGTTTATAGCTCCGATGGGCCGCGGTGAATTTGTCCTGAGCGAAGACCTCGCCGCTGCTGGTCTTGCGACCCACGAAACGGTCGCTGTAGAAGGTGCCACGCATAGTGACGTGCTTCGAGGTGTCCACCTTGGGAAAAGGCTGTGAGAACAGGAGGCAAGGCATAAGGCACAAGGCCAGTGCTACCAGGTATCGGATGGTGTGGTTCATCGTTGAGGCTACCAATTAACGGCATCGCGGTGGAACCAATTGCCGTGGAGGCGCAGGGTTTGTTCAATCACGTCGCGGACGCATCCTTTTCCGCCGGCATAAATGGAGATGTAGTCGGCCATCTCCTTTATCTCGGTGGCTGCGTCGGCCGGGCATGCAGCCACGCCGCAATGGCTCATAATCTCGTAGTCGGGGATATCGTCGCCCATGCAGAGCACCTGGTTTTCCTGCAGCCCGTTCTCGCGAAGGAAAGTCACGTAGGTCGCCATCTTATTGGCGCAGCCCGTGTAGATGCGCGTCACACCGAGCGATTCCATCCTGTTGTTGATACTGAGCGATGTAGCTCCGGAGATAAGAGCGATGATATAGCCTTTTTTCACCGCATACTGAATGGCATAGCCGTCCTTGATGTTGCCGCAGCGCACTGTTTCGCGGTCGGCATACATCCATACGCTCCCGTCGGTCATCACACCGTCGAAATCGAAGACGAAAGCTTTTATATCTTTCAGTTTTGCTTTATAGTTCATGAGGTTAAGGTTTACGGTTTGCTTTCTTGAGGTTGAATGAATAGTCGAGTACGAATTCGTAGAGGTCGCGCCATCCCTGCCAGCCGAAGTCGTCGCAGAAGCTTTGGTTATGCCAGAGGAGCGAGAGGACGCTACCCACCTGGCTGGCCTCGTCGATAAGCTGTTTATATACCTGACGTGCTGCATCGGCCTGTACTTTCTTATAATAATAGAAAGTGGAATCCATAGCAGCAAAGGGGTGGATTGTCAGGCGAGTTTCGCAGTCGCTTTCCAGGTCGAAGAACGGAAAGGGCGTGCAGGTGCCGGCGCGGAAGCCTGGTTCGTCGGCATAACCCATGGTATAGTCGTGCAATATTCCGTTATCTATAAGGGTGTTGTAGGTTTTGGGGAGCGACAGCAGGAGGAAATGGTTGCGGTTGCGTGTTATCTTACGGTGGAGCAAAGAGGAGAGCCGCTGGGCCTCGACGGCCACAAGAGCGGTATTGGTTTGCGAGGCGTAAGAAGAGTGGAGCCCCATCTTGGCATAATCGCACAAATGCTGCAATAAGGCTCTGAATTCGGAATTCAGATAGCCTATAGGCTTGTCGTAGACATTGTAGTCGGCCATGAGCGGGAAGAACTTAAGGCGCAGCCCGGGGTGGCGTTCGTGGAGCCCTATGATATAGTCGAAATTGTCGAAGGGGTCGTTTTCTTTGCCAATGAGTGTTCTAAGACGTTTCGTCAATAGGCTTTTACGGTCTACGGTGAGTAGGTCGCGGCCCATACCCACCAAGGTGCGGGAGAGCCCCTTATGCTTGTAGCAGTAGGCGGCATCGATATCTATGGTATCCTCATAGTCGAAAAAGCGTTGTGCGAAACGGACGTCGGGATATTTTTGCCTGACGACATCGGCCAGGAGCAGAGCCCAGCGGTCGACGATGGCCGAGGAGAGGAAACGTTCGCGATAGGCCAGGCTTGCTGAGGCAGGGAAGCGCCCATGCTGGTCGGTGAAATGGGGCAAGTATTCCTCGTAGCGAGAGAGGCACCAGAACGCAGAGGCCAGAATGTCGAACGGCAGCGCACTGGCCTGGTTATGAACGGGGAAAAGAGCCTTGATATCCTTAAAGATGAAGCAATGAGGATCCACTTCTTCCACGGTGGTACGGAAAAGGAGGTCGGAGGAACGCAGAAAGATACCGTCCTTAGGCATGCGAGGGCCGTAGCACAGCTTTGGGCCGTCGAAGGCATCGTAGATTGTGGCATCGACAGTTATCTCAAAATCAGTCTTGAGAATATAGTGGAAAAGGACATTCAGCGTATACCCTAAGCGGTTGGTCAGTCGAGGAACGTGGATTAGGAGCATAAGGCATTTTCATTTCTGAAAGAAAGTGCAAAAGTACGCAAAAAAAAACAAATGGGAGAAATAAAAGCTCTTTTTCTACTCCGTTCCAGCAAGAACAGCCACATTATCAGACACATGGAGCGACGCATTACTGTTAAGAAGCAGAGCCTCGTTGTTCGTGCCGATATGGCCGAAATTGAATCCTATAGCCACCGGATAGTCATATTCGGCCACGGCATCGAAGATGATTTGCAGAGCCGAGCGTCCGAAGGGGACGCTGTTGTCGTGCATTTCGGTGAACTGTCCCACGGCGAGGCCGGCAAGATTACGCAGTTTTCCGGCTCGTTTCAAGGCCATCATCATGCGGTCGATATGATAGAGGTACTCGTCGAGGTCTTCGAGCAGGAGGATTTTGCCGTCGGTATCGGCGTCAGATTCCGATCCCAGCAGGCTGTAGAGCACGGAGAGATTGCCGCCAACGGTGATGCCGTGGCATTCGCCTTGTCTGAAGAGAGGTGCTGTCTGTTCCGAGGCCACGGTCTGCAACTGCCAAGAGCCATCGAACAGGCAACGGTGCAACGAGGCAAGTGCGGGCTGGCAGGGCATGTTGGCGTCCTCGCCTGCAACATGGCACGCTGGTGTCCCCGCCCGCGAGGTAAAATTAATAGGCATAATACCGTGGATGGTGGGGATGCCGGTATGGCGCGCCATGTGGGAATGAAGGGCGGTGACATCGCTGTAGCCGACAATCCATTTGGGATGATCGACAAAAAGGGCGAGGTCGAGACGGTCGAGGATTCTGACCGTACCGTAGCCCCCGCGGGCGCAGAAGATGGCACGTATGTCCGGGTCGTCGAGCAGGTTCTGCAACAGGGCGGCGCGATGGTTGTCGCTGCCGGCGAATTGGTTCTCCGACAGGAAGAGGCCTTCCGGGACAAGCACGGAGAGCCCCCACGATTCCAGTGTACGCACAGCACATGCGATCTCGTCGGGCGTCACTTTGCGGGCCGTGGCAGCTATAGCCACCTTGTCGCCGTCCCGCAACCGCAATTTGTTTACATTTAACATATTTAAGATAAGTTACAGTTCATAATTTACATTCATTTTGAGCCCCGGAGGTGTGAAGAAAGCTCCAGTGAAGCTTTCGATAGCGAAGCGGAGAACAAAATTCATATTACGAAAACACATCTAATCGTCATCACTAATATATAAACTATTTTTAATCGATTACTTATAATACAATAGATAACGTTGTCAACGAACATTTATTATTGCAATCTGCCATTTAAACGCAACGCACTATAAACCAATAACAAAAGACATTCTCAAACAAAATAATTATCAAAAAGGGAGCATTATATCAAAAAAAAGTAGTACATTTGCACTTTATTTTGAACCATAAAACTAACAAAAAATTTATAAAACAACAAGTAGAAATGACATTACGAGAGATTGTAAAGCTGCTTGACGCCACGGTCTGCATTGGCAGCGAGCGTTTAGACGAAGAGGTGGAGACAGCCTTTGCCTCCGACCTGATGAGCGACGTGCTCACGCTAAAAGACACCCCCATGCTCATCACCGGGCTTTGCAACGTTCAGACTATCAGGACGTGCGACATGGCTACGCTCGACATAATCATAGTGGTGAGGAACAAGAAAGTGACCGAGGACATGCTGGAACTTGCCGAGGACAACGACATGGTAATCATCAGTTGCGCCTACTCGATGTTCAAGGTGTGCGGCATGCTCTACGAGGCCGGCATCAAGCCACTCTTTTAGCTCATCGCATTCCGCCGCCCACATCCATGGCAAAAAGCCCAAGCAATCAATAATTAAAAAGTATCGCAGGCAGCCCCGCCAGCGAAAAAACCATCAAGCAAAAACAAGACGATGCATCAAGAATACACTGTAATAGAAGGCGATTTCGTCAATGCCGGCAAGGCATCCAGTTCAGTCAAGAAAACCCTCAAGCAGCTCAATGTGGAGCCGGGCAAAATCAAACGCGTTGTCGTGGCCCTCTACGAAGCCGAAGTCAACGCCATAGCCCACGCCTACGGAGGCAAGGTGATAGTGGACATCGACAGCGACAAGATCAAGATGGTGGTGGCCGACAAAGGGCCGGGGATCCCCGACATTGCCTTGGCCATGCAAGAGGGCTATTCCACCGCCCGTCCCGAGGTGCGCGACATGGGCTTCGGAGCCGGCATGGGACTGCCCAACATGCAGAAGAACGTCGACAAGCTCAATGTGACTTCCGAAGTCGGGGTGGGCACCACCGTGGAGATGGAAGTGAACTTTTAGGGTTTGAGCTGTTTAAATGTTATCGACAAGTAAAAAAGGGCAAAAGGGAGGATTCGTTTCCAACGCCAACAAGCCCATATAATCCAATAAACCAAACAAATATGTTCGTACACGCGCTGAAGATAGATAGCAAGAAATGCATAGGCTGCATGCGCTGCCTAAAGGCCTGTCCCACAGAAGCCATACGCATAAGCGAGGGAACGGCCTACTTTCAGGAGCACCGTTGCATAGACTGTGGCAAATGCCACGAGGTATGTCCCGCCGAAGCCATCTACATAAACCAGGACGACTTCGAGATGGTGCACGAATTTCCCCATTCCGTGGCACTGATACCTTCTGTGTTCCTCGGCCAGTTTCCCGAGGATATCCGCGTGTCGCGCATCTATTCCGCCCTCGAGGACCTTGGTTTCCGCCATGTGTTCGAGGTCGAATCGGCCGCCAACATCTATGCCGAAGCCAAAGAGCACTACGCTCGCGAGAACCCCGACATCCGCCCGCTCATTTCCAGTTTTTGCCCCGCCATAGTGCGCCTGATACAAATCAAGTATCCTTCGCTGGTAGAGAACATCACGCCCATAAAGGCCCCCCTCGACCTGTCGGCCATCTACTGCCTCCAGGAGTTGCAGAACCGCGGCATACCGCGCGAAGAGATAGGCCTTTTCTACGTAACGCCATGCGCCGCCAAAATAGCGGCAGTGAAAGCCCCTATAGGCGAGAAACGCTCTATTATTGACGGCGTTATCAACATGGACGCCCTCTTCAACCGCACCTACCGCAAAATCAAGGAGCAGGGCAAGAACTACATTCCACGCCAGGGACGCACCATCAACCTGTCGAGCGACGCCATTCTGAGCACCCTCACCAACGGTGAGCGACGCATCTGCCTGGCGCACAACTCGTATGCCATCGACGGGATACAGAATGTCATGGACTTTCTCGACAAGCTGGAGAACGACGAGGTGGAGGACGTGGAATTTCTGGAGCTCCGCGCCTGCGACCAGAGCTGTGCCGGCGCCCTGCTGAGCTACGAGAACCGATTCCTCTGCGGGGCACGCATGTATGCACGTGCCAGAAAGGCCGCCGAACGCGAGCGTAACGGCGAGGTGCCACGCGAGCGCGAAATGGACAAGATGAAAGACTACCTCCTGGACAACAGCCGAGTGGAACCGCCTCAGCCACGCTCCATGTTCGTGCTCGACAGCGACCGTTCGAAGGCATTCCAGAAGATGGAGCGCATCAACAAGCTCAAAGCCAAGCTTCCGCAGATTGACTGTGGCTTATGCGGAGCCCCCACATGCGAAAGCTTCGCCGCCGATGTGGTTATAAACCGCATCGGCATGTCGCGATGCATCTTCTACCAGAGGCACCTGGAACGCCACAACGACATCACCCGACAGGAATGCATTGCCGCCATGAACGCCGTCTGGGGCAGCGACAGAATGAAGGATTGTTGAATGATTTATTGGTACGCTGGCGTCCACGCCAGCGATTGAAAGTTTGGTACGCGGGCGTCCACGCCAGCGATAAAAAAACAAAGTTTTTTTTGTCAGTTAACAAAAAATAAGTATATTTGCAATCACAAACAAATATGCAACAGCATGGAAAGTTTTCACTAAACGCCATAGACATCAACAAATTACACAAAGCCACTAACTTCTTAAAATAATAAAATATGAAAAAAGTACTGTTTCTTTTAGCTGCTGTGGTTGCTTTTTCGTGCAACCTGTTTGCAGAAGTCGACCCCTATGTGGTTGACGATGCCGCCATCGACCAGGTGTTTGCTGAGGCCACCGAAGTGGCTGCCGTAGACTTCAACGCCGTCCTGGCCGACAATCAAATCCTCATGCCCGGCATGGAGAACGGAGCGCAGCTCAGCGCCAAATCCAGCGTCAACGCCTGGGCTGCCTGGGCCATCTGCTGGGTGGTAGGTGGTTTCGGAATCCACCGTCACTACATGGGCACATCGAAACTGATGTGGCTGTGGTACACCATCACCTGCGGTGGTATCTTCGGAATAGTGACCACCATCGACTGGGTTGTGCTTCTTATTGGAGCAATAAAAGACGATATTAGAGACTATTGCAACAATGACAGTTTCTTCATGTGGCTCTAAGCCCCTTATCAACACACTGACGAAGAGAACAGTCCGCCATGGGCTGCTCTCTTTGTTTTTTTCGGTAGCCCTGCTGAACACAGCTGTGGCACAGCAGCGTATATCGATGAATATCACCACTCGGCAAGCCTACAAGGGCAAGATGCTGCGTATGGAGCGCGAGCTGTACTACAACTCGAACGGCACCGTGGTGGTGCACTACACCCGTCCCGAGGAATACTACGTCACCTCGAACAAGGTGGGCGAATTGTCGGTCTACCAACCCAAAGTGGGCGAAGTGATGATGATGTACGACAAAGAGGCCATAAACCAAATGGAGACATTCATGTTCTTCCTGACCGGCGACTGTTCCGACCTCAACCTCACCAAGTTGGGCTTTATTCGAAAAGGAAGCAAAAAAGAAAACGGACGCTTAGTGACCACCTACGAGCCTACAAGCCTCGAGGACAAGCACTTCTCGAAAGTCGTCGTTGTGACAGAGAACAGAAGGCCCATCTACAGTGCCTTCTACGACACCGGGGGCAAGGTTGTGAAGAAATGCTACTATGCCCAGTATCAAGAATATGCTCTCGTCACTTTCCCCACCAAGATAACGCAGATCTCTTACGGCGATGCAGGCGACAGCATCGTCAGGCGCGAGGAGTATACCAACATCAAAACCAGCGATTTCGGCAGCAATGCACTTTTCAACTACACCATTCCCGCCAACGCCCGCCGTGTAGACCCCTTCAAAAGCTCCAAAGGCTCCTTATAAAAGACAAGCACCACTATTTTCGCAGAAATGCTAAAACCACATTGCGAAATGAGACATCTAACAGCTTGGTCGGGCTGGGAAGCCCGACCTCCTAGCGAAAACCACCTTGCGAAATGAGACATCTAACAGCATGCTTTCTGACGGCCTTTCTGATGGCCTCTCCCCTACTCTGCCGTGCCCAAACCATGGAGCAGGGCGATATGGAGTTGATTGTGGCGTCGCAACGCAAACCCGGAGCCATGGGGGAAAGGACTGTGCGCTATGGTTTCCGGGCGGGTCAGCACAGCGTCAACCCTTTCTACCATCTGCTCTCGGCAGGTATGTACGTCTACCAGCGTTGCGTGTCGCCCGTCATAGCCCGCTCGTGTGCCTACTCGCCCTCGTGCTCGGGCTACAGCAAGGCACTGATAAAGGAATACGGGCTGCTGAAAGGCAGCGTGTGCACCGCCGACCGCCTGATGCGCTGCAACCGCATAACGCTGGCCGACCCGGCCACCTACAGACTTGTGGATTCGCGCGACGGACATGTGCACGAAAGTGTGGACCGCTACAAGAAGAGATGAAACGGACATTATTCATTTTACTGCTGTTCAGCCCATTGCTTTCCACCTCGCAGACCCTTGGCGAGGATTTTGACTTTTTGCTCTACCTGAGTGGCAACCAAATGCGCGACGAGGCCGTGGAGCTGGTGAAGGGGTTGCGCATAGAGAACGACAGCGCCAATTTCATGAAAGGGCTAGCATACTACGGAGCCCACCGGCTCGATACGGCAAGCCACTACTACAGCCTTGTGGGCAAGGCGTCGCCCTTGCATACGGAAGCCGTGTTTTTCAACGCTCTGTCGCAAGCACACCTGAAACGATATACCGCAGCCCTGACGACGCTGAGCGAGATAGAGAGTACGGACACGGCGGTGGCAAATCTGCAGGCATTCGAGGCCGCGGGGATGCATCTGCTGAGGAGGGACCTCAGGAGTTTCGACAGTTGCTTCTCACTGCTTCATACCGGCGACTACCGCATAGAATCCGAGGCCATGAAGCTGCTGGAACTGAGGAACACAATTGCCGACAGGAAAGACAAAAAGCCTTGGATGGCTGCCGGCATGTCGGCCTTAGTGCCAGGCTTGGGGAAAATATATGCCGGCAACTTAGGCGAGGGCATATCGGCATTCATCCTGACGGGCTCGCTGATAGGAGTGACCGCCGAGAACTGGTATCGCGAGGGGCTGAAAAACTGGAAAACAATACTTTTCGGCACCATAGCGACAGTGTTTTACATCGGTAATATATATGGCTCGGCCGTTACGGTCAGCGTATCGAAGGAGACTTTCAACAATGAAACGGATCTTACAATACTTTACAATATTCATATACCTCTTCGCAACAGTTTCCGCCGCTGACTGCCAGACGCGGGCCGACAGCCTTTATGCCACGGGCAATTATGCAAGAGCAGCCATGGAATACGAGAGGCAGATCTACCAGGCCACGACACGCGAAGAGCTACGCGACGGCATACTTCACAAAGCGGCATGCCTGCAGGCTCTTGGGCTATACGATAAGGCGGCGGCCACACTGGAACGCACAAACATCGATGCGGCTACACTGCCTAAACTCGTTGCAAACCTGTACTTGTCGGGACAATATGAAAAGGCTGCAAATATCATAGAGGACTATCAGCTGGAGAACGACACCCTGTACGGCGATATGCTATTGGTTTACATACTGACACTTAACGAGCTGCACCGATATGACGAAAGCCTCAAGGCTGCGCAAATGATGGCAGCGCAGCATGAGGAAGCCACAGGATGGAGAACGATGGAGCAGGTCAACAGCATCTACCGCCATCTGCCCAAACAGAAAAGCGAGACAGCGGCACGATGGCTGTCGATGGTGCCCGGATTGGGGCACATCTATGCCGGTTATCCTTTGGAGGGGATTACAGCATTCATTATCAACGGTGCGGCACTGGGCTTTGGAGTATGGCAGGTAATGGAGAAGTGCTATTTCACAGCCTACTTCGGAGGAGCCGGGCTGCTATCGTCGACCTTTCCCGGCAATCAGCGGAGTGCCGTTGAGCACGTCAAGAAGCGCAACTTCAAGCGCAACAACGACTTCAACCAAAAGGCAAAGGAACGCCTCCTCATCTTATTTCAATAAAAGCGGGTCAAGGGGTCAGACCCCTTGACCCGCTTTTTTTCTGCTGGCATCAGTTTTTAACGCTTCACTACTTTCCTTATTATGTTGCCAGAGGCCGTCTTGATACGCAGAGTGTACGACCCTGCTGCAAGTTGAGAGATGTCTATTTTATTGCTTCTGGTAAACGAGGCCACGGTGCGGCCCACGAGGTCGAGGACATCAACCCTTTCCACATTTTCAGCATTGATGGTGAGTATGCCGGTAGTGGGGTTGGGATAAACAGTCACCATTTCAGGAGCACTGACATCATCGATGCCGAGCAGAATGGTCACATGGAGGTGGACAATGCTGTCGCATCCCTGGACAGTGGATTCGTAGAAGTCGTAGTCGCCAGCGTACCGGATGGAAGTTCCATAGTAGTCGAAGGGCATATCGGAACGATACAGCTCAACGGTGTCGTAGATTGTAATGCTGTGGTTCAGCGTCAGAACAAGCGTGGCAGTACTGTCGCAGCCAGCAGCATTGGTGGTAGAGTAGGTGTACTCACCGCTTTGGGCAAGAGTTTCGCCGTTCCAGGTGTAGCTGTCGCAGGCTGTAACTGTCTCGCTACCACTGTTGCTGTGGTTGACGGTGAGGTTCAATATAGAGGTGCTGTCGCATCCGACGGCGTTGGTAGTGGTGATGGTGTATTCGCCACTCTGGGTGTAGGTCTCGCCGTTCCATTCGTAGCTGTCGCAAGCCTCTATGTCGTCGATTCTGTAGGAACTATTTCTGACTGTCAGGTGGAGCGTCACTATACTGTCGCATCCTTGAGAGTTTGTCATCACACACAGTGCATCCTGTGTGCTAGTGTAGGTCTGACCATCAATCCAGGTGAAGTTGTCGCAGGCGGTGACAGCGGTGTCGCCTGAGGTGTTGTGGTTGATGGTAAGGGTGAGGGTGTCGAATCCATCATAGTAGGTGCCGCTGTTGGTGAGTAGGTTGCCACGCCACATGAAGCTGTCGCATGCGGTGACCTCTGAGGATGAGCAGTTGATAATGGTAAGGTGCAGAGTCACTGTGCTGTCGCAGCCCTGGGAGTTGGGCAATACATATTGTGGACTTTGCGTGCTGGTGTAGTAAGTATGTCCGTCGATCCAAGTAAGGCTGCCGCAGGTGATGGCGAAAGTGTCGCCGAAGCTATTGTGGTTCACTGTCAGGACGAGAGTGTCAAAGCCGTCGTAGTATGTGCCACTGCTGCCCAGCATGTATCCGTGCCAGCTGTACGTCTCGCAGGCGTTGACTTCTACCGACGAACAGCTATTAACAGTAAGGTGAAGTGTCACTACGCTGTCGCATCCTTGCGAATTGGAGATTGCGAACTGTGGGCTCTGAGACGAGGTATATGTCTCGCCGTTGATCCAAGTGAAGCTGCCGCAGGCTGAGGCCACGGTGTCGCCTCGGCTGCCGTGGAGAATGGTGAGTGTGAGAGTGTCGGTACCGAGGACATAGGTGCCACTGCTGGTGACGGGGAATCCGAACCAGTAGTATATATCGCAGGCCACTGCGGTATCATGGCTTGTGTTCTTGCCAGGTGTAGCATCAACAAGGAGGTGGAGCGACACAATGCTGTCGCAACCATTGAGGCCAGTAAAGGTGTGGCTGACGCTTTGCGTGCTGTTTAGGCCTGTATGTTCGTACCAATTGAACGAGCCGTAAGTGAGAGCGAAAGTGTCGCCGGTAGAGGAGCGGTTGACGGTGAGGATGAGGGTGTCGTTACCATCAGCGAAAACGCCACTGCTGTAGTAAGTATCACCATGCCACGTATAGGAGTCGCAGGCGGTGATTTCGGTCACAGAGCATTGTTTGATGTTGAGGTGAAGTGTCACCGTGCTGTCGCAGCCATTGACATCAGTCAAGGTAAACTGTGCATTTTGACTGCTGCTGTAGGTTTGGCCGTCAATCCAAGTGTAGCTGCCGCAGGCGTTGACTATCGTATCTCCTCTCCTACTATGGTTCACGGTGAGTAACAGGGTGTCGGTCTCAATCACATAGATGCCGCTACTGGTGATGGTGTGGCCTTGCCAGGAGTAGCTGTCGCAGGCGGTGACAATGGTGGTGGAGCAGTTGTTGATGGTAAGGTACAAAGAAACGGTGCTGTCGCAGCCGTTGCTGCCGATGGTGGTGAAGGTATACACACCGCTCTGGGTGTAGGTCTCGCCATTCCAAGTGAAGCTGTCGCATGCGGTGGCGGTCTCGGTGGAGGTGACAGACTGGTTGACGGTGAGGGTCATGGTTACAGTGCTGTCGCAGCCGTTCGTGCCGGTGGTGATGAAGGTGTACTCACCGCTTTGGGTATAGGTCTCGCCGTTCCAGGTGTAGCTGTCACAGGCTGTGGCAGTCTCGCTACTGGTGCTACTGTGGATGACGGTGAGGTTCAGAGTGACAGTGCTGTCGCAGCCGTTTGAACCTGTGGCGATGAAGGTGTACTCTCCACTTTGGGTGTAGGTCTCGCCATTCCAAGTGTAGCTGTCGCAGGCTGTAGCAGTCTCGCTACTGGTGCTGCTGTGGTTGACGGTGAGGGTCAGTGTGACAGTGCTGTCGCATCCGTTCGAGCCAGCAGTGGTGAAGGTGTACTCACCACTTTGGATGTAGGTCTCGCCGTTCCAATCGTAGCTATCGCAAGCGGTGGCAGTCTCGATAGTGGTGACGGGATGATTGACGGTGAGGGTAAGTGTGGCGGTACTGTCACAACCATTCGAGCCGGTGGTGGTGTAGGTGTAGATGCCTGTAGAGTCATAGACTTCGCCGTTCCATTCATAGATGCCGCAGACTGTCTCTACGATGTTGCTCTGGACGTTGTGGTTAACAGTGAGGTGGAGGGTGTCGACCTGTGTGCAACCGTTGGTGTCGGTGTGGCTGAAAGTGTAGTCTCCGGTAGCGGTGTAGGTCTCGCCGTTCCAGGTGTAGCTATCGCAAGCTGTGACAGTCTCGATGGTGTTGCTGCTGGTGTTCACTGTGAGGTTGAGAGTGGCAGTGATTTGGCAGCCGTTGTCGCCGATGGTGGTGTATTGGTAAGTGCCGGAAGTGGTGTATGTAGTTCCGTTCCAAGTGTAGCTGTCGCAGGAAACTACATCCTCAGACGTTTCACCACTTGTATTCACCGTCAAGTAAAGGGTGACGGTACTGTCACATCCTGAGGCGTTGGTGGTGGTGAAAGTATATTCACCGCTCTGGGTGTAGGTCTCGCCGTTCCAAGTGTAGCTGTCGCAGGCAGTGGCAGTCTCGATGGTGGTGACTGGCTGGTTGACGGTGAGGGTCAATGTGACAGTGCTGTCGCAGCCGTTGCTGCCGATGGTGGTGTAGGTGTAGCTACCTGTAGAGTCATAGACTACGCCATTCCATTCATAGATGCCGCAGACTGTCTCTACGATATTGCTCTGGACGCTTTGGTTAACAGTGAGGTGGAGGGTGTCGACCCGTGTGCAACCGTTGGTGTCGGTGTGGATGAAAGTGTAGTCGCCGGTAGCGGTGTAGGTCTCGCCGTTCCAGGTGTAGCTATCGCAAACCTGCAGCGACTCAAACAGTCCTACTGGATTGTTGATGGTCAATAGCAGTGTTATCGTGCTGTCGCATCCGTTGCCACCTGTGGTAGT
>JAFSQF010000107.1 GCA_017446745.1 Bacteroidales bacterium
CGGCGTGGAGAAAATCGATGCCGAGCAGGCTACATTTGTCAACGGTCGCGCCACCATCTCAAAGCTTCACAAAACCTATTGGCAAAAGCAACACCACCGTGCCGAAGCCAAAGGCGACACACGCTCCATATTTTATCAGGAGCACAACTACACGCTTATTCCACGTGGCCGTGTATTCCTCGACGAGAAGACCGACCGCTTCTACGTCTGCGTCGGCAGCTGGCTGCATCAGGTGGATACCGAGAAACTGCACGAACTGATAGAGGACGAGTTCAACCTGCCAATCGACTTCGAGTTTGTCGAAGACTATCACTGGGATCTTGGCCACGGCTGGTCTGAGGAACTAATTTAACACTCCACACCCGTGTGCGGTAAAAATGCAGAAATGAAACAACAAATTGCAGACGAACAATAAACACATTGAGACAATGAAGGCACTTGCGACAAACAATGCAAAAAACGAGTTGTACTACGAACGCTCTTGGGCGGCATACCAAGGCTACATGTCCGTTATCGCTTGCATATGCATTATATTCATATTATGCCGATACGGCTTCGGAGCGTCGGAGACCGCCTTGGTTGCGACGCTTCTTTTGACGCTTTTGTCTGTCTCGGTGGTGCTGTACAATTTGGAAATCTATCTGCAAAACAAACGCGCGACGGAAACAATATCGGTTCAGCACGAGATGCTGGTCGTTGAGTATCGCAACCTCATGTTCAGGCATCGGAAAGAGATACCGCTGTCGGCCATTACCAAAGTGGAGTATTGCGACTACGAGAATCGTGACGTGTGGAATCCTTACACCTTGCGGGTCATCCATTCCGGAGGGCAGAGCTACCGCATCGGAATCAGCATGACGCAGGAAGAGACCAAGGCATTGGCGAAGAAGATTACAGAATTGGCAGAACAATACGTATAAACGGTGCACACCCAAATCAAGACCCTGACGATATGCGCGGCGAAACTGACCGGATGAAACAACAAACACCAATTATCTTATGCACATAGCAGTCTTCTGCGGCTCGTCGCTGCCGAAGGAACAGAAACAATAAACACTATGTCCCACAACATCAACCGCCGTCCCAACTACCCGACAAAGGGCAGTAATAAAAATCTGCAGGCCAAAGCCAAACGTAAGAAGATTGGACGCGGCATCCTGCGCTGGTCCCCTGTATGGATTTCAGTGCTGGTTGTGTTGGTGGCTATAGTTCAGGCACGAATACAATACCATAGGATTGAGCAGGACTCAGTCAAGACTACTGCACGCGTTGAGAAAACATATACTGTTAGCGGTGGCCGCAAGTGTGATTACTATGTGTCGTATTATTTCTACGTTGGCGACAGCTTGTATCACGGCGAAACACTATTGAAGAAGTCGGCCTGGGAGAAGTTCGCCCCTCACTACCCAATAGAGATTGCCTACGAGAAAGGCAACCCGTCCAACAGCAGCTGGGCAGGCTATCACAAGGATTGAAAACAAGCCCAAAAATCACCAACGGTTGCCATCCTCACGGACGGCAACCCTGAAACGCCACCCCGCACCTGTGCGCGGTGAAAATGCACGAATGAAGCAAACAGATTGAACATAATCAATAAACACAGACAATGAAGAAAACGAAACAGCAGAAAAAGAAACAGCCGCAGAAAAAGAAGAAAACGAAACAGCAGAAAAAGAAACAGCCACAGAAAAAGAAGAAACGCCTTTCCTGGGAAGTATGGTTTTCGCTGATTTTTGTTGCGGCCATCGGCATAGGGGTTCTGTGGAAGGAAAAGTGTATTTATGCGGAATCGACAACCGCCAAGGCTGTCATCACGGACATCCGGCAAATGTATAGGGGTAAACCTGGATTTGTGTGGAATGTGGAGTATCAGTATACCGTGGATGGCAAAACATACACAAACGACGACGACTTTTTCAACAAGTCTGACTACGGCGACCATAAAATTGGAGATACCATCACAATTGAAGTCAGCAAAAAGAATCCCGAAGCCGGCAGATATATAGAACACGATTGGCTTTATGGAGGCAAAAAAAGATAAAAAATCCGTTGCGGCGGATCTGCGATCCGACGCTGAATAATATCAGAAATATTCCGATTGACAGACGCAATAAAAAAGTTATTATTTCGTTGTTGAAATATAACAATTTAATATTAAAAGTTATGAATACAGCCACTTATAATGTCGGGTTACCCAAGGCAGATCTCCCATTTATGCAGAAATTGGCCAAAAGAATGGGCTGGACGCTCACAGAAGCCAAACCTGCCGACGCACTTTTCGACCCTGAATGCGGATGCTTTCTCAACGAAGAGACAATGCAGGCCATTCGCGATGTCGAGGCTGGGCACGGTGTGCAATGCGCCGAAAGTATTGATGACCTAATTGCCACCTTGTAGTTATGGGCATACGCTACAAATTGGAATATGGCGGCAAGTTTGTGAAATACCTGAAACTTGCCAAACGGCGTGGCCTTGACCTTGCCCAGCTCAAAACGGTGACCGATATGCTGCAGGAAGGCACACCGCTGCCGATAAATACCGCGACCACGTGTTGACAGGAAACTACCGTGGGTATCGAGAGTGTCATATTAATCCAGACTGGCTTCTCATTTACAGCCGAAAAGAGACCGTTCGCATCGTTTCTCTATACCGTACAGGCACACATTCAGACCTGTTCTAATGTTGGCGGATTTAAAATCCTGATATTAAGCAGTATCGGATTGCAAATCCGATACAACACACCAAAAACATCCGCCGCGTCGAAAAGCAAAACAATAAACACAGACAGACAATGAAGAGAATAATGATACTTTGGGCGGTGCTTTCCCTTGGTCTTGGTGCTTTTGCACAGCCGGCAGAGCCACCCTATACAGATGACGGAGAACTCTTCCGGCAGCTCGGATTTCCAGAATGGCGAGAAAACCGTAAAGGGAACGAAAGTATTCTTTTACGTGATGATAGTACAGTTTTTTCCGATGTCGATGTGGACCCGCAATATCCTGGAGGTATAGATTCTGTCTATGAATGGATTTCCCGCAATTTCGATTACAGCGGAATGGGGGGATGTTGTGCAATTGGGCGTGTAATTGTTTCTTTTATTGTGGAAACCGATGGATCTATTACAGATGTAGTCAAACTACGCGACATTGGCTGCAGGATTGCAGATAGAGTTGTGAACGCCGTAAGCATTATGCCAAAATGGATTCCGGGCAAATTAAATGATAAAGCGGTGAGAGTAAGATACGTTTTGGCCTATCCTTTTTTCATCAGATAGCACCCCCAAAACGGCTGCCGTCCTCTCGAGCTATGGCCACCGACCGTAGCAGTGGTAACGGCAATAAGCAACAGAAACAATAAACACAGACAGACAATGAATATACCCGAGAATGCCGTCAAGGTTTACAAGGACACCGTATGTGTGTGGGTCGGCATAATATTTCTGGTCGTCATGTTAGCGTTATGGGCGTGGCTTTGGTTTGCATACTCGGGCGACATATGGGGATATATATTGCTTGGAGTTGCAGCCGTCTGTTTGCTTCTGTCCATCATCTATGCCATCGTGAGAAAAAGAAACACCATTGTCGTCTGTCCCGATTTTTTGCGTATAGAACATGTGCAAAGACGGACAAAAGACTACGAATGGGAGGACCTCGGTACAATTGACATTGAGTGGTCAAATATCAAACAATTCTCGAAAGAAACTCTTCGTGGGTATTATTACTACTACATAATTGTGGAGCCGACCAAAGGTATGGAGTATCGTTTTGCTGTTATGGAACCGACACATCTCTTTCTGAAACGGCAACTGAGGAAGTACCACAAGCAATATCGAAAGTCGAAGAAATGAACCAACGGCTGCCATCCTTGCGGGCGGCAGCCCTGCAACGCCACCCCGCACCTGTGCGCGGCGAAACTGACTGAATGAAACACCCATTCGCAAGAGCGAGAGCAATGAGAGCATGCTCGCATTGCCGAGCCGCAGAATGGTGTGCGAAGCAAACAAAATGAAGTAAAACAATAAACACAGACAGACCGAAAGACGATATGAATATAATTGACTTGGCATATTGCGTGTTCTACCGTCATTATGAAAAGTATGAAACAGGGGCTCCCGCACCGACAGCGGTGGCGCTTCTCATTGCACTATATATCTTGTCCATTTTTATCGTGCTGTGGGATTTCAGAGTCATCCCAATTCCTCATCTCGAGGCGTGGCATTTTTTCGTTGCGCTGATGTTGATGAGCCTTCTGGTTGTGCTGCGCTACTGGCCAAAAAAGGCACGTGAGAAAAGACTCCGGCAATACGAAGACTACAAGAAAGCTCACCCAAAACTATACCTTTGGCGTTTTTGGATATTCGTGTCGCTGCCCGTCGTAATGCTCGTGACATCGTTTCTGATAGCCAATGCACATTAAAAACAATAGCATGCACTTCTCAGTCTTCTGCGGGGCGTCGCTCCCGAGCGCAACGCCAAACTGCGCTACGAGGGGTACAAAAAGCGGCAATCATCAAAAAATAAGTTGATACAATCAGACAGGTGCAAAAAAAAAGCGAACACGACTGTGTTTATGCGCGTGGTACGCGGGCGTCCTCGCCTGCGATTTGAACACGGATCTCACGAATTACACGAATGCTTTTTTTCTCTACGGATTAACACGAATTAAGCAATCATCAAAAAATAAGATGATACAATCAGACATTCATAATAAAATAAGCTCGCTATTTTTTACTGTTACATAATATATTCTCCGCTTCGCTATCGAAATATCCACTGGATATTTCTTCACCCCTACGGGGCTCAGATAAAAAAGAGTATTTCGATTCCGTGGGCTCGCGCCCTCGGCTAATACATGCCGCCCCTACGGGGCTCTCTCAGATAGGATATAGTTACACCTTATTTTTTTTACAGTTGCTTGAACAATAAAAAACACTTTTTTATGTTTTTTATATAATAAATAATATAAAATAATAGTTCAAATCACAACTGTTTTTCACAATAATACCCTTTATTTTTTACCATTAAATCTACAAACATTAACTTATTCGAAATCATCATCTATGGACAAGACAGAGAAACGTATGTTCTCGGCCAGCGAGGACATGAAGAAAGAATATTGCGCCAAGATAGTGCGCATTGGAGAGATGAAGCCCATAGAGGGCTCCGACTTCCTGATGCAGACCATGATGGACGGATTCAGCTGCGTGGTGGCCAAAGGGGCCTTTGAGGTTGGCGAACCAGTGATCTACTGCCTCAACGAGACAGCCATCAACAAAAAGTTCCTTGCCGCCAACAACCAGTTTGAGATAGGAGAATATGAGCTGAATGCCAACGCCAAAGAGGTTGGAGCCCTTATTGCCGAGGGCAAGAAAGACGAGGCCAAGCGCATGGTGGGGTTCTTCAGCAAGCATGGGCGCGTGCGCATGATAAGGCTGCGCGGATGCCCGTCGTTCGGATGCATCTTCAAGTTCGACTCCCTGGTGCGGTGGAAGCCCAAGCTTGCCGGCGAGGACTTGGAGAGCTATTTCACCGTTGACGAGAACGGCTACGAGCACCCCTTTAATTTCGACACCGTGGATGGCGAGCTCTTCGCCGAGGTCTACGTGCCGCGCACGCGCGGCAGCAAGCGGGCCATGAGCGCCGCCCACCGCCAGCGCGGCAAGAACCTCTTCGACCGCATGGTCCCCGGGCAGTTCGTCTTCCACTACGACACCGACCAGCTGCGCGACAACATGTGGCGCTTCAAGCCCGACACGCACGTCACCATCAGCGTCAAGCAGCACGGCACCTCGGTGATTATAGGCAACCTCCTGACGCGCATACCCATAAAGCTCAGCGTGGTGCAGAGTGCCACACGACGTGCCGTGGAGCAGCGCATGAAGCATCTGCAGCAGAGCCGCCCGCGTTTCCCGTGGCTGCGCCGCATGGCACAGCGCGAGCTGGAGGGGCTTAAAGCCTCGATGCCCGAGAGCTTCCGGCTGGGCTACGGGCCGCTTTTCTCGAGCCGCACCGTGGTGAAGAACCAGTATGCCAGCGGCAACGTCGGCCCGGGCTTCTACGACATGGACATCTGGAGCGAATACGGCAACCTCTTCTACCGGTACCTGCCGAAAGGCATGACGATATATGGCGAGATATGCGGGTACCTCAGCGGGGTGTCGCAAATGGTTCAGGACCAGTACGACTATGGGTGCCGGCCTGGCGAGAACTTCATGATGCCCTACCGCATCACAGAGACCAATGCCGAGGGGCGTCACGAAGAGTGGAGCGTGCAGCGCGTGCACGACTGGACAGTGCGTTTCATGCAAGAGCATCCCGACCTGGCGGGGCGGCTGCGACCCATCACGATCCTCTACAGCGGCACCCTCGGGCAGCTCTACCCCGACATTGCCGACGACGACCACTGGCGCGACAACATACTGCAAAGTCTGGCGTGCGACGCCAAGACCCTTGGCATGGAGCAGCGTGAACCGCTGTGCAAGAACAAAGTGCCGCGCGAAGGCGTGGTGCTCCGCATCGACGACGACACCATGCCCGAAGCCTTCAAGCTCAAGAGCAACCTCTTCTTCGAGCGCGAGAGCAAGCTCATCGACAAAGGACAGGTCGACATGGAGGTGCAGAGCTGACAGTGCAAAAAAGCCCATTATTGCTAATTCAGTTGTTTTTTATTTTGTCATGTGTTTTTTTTGATATATCTTTGCAGACAAATAAAAAAAGTTAATTATCAAACAATAAACTCAATATCATGAATATAGATTGGCAAAACCTACCGTTTGGTTACGTAAAAACGGATTATAACGTGCGTTGCTGGTATCGCGACGGCAAGTGGGGCGAGATAGAAATTTCGTCGGAAGAGACCATCAACATCCATATGGCAGCCTCGAGCCTGCACTACGGACAGGAATCCTTCGAGGGCTTGAAAGCCTATCGTTGCAAAGACGGCAAGATCCGTATGTTCCGTCCCGACGAGAATGCCGCCCGTATGCAGAGCACCAGCCGCGGCATCATGATGCCCGAGATGCCCACCGAGCGCTTCATAGAGATGTGCAAGCTGGTGGTGAAGATGAACGAGCGCTTCATACCTCCCTACGGCACCGGAGCCAGCCTCTACCTGCGTCCGCTGATGATCGGCACCGGCATCACCGTGGGTGTGAAGCCTGCCAACGAGTACCTCTTCCTCATCTTCGTGACCCCCGTGGGACCCTACTTCAAGGGCGGCTTCCAGGCCAACCCCTACGTCATCACGCGCAAGTACGACCGTTCGGCCCCCCTGGGCACCGGCATCTACAAGGTGGGCGGCAACTACGCTGCATCGCTCAAGGCCCACACCGAGGCCTGCCACGGTGGCCAATACGCCTGCGAGTTCTACCTCGACGCCAAGGAGAAGAAATATGTGGATGAAGCTGGTGCCGCCAACTTCTTCGCCATCAAGGACGGCGTGTACATCACCCCGAAGTCGACCTCTATCCTGCCCTCCATCACCAACAAGAGCCTCATGCAGCTCTGCGAGGATATGGGCATCAAGGTGGAGCGTCGCCCCGTAGCCGTCGAGGAGCTGGCTGAATGCCAGGAGGCCGGAGCCTGCGGCACCGCCGCTGTCATCAGCCCCATCGAGCGCATCGACGACCCCGAAGCCGGCAAGAGCTATGAGTTCGGCAAGAAGCCCGGTCCCATCAGCACCAAGCTTTACGAACACCTGCGCGCCATCCAGCTGGGCGAAGCCGAGGATATACACAACTGGAACGTACTGGTCGACTAAGAGTTGCAGGCTTTATCTTTAACCTTTACTATAACTTATGGCAGACGGGTTGAAGAAGCCTACACAAAAAGAAAAAGAGTTAAGGAGTCCTGCCAACGGGATGATACGAACAAACAACGCCTTAACTCTTTCTACTTAAAGCGACAGTAGAAATAAAAAAAAGCAGAGTTCCTTCATAGTGATGGAACTCTGCTTTTTTTTATATGAGCAAGTACTGTGCAGCACAGTATTTACTCTCGCGTTCTTTTTTTATGTGGCGACGAACAATAATAACACAATTGATACGTTAGAACAAATCATGAAAGAACTGATTTTTGCCACAAACAACAAGCATAAACTTGCCGAAGTGACTGCGATACTCGGCGAGAAGGTAAAACTTTTGAGTTTAGCCGACGTGGGTCTTGAGGGCGACATCCCGGAGACCTCCGACACGCTGCAGGGCAACGCCCTGCAGAAAGCACAATGGGTTTACGAGCGGACAGGGTGCGACTGCTTTGCCGACGACACGGGGCTGGAGGTCGAGGCCTTGGGAGGGCGTCCGGGGGTCTATTCGGCACGCTATGCCGGCGAGCACTGCACATTCGACGACAACATCAACAAACTGCTGGGCGAGATGGAGGGCCAGACGAACCGCAAGGCCCGCTTCCGGACGGTGGTATGCCTGATAGAGAACGGCACGCCGCAATATTTCGAGGGTCAGGTGGCCGGCATTATCCTTGCCGAGCGCTATGGTCATGAGGGTTTTGGCTACGACCCCATCTTCATGCCCGACCGCTTTGCCGTCAGCTTTGCCGAGATGCCCGCCGAGGTGAAGAACAGCATCAGCCACCGCGGACGTGCCATAGCCAAGCTTGCAGAATACCTGCAACAGGGAAAGTGACACAAAGCAGACTGCCGTCAAGAGGATTTATTTTTTTCAACCTATAAAGAGATGAAATACTGCAAAGTATATCCCGTTGAAGTGATTCAAGGATTCACGGAGACCTCGATGTTCGTCCTGATGCTCTACGACCCCATGCAGAACCGTAAAGTGCCGGTGATGATAGGCGAGCATGAGGCCGAAATGATAATCATAGAGCAACAGCAACGCACCACACGACGCCCGATGACCTACCAACTCATCGTAGCGCTGCTCGACGCTTTTGCCCTCACGTTGCAGAAGGTGCGCATCGACCGCTTCGAGGAGGGTATCTTCTACGCCACCCTGGAGGTGAGCGACGGTTTCAGCACCAAGGAGATTGATGCGCGAGCCAGCGACGCTGTGGTGCTGGCGCTCCACCTCTCGGCCGACATAGAGATGGCCGAGCAGGTGCTACGGGACACCAGTTTCACGCCCCAGGACGACGGCCTGAGAATAAACCAATCGTTGGAGAAAGAAGAGACGATAGAGGAGCTTCAGGAGAAGCTGCGGCAATGCGAAGAGAATGAGGACTATGAGCAAGCCGCGGAAATATTGAAAAAGATAGAAAAAAAAGAGCGGGATATAGGGGCGTAGATTCACACCTACGGGGCTCAAAATGAAAGATAATTATGAACAGTACCTTAAACATGATAGAACACTATGACGAAGCGGCTGACTACTTGCGTAGCCGCACGCAGCTAAGGCCTACGACGGCCATCATTCTTGGCAGCGGACTTGGGAAACTGGCCGACAGCATAGAGCTACCGACGGTGATACCCTACGCCGAAATACCACATTTCAAGCAAAGCACTGCCGTCGGGCATAAGGGTAATCTGATAATAGGCATCATGAACGGCACGCCGGTGATGGCCATGCAGGGGCGTTTTCATTATTACGAAGGCTACAGCATGGCGGAGGTGACCCTGCCGGTGCGAGTGATGAGCCGTTTCGGCATCGGGCGATTGCTTGTCAGCAACGCCGCCGGGGGACTGAATCCCGACTTCAATGTCGGCGACCTGATGATCATTACCGACCATATCAATTTCATGCCCAACCCGTTGATAGGAAAAAACATTGACGAGATGGGCCCTCGTTTTCCGGATATGACCACGGTCTACAGCCGCCCGTTGCGTCAGCGCGCCCACGAGGCGGCATCGGAGATGGGCATCAGCCTTCGCGAGGGCGTTTATGTGGCCGAGACGGGGCCCACCTACGAGACGCCGGCCGAATACCGTATGTTCCGTATGCTGGGCGGCGATGCCGTGGGCATGTCGACGGTGCCAGAAGTTGTGGTGGCACGCCACTGTGGCATGGAAATCTTCGGGATGAGCGTAATAACCAACTGTGCCAAAGACCTTGGCGAGGACTGTCTGAATGATGGCGACGACGTGGTGCGCGCCGCCGACCTCGCGGCAGATAAGATGTCGAGGATTTTCGCCGCACTCGTCCGTGAATAACGATGAATGTCAATTATATATAATGATTATCCGCAAAAGGCACATATTTGAAATCGCGTCTCTTCGAGACGCAGGGACGAGTTTGATTTACAAACCCCAGACTGCTCTCCATTTGTCTGGGGTTATTGAGATTAAGCCTCTCCGAGGCTTTTGTGTGGCAAATGCGGCTAATCATTTATTTTATTATGCAAAATGTATCGTCCCTTACCCCTCCCATAACTCCCATCAACTCCCATAACTCCTCCCAAATGTATCGTCCCTTAACTCCCCTTAACTCCCCAAAAAGTATCGTCCCTTAACTTCCTCTAACTCCCCTTAACTTCCCTTAACTCCCCCAAAGACTCACTATGCCGCACAAGCAGAATAATCCGCCCCTGCTTCAGCTCCTCAAGCGACTGCGCAAAGCGCCGCCGCGCTGCAGCGTCCATCCAGGCCGTAGGCTCGTCAAAGACAAGCACTGGAGCCTGCGAATAAATCAAGCGCGCCAGCGCTATCCGCTGCCACTGGCCCATACTCAGTTCCTCACCATCGTCAAAATAGCGGCCCAGCGGCGTGTCCAACCCCTGGCCCAGCCGCTCCACCAGCCCCTCAGCATCCGACAGCCGCAGCGCCTCCGCCATACGACGCGCATCCTCAGCATGCTCAATATCCCCAAACGCAATATTCTCACGCACCGTAAACTGGAACTGCACATAATCCTGAAACATAGCACACACATGCCGCCGCAACTCCTTCAAATCAAAACATCTTACGTCAATGCCGTTGATGCGCACCGCCCCCTCCTGAGGGTCATACAGTCGCAACAGCAGCTTTAACAGCGTACTCTTTCCAAAACCATTCTCGCCCTCAATCACAGCAATCTCACCACACCTCGCCGACAACGAGTAGTGAGTCAGCGTCGGACGGCTCATATCCGGATATGTGAACGTAATATCCTCAAAGTCCACACGCTCCACCCTTTCGGGGAAAGGCACCGGCTCCGTCGGCGACACAATCTCAGCCTTCAACCTCAAGAAGTCAAACAGATTGCCGATAAAGAGCTTATGCTCATACAGCCCGCTGATGCCGGCCACCATCGTGCCCAGATAACCCTGCCCACGACGAAACGCCTCAAAAAGCATCACAAACGTACCAATGCTGAGCACACCCTCCAAAGCCGGACGCACCATGCAAAGCAGGGCGGCAAACAGAGCCCCCACCTCCACAACAGCCGTCACCGCATCGACGACCGCCAGGCGGCGCGCAATCGTAAGCAACTCCTTCACGAGGCGACGCCGAATATCACGATAGCCCTCCTGCAGCAGCTCCGCCAGCCCATAGCAGCGCACTTCCTTTGCACTCTGACGGCTCGTCAGCAAGGTACCATAATAACTGCTGCGACGCTGCAACTGCGTGCTCTCACGCCGGAAACGATAGATGCGACGCGACTTGTACAGGCGCACCACAAACGTAGGCAACACGGCCAGCAGCATCACCAACACCACCTGCCACGAAGCAAACAGCATCATCACCCCCACTCCCGCCAGCGACACAACAGCACCCACCACTGCCACAAAACTCTCGAGAATACGTATCGGGCGCAACGCCGCCTCCTGCTGCGCTCGGTGGAACGTGTCGTAGTAGCGCGGCGTATCGTAGTAAGCCAAATCAAGCGCCACCGACTGCTGCTGTATCACCCCGTTGATATAATCCACCAGCTGCTGCGTCAGCACATCATTGTTCACCGACGACAGCACCCCAATCCAACGACCCACCAGCGTAACACCACAGAAAGCCAGCAGCAACACCCCGAGCGACGAGCCCCGAGCCAGCAACTCCGCACCACCTCCCGTCGCCACAGCGCCCGTCACAGCATCCACCAGCAACTTCAGCAAGTAAAGCCCCACCAGCGGCAGCAGACTCGTACACAGCGTGTACAGCAGCTTACGAATGAAGCCCTTCGGGTTACACTTCCATATCAGTCTAAACACCTCACGCATCGCCACTCACTTAACCATTAGACCCTTCAACCGCACTCACCACCAAACTTCCATTAACATAGTCCACCACACGCACCTTCGCGCCCTCCTCAACATAGCCCGTCTGAGCCACAGCATCATAGCGGCGTCCCTCAATCTCCACCTTGCCCGCCGGACGCAGAATGGTAGCAGCCACTCCCTCAGCACCTACCTGACGCTGCATCTGCTCCAAAGCCACCGTATAGCCTTCATCGGTCTGTTCCTCTGCATTCAGCGCCAGACCGCCAAACAAGCGGCTCTCAAACAACTTCTTTCCAAGCACAATACTGACAGGCAGCGAGACAGCCAACGCCACCAGCACCACCATCAGCCTGTGGGCAATCAGGCCCATCGGAACGGCAGAGAAATCAAAGCCCACATTGCCTATCATGCTCAGCACCAAGCCCGCCACAACACAGACAATGCCCGACACGCCAGCCACCCCGAAGCCTGGAATAACAAATAGCTCCAATATTATCAGCACCACACCAATCACGAAAATGATTATCTCCCAGTAAGCCGCCAGCCCTTCCAAATAAAGCGGAGCAAAATAAAGCGCCGCAGCCACCAGCGCCAGCACCAGCGGGAAACCAATCCCAGGCTGTTGCAGCTCAAAATAGATACCTCCGATAATGAGCATGATAAGCTGCCCCGACTCAAAAGGCCGTACCAAGAAGCTTATCAGCTTGTCAAGAAAACTATACCGCTGCTCCTCCACCACATAGTCCTCCACACCCGCATGCTCCAGCAGTCACTCCAAGCTC
>JAFSQF010000014.1 GCA_017446745.1 Bacteroidales bacterium
CTTTGCCTTGATGTTGAACGCCGAGCCGCCGGTGATGATGTCCTGGTTGGAGAGCACGATGCGGTAGTCGCGCACGTCGCGCACGCCGCAGAGCACAATGCTGTTTGGGAATGCCGCGGGGCGTTCGTCGTAGCCGGAGCGTAGCTGGCGCAGTACGCTGACCAGCGAGTCGCCCACCAGGGCGTCAATCTCGTCGATGAAGAGCACCAGTGGCTTTGGCAATGCCTCGCAGAGGCGATGCAGAAAAGAGGAGAGCATAGAGTCTTCGCCTTCGTCCTGCACGCTGTCGCGGACACGTTTGGCAATGTCGCCGCCGATAATAGTCCGGGCCCTTTCCGCCAAAGTGTCGACGGTGGACTTGACGACACTCTTCACGTTGTTGCGCGAGGCCTGGCCGCCCTCGACGTTGGCATAGACGGCGATGTAGTCGCCATGCTTGTTGAGGTAGTCGCGCAGGGCGAGCATACACGATGTCTTGCCGGTCTGGCGTGGGGCGTGGAGCACGAAATACTTCTTCTGCCTTATAAGCATCAGCATGTCATCGAGGTCGAACCGGCTCAGCGGGTCGATGGTATATTGTTCGTCGGGGCGGTTGGGCCCGGCAGTGTTGAAAAAACGTTCCATGGACATGTTTTTACATATTTTTATGAATATAACGACAAAAAGGGATTTTTGTTATGTCAGCAATGTGTTTTTATGAATGTTTACCTGCTGGCAATTGGTACATTTGCTCCTCTAAGCAACGGGATAAAAAAGGTGTAATGTTATTCTATCTTAATATAGCTCCGTAGTTTCGGCATATAATAGCCGTGGGCATGAGCCCACGGGAATCGTAATGCTAAATTCTCTCTGAGCCCCGCAGGGGCGGCATATTACGATAACACATCTAATCGTCATCACTAATATGTTTTTTCTCGATTATACGTGGTGGATGATTCATTTTTTTTTACAATGTTTCATAATAATCCGTTATGTTCGCTTTTTTTCGTAACTTTGCAAGTTCGTTTTATTATTTTGTATTTTTATATTTGATTGTTTATTAGTTTGTAAGAATGTATTCGCCGTTTCGCACGGCTCAGATGATTGAATAAAGTCACCATTGAGAAAGGCTAAGAAGTAACCGTTCATTCTTTAACAACAGTTAACCTATTGTTTAGTTTGTTGATTTGGAGACGACAATTAAACACTGATACAATTCAGCGACCTACTTAAACTCTGTTAGATTTCGGCTAAAACCATTGAACACCCTATAAAGATTATGAAGTATAAAGAATATAAGCAGCTTAATTTGACCCAGATTGGCGAGGAAATACGTCGCTGGTGGGAAGAGAACGAAATTTTTGAACAGGGCCAGAAACTCAGCGAGGGCCATCCCTCGTTTGTGTTCTACGATGGCCCCCCGTCGGCCAACGGCAAGCCCGGCATCCATCATGTCATGGCCCGCACCATCAAGGATGTCTTCTGCCGCTACAAAGCTCAGAAAGGTTTCCACGTGGACCGCAAGGCCGGCTGGGACACCCACGGCCTCCCCGTAGAACTGGGTGTGGAGAAAACCCTCGGCATCACCAAAGAGGACATCGGCAAGAAAATCAGCGTGGACGAATACAATAAAGCCTGTCGCACCGAGGTGCTGAAATATAAGGATCTGTGGGACGAACTGACAAAACAGATGGGCTATTGGGTGGACCTCAAGAACCCTTACATCACCTTCGAGAACGAGTATATCGAGACGCTTTGGTTCCTCCTCAAGAAACTCTACGACAAGGGACTGCTCTATAAAGGCTACACCATACAGCCTTTCAGCCCGGCTGCCGGCACTGGCCTGTCGAGCCACGAGCTCAACCTGCCGGGATGCTACCGCGATGTGAAAGACACCACCTGCGTGGCAATGTTCCGGCTGATGCGCTCGCAGGCTGTGACGCCCGCGCTTCTGTCTGACACAGCAAAAAAAATACAAACCCTTATCGACAACGCGACAATGGCCTCCTACGCCATTGCATGGACCACCACGCCCTGGACGCTTCCCAGCAATACGGCTCTCTGCGTGGGACCCAACATCGACTACGTAGTGCTGCACACCAAACACCCCTACCGCGACGAAGAATGCCAGATTATCATGGCTAAAGCGTTGTTGAATAGTATGTTCCCCACTAAAGAAGACGAGGAACCAAGATACAAAATTGTGGCCGAATGCAAGGGTTCCGACCTCGAAGGCATAGCCTACGAGCAGCTGATTCCTTGGGTGAAACCTCGTGAGGTGAGCGACAAGGGCTCGTTCCGGATTATTCTCGGCGACTACGTCACCACCGAGGACGGCACCGGCATTGTGCACATCGCTCCCACTTTCGGCGCCGACGACGCGCGTGTGGCAAAGAAAGCCGGCATCGGCGAGCTGCTCCTTTTCGACCGCGACGGCAAACAGATGCCTATGGTGGACCGTCAGGGACGCTTCGCTCCCATCAACGACCTCGACCCCAAATGGGTGGGCGAGAACATGAACACAGAACTCTATGCTCCCTACGCCGGCAAGTTCGTGAAAAACGCCTACGACCCCTCAAAGACCGACAAGGATATCAGCCTCGATATCGAACTGGTCGTCATGCTGAAAGAACAGGGCAAGCTCTTCAAAAGCGAGAAACACACTCACAGCTACCCACACTGCTGGCGCACCGACAAGCCAGTGCTCTACTACCCCCTCGACAGCTGGTTCATTCGCACCACGGCCCTCAAGGATCGCATGATTGAACTCAACAAAACCATCAACTGGAAACCTGAGGCCACTGGCACCGGACGCTTCGGCAACTGGCTGGAAAACATCGTCGACTGGAATCTCAGCCGCAGCCGCTACTGGGGTACACCACTGCCCATCTGGCGCACTGAGGACGGCAAGGAGGAGCTCTGCATAGGCAGCATCGAGCAGCTCTGCTCGGAGATTGAGAAGTCGGTGGCTGCCGGCATGATGTCTCAGGAACTGGCCGACCAACTGGGCTACACGAAAGCCAAAGTCAAGGGCTCGCACTTCGACCTCCACCGCCCATATATCGACAGCGTGGTCCTGGTAAGCCCTTCGGGAAAAGCCATGCACCGCGAGCCAGACCTCATCGACGTGTGGTTCGACAGCGGCGCTATGCCTTACGCTCAAATCCACTACATGGGACAGGAACTACGCCACGACCAATTCCCCGCCGACTTCATCGCCGAGGGCGTGGACCAGACTCGCGGCTGGTTCTATACGCTCCACGCCATAGCCACCATGTGCTTCGATAGCGTGGCGTTCAAAAATGTGATATCCAATGGCTTGGTGCTTGATAAGAACGGCAACAAGATGTCGAAACGTCTTGGCAATGGCGTCGACCCCTTCGAAACTCTTCAGAAGTATGGCCCCGATGCCACCCGCTGGTATATGATCACCAACAGCCAGCCGTGGGATAACCTGAAATTCGACGCCGAGGGTGTCGACGAGGTGCGACGCAAACTCTTCGGCACTCTCTACAACACCTACAGCTTCTTCGCCCTCTATGCCAACCTCGACAACTTCCAATACAAGGAGGACGACTTGCCTATAGAGCAGCGCCCCGAAATAGACCGCTGGATTCTCAGCGAGCTTAACACGCTGGTGAAGACCGTCGACGAGGCCTTCGCCGACTATGAACCCACCCGCGCGGGCCGCGCCATTGCCGAGTTCGTGGATGCCTACCTCAGCAACTGGTATGTGCGCCTCAGCCGTCGCCGTTTCTGGAAAGGCGACGCCAGCAACGACAAAATCTCGGCCTACCAGACACTCTATACCTGCCTTGAGACCCTCGCCCTCCTCATGTCGCCCATAGCGCCTTTCTTTAGCGAACGCCTCTTCGGCGACCTCAACGCCGTAACACAACGCCAGAAAGTGGCCTCTGTCCACCATGCACTCTTCCCCACTGTCCATGAGGATTTTATCGACAAGGCTCTCGAACAACGCATGCAGCTCGCCCAAAAACTCTGCTCCATGGGCCTCTCGCTCCGCAAGAAGAGCAACATCCGCGTGCGGCAGCCCCTCGCCAAAATTGTGCTGCCCGTTCATGACGACGCCTTCCAACATCAGGTGGAAAAGGTGAAACATCTTATTTGCAGCGAACTGAACATCAAGGAGGTGGAGTTCCTCGCCGCCGACAACACCCTGCTTGTGAAGAGCATCAAGCCCAACTTCAAGACCCTCGGACCTCGCTACGGCAAGATTATGAAGGCTATAGCCACTGAAATCTCCGCTTTCAGCCAGCAGCAAATCAACGAACTCGAGGCCAACGGAAGCACTACGCTCTCAGTAGGCGGTCAGGAGGTGGAAATTCTTATCTCCGATGTTGAAATAGCCACGCAGGACATCCCAGGCTGGGTCGTGGCAAATGAGGGCAATATCACAGTGGCTCTCGACATTACACTCACGCAGGAGCTGATTGATGAAGGATTGGCACGCGAAATAGTAAACCGTATACAGAATATCCGCAAAGATGAGTTTGACGTCACCGACCGCATCGTCGTGCGCCTCCAGCATGGACAGTGGGACAACGCCGTGGAACGCTACCACGACTATATCTGCAACGAGACTCTCTGCGACAACTTCGAGCTGGCCGACACCATCGAAAGCGACACCGCTAAAACCATCGAGATTGTCGACGGTGTGCAAACTCTTATCGACGTGAGATGTAAGTGATACTGTTGGATTGTTTCTAACTTTTCAACCATATAGCATGCTCCGTGTATTTTTCTTAGCCGCCTTGCTTCTTGTGCTCTGGCTGCCGGCGTTTTGCCAGCAGCCAGAACGCATGCAGGGCAATCCTATGGAGGACAATCCCCTCAACCCTCTCAACTTCGGCCTCCGTGAGGCCTCAGATGGCATGGAACGCTACAACGCTCTTATGGCGTGCCACCGCGAGGCTGTGGCTTCGCATAGGCCGGTCTCCTATGCCGGCATCGACACCATCCGTCTTGTAGTCCCCGAAAACGCCGCCTCCATCCCTCTGCCATACATCACCGACTTCGCCGGCGCGGTAATCGTTGTACGCAACAACTCGGGTCACAACGTCACCCTTTTCTCGCTCACCGGCGATAAGGAGCCCGAAGAGATTAAGGTGGACTGTAGGATGCTTGAAGATAATGACTTCCGCGAGGTGCCGGAATTCAGGTCGGGCTATAACCTCTTGATTGTCGACGACAAGACACCGTGGTCGGCCCATCAGCACAGGGGAAATGCTTTCTATCGTTCCGACCTGATAGCTATTGCTGAAGGCCATTCGCAGAACTCAACAATTGCTCCTTTTACCGATGCCGCCGCAATGCCGTTGTTCCGCTATGTGACGGTATCGTCGGACGTGAAGTCTATTGAGCACGTCACTATTATTCGCGACCGGTCGTCGGCCAACATAACCTATTGCTTCTCCGTGGCCAACCAATACAATGTGGCCTTTCGCAACGTTCATGTCGTCACGCCTCGCAGCATCCTTTTCGGCGACAAGATTTTTGACATTGCAAATAGCGCAATGGTCTCCTTTTCAAACATCATTATCGATTCCAGCTATTCTTCGAAGAATAGCTATGGCTACGCTTTCTGCTTGACGAACGTGGCCGGCATTCGCTTCGAGAACATACGGTGCCGCACGGCATGGCATGCCTTCGCGGCGGCAAGCGTCAACGGCGTCGAGATGCGTCGTTGCGTGGCCAACGGCTTCTCGCTGCTCTGCTATGGCAGAGACATTCATGCCACGGAGTGCGACATGCGCGTGCGTGGCTTCCATCTCTCGTCGCTCTTCGGCACCTTGCGCCTCGACAGCTGCTATTTCTCGCAATGCACTCCGGTGATGCTCCGCAGCGACTATAACGCTTACACGCCATTCGATATCAGGGCCTCTCATTGCTCGGTCGACGCCAGCCGCAAATACCATGCCTTTGTCAATGCCGTTTTCTTCTCCAACCAGCCCAACCGCCGTCCGGAATTGTCCGCTCTTTGCTTGCCAAACATATGGGTGGAGGCTCTCACAGTCAACAACCGTCCTCTGTACAGACAATTCGACATCCTCGCTCTGTCGGGCAACATGAAGGTGGGGGAGAGGCAGGTCGACTATCTGCAGCATATTGAGGTGAACGGCCTCCGCACTATGTGCAAAGGCCGGCAGTCGAAGTGTAGAATTTTCCTCTCACGCCATGCCGTCAAGACCGTCAGGAAGTTCTCGGCGAACTATAAAAATGTGGATAACGGAGACGCCGACATCATTAATTGCATAGGCAATTGACCATGTCGGCGTCATGTTGCGTAACCCTCTCAGCATAAGTTAGCCACGGATGTCGTGGACTTCCACCTCATAGATTATTATCGTGTTGGGCGGGATGTTGTCGGTGCCGCGTTGGCCGAAGCCCATCTGGCTGGGGAAATAGAAGCGGTAGTGGCTTCCCTTGTTCATTATCTGGAAACCCTCAAAAAGCCCGGGGAAGATGGACTGGCTGATGACGTGCGTTATGGGTTCGCGGTTGCCATAGGTCTGGTCGAACACCTGGCCGTTGGTGAACATGCCTTTGTAGTCGAACACAACCACCTGGCCGATTTCGCCGGGTTTGCCGCTACCTTCTTTCAGTACTTCATAGTAGAATCCTTTGTCGCTTTTCTTCACGTTGGGATTGTCGCGCATCAGCTGCTCGAAATAGGGGGCTTCGCGCTTGGCGAGCTCCTCTTTGCTGGCTTGCGCTGCCATGTGCCTGTTCATGGATGCCTGCCCCTCAAGCTCGGTAAGGAGCCTCATGGTCTGATGCTCGGTCATGGGCTGCTGCTTGCTGTCGAGTGTGGTGACAATGGCTTGCAGCATCAGCTCGCGGTTGATGTCGATGCCGGGGACCGCCATGTTCTGTGCCATGGCGAAGCCCAGCGCCCACGAGAGGCTGTCGTTCTTGCTGGTAAGCTCTACGGGTTTGTCGCTATTCACAACAATGCGCCCCTCCTTGCCTTTGCACCCTGTGGCTATCAATGCTGCTATTGCGGCAACACAAATAATGCTCTTCTTCATGTGCTGTTGTTTAACTGTTTAACTGTTTAATTGCTCTATTTAATTGCTCTGTTGGCTATTTGTAAATCAAGATATCACGTAGATGGCGAGATGGTGGTTGATTGTGCCTGCCTAATATCCCAATATTTTCAGCATCGACTTGTGGCTCTGTTCTTTGGCGAAGAGCTTGGTGGTGTAGTCGCCGTTCTCGTCCTTGTCGATGATGATATGCTTGGGGGCGGGAATCAGACAGTGCTGTATGCCGCCATAGCCTCCTAAGCTTTCCTGGTAGGCTCCGGTGTGGAAGAAGCCTATGTAGAGGGGCTCGTCCTTCTGTAGCTTTGGTAGGAAGATGGCATTGGCGTGCGAGTCGGCATTGTAGTAGTCCTCGCTGTCGCAGGTCAATCCCCCAAGGAAGACGCGCTGATACTCGCAGTCCCAATGGTTGATGGGGAGCATGATGAAACGCTGGTTGATGCCCCACGTGTCGGGCAGGGTGGTGATGAACGACGAATCAATCATGTACCATAACTCTCGGTCGTTCTGCTGCTTCTGGTCCAGGATGCTGTAGAGCGTGGCACCGCTCTCACCCACTGTGAACGAGCCAAACTCGGTGAAGATATTGGGCTCTTCAACTCCGCGGTTCGTGCAGATGTTCTTGATCTGGGCCAGGATTTCCTCGGCCATGTATTCGTAGTCGTAGTTGGAGGCCAACGAGTTCTTTATGGGGAAGCCCCCTCCGATATTCAGCGAGTCCAGCTCGGGGCACACATGCTTCAGGTCGCAGTAGACGTTGACGCATTTGGCCAACTCGTTCCAGTAGTAGGCCGTGTCGCGCACTCCCGTGTTGATGAAGAAATGCAGCATTTTGAAGGTGTACTTCGGGTTGTCCTTGATGGCCTCCTCGTAGAATGACACGATGTCGTGATAGCGGATGCCGAGGCGCGAGGTGTAGAAGTCGAACTTGGGCTCCTCCTCCGAGGCTATGCGGATGCCTATCTTCATCGGCACCGCGGGGTCCTGCACTGCCTCGTCAAGCATGCGCATCTCGTTCTTGTTGTCGATGATGGGCACGATGTTGTGGAAGCCGTTCTTGTAGAGCTCGGCGATGTTGTCGATGTACTGCTGGCGTTTGAAACCATTGCTGACAATGATGATGTCCTTGTCAATCAACCCGCTGTTGTAGAGCTCCTGAATCAGGTTGATGTCGAATGCACTTGAGGTCTCCAGATTGATGCCATTCTTCAAGGCCTCTTCCATAACGAAACTGAAATGGCTGCTCTTGGTGCAGTAGCAGTAGTTGTAGCTGCCGCGGTAGTCGGTCTTGGCTATCGCCACGTTGAAGAAACGTTTGGCGCGCTGTATCTGCGAGCTGATTTTGGGCAGATAGGTGATCTTCAACGGTGTGCCATACTGCTTGATGATCTCCATCAACGGGATGTCGTGGAAGTAGAGCTCGCCGTCCTCTGTGCGGAATTCATCCTGCGGGAACTCAAAGGTCTGGTCTATCAGATCGTAATACTTGTTTCTCATCTTGCCTGTTGTGTTATGGGGTGAATTGTTGAATTGTTGTTTGTTGAGTAGTCTATTTTTTTACGAATTTCTTTACCGCACGCTTGCCGTCGGCGGCAATTATCTGTACGAAATAGATGCCGTTGCTCCAGGTGCTGACATCAATCTGGCAGCGGTCTTCGCACTGCTGTCGCAGTATCGTGCGACCGGTGATGTCGCTCACTGTGGCGCATCGCATGCCATTGCTGTGTATGTTTACCTGTTGGCTGGTGGGGTTGGGGAATATTGTCGCATCAAATGCTTGCGGGTGGTCTACTGCCAGCGAGCCATCAACAACTACGGTGATGCTGGCGGTATCTGTGCAGCCTCCGTTGCTGCCCACTACGGTATAGGTGGTGGTCTCTGTGGGGTAGACATCTATGGTCGAGCCGCTCTCGCCGTTGCTCCAAACGTAATGGGTGGTTCCGCTGGCCACCAGCCGTGCCGCCTCTCCGGCTTTTATGCTGCCTTCAACATCGCTGCTCACGGCAAGCGAGGCCTCTTCGGCGATGATGAGCGTAAGGAAATCTATGCTGGTCTCCGTAGTGTCTTGCAGCTGCACTTGGCTGACAGTCAGTGGTTCGGTATTCAGCAGGCTATCACCAAACTGGTAGATGGCACCCTTGCACACGGTGTCGACCAGATAGTTGTAGGTCGTTCCGCTGTAAGGCAGCGTCAGATTGTCAATCCATGCACAGTCGCTACCGTTGTTCACACTGATGTCTTTGTCATAGCTGAAGGTGAAAAGGTGGGTGCCGGCACTGACAGGCAGGCTGATGCGTGTCCAGGAATTGCCAATACCACTGGCCTGGTCCATGAGCTCGCCGTCGATATAGAAATTAAAATAGTCGTAGTTGTACTCCGACGACACATTGCGGTAGAATGTTATGCTGTCGTCCATCGTGGATGTCCATTCTATTGAAATGGTAGATGAGGTGTTGCCGCCACTGTTGCCCCAGGCTTTGGAACGCAGGCTTCTCATCCCGGCAAAGACATTGCTGGTGGTGATTTCCCATGGATTGTCATTGTTCTCCCAGGCAAGCTCTTGCCAACTGTCGTCCTCGAATGTTATTGTGGCTTTGGGGTTTCCGATGGTAAGGCTGATGGTGTCGATGGTGGTCACCGAGCCGTTGTCGACGTACTGAAGTATGGGTATGGTGCGGTTGTTGAGCGCGGTGTCGCTCTTCACGAGCAGATAGGTCTTCGTAAAGGTGCTGTCGGGTGCTATGTCGGCAATGGAATTGGTGGGCTCGATGACGGTAAGGCCGGGATCGAGGCTCAGAAGCGTGAGCGTTGCGTGCCGGAGCGCGGCATGACCTATGTTCTTATTTGTCACCACAAGGAAGGCGGTGTCGTTTTGCTCAAAATTGCTATTCATGACGTATTGCTGCACTTTAATCTGCCCGGCATTGGCGGTGAAATAGAAAGTGCGTTTAGAGCTGCGGAAGTCGCCGCCACGCCAGTACAGCAGAACTCTTATGGCCAGGTCGCTCTGGTCGGACACATTTTCCCATACGTGGCCGGTGCATTGCGCTGTGAGCGTCCGTTGTTCGCCTGCCTCCATCGAACTGTTGAGCGCGATGCGGCCTGTGGTGCCAATCTGCACCCTGTTGTCGAGGCTGCGGAACTCAATAGAAACATCGTTGGCGACTTCCACTCCGATGTTGGCTATGTCAATGTTGAATGAGATGGTGTTGCCTGCGGCTATCTCGCCATCGATGGTCATGCCTTTGACAGCTACGAAGGGGCCGTTGCCTATCGCCTCCACACGTTCTATGCGCGGTTTAAAGCCCTGGGCGGTTATCACCACCTCGTAGGTGGCAGGCTCCGGAATGGCTGCAAAAGTGAGCTCAACATTGCCTGTGGCATCGGCAAAGGCTGCTGCCTTCAGCGTGCTGTCGGGACCGTTGAAAGCTACGTAGGCGTAGGGTAGGGTCGTGAATGATAGACTGGTGGCTCCGACAAAGATGGCCTCAGGGATGTCGGCCAATATGTCGTTGGCCCTGCCGCGGTAGTAGGGCATCAGCGAGGGGTCACCCATAAGGTGGTATATCTGCCAGTAGTACACTTTCCTGTTCGAGGTGCTGCTCTCTACGGCCATATTGCCTATGAACATCATGCCTCCCAAGGTGGTGTACCATTGTGTGTAGTCCTCGCCATGCTGGTGGAACAGGTGGTCGTACATCCCCATATTGTTGGAATCGTAGTCGGTCACAACGGTGTTGCTGACGCTGTTGCGCAACCCAACGGCCCAATAGTAGTCTTCCGACCAGTAAGAGGAATTGCTGGCCCCTATATAGGCTACGGCACCTCCGTTGTTGCCCTGGCGCAGCAGGGCTTCGCCAAAGCATTCGTCGATTTGGAAACTATTGGTCAGACAGCAGTTGCCTATCATCACCATGGGCTTGTTGACGTTGGTCAGGGAGTGGACGTTGTTGTTTGTCAGGATGGGTCGGGACCATTCCTGAATGTCGCCATGCGCGGAATAGTTAACCCAGCCGCATCCTCTGTTGTAGAGGTTGATGAGCTCCTGGTAGGCACTGTTGTTGTTCGAACTCCCTGTCACCGTTATGCCAGTTGGTGCGAAGTTGGTGTTGTTCTTGTAGTAATGTAGGGTCTGGAAACCATTGCTGGTATTCACATAGTTCTGTGCTACGTAGTCCATCGTGGGGTCGGCATATCGGTATGCCCAGTCGTTGCTCACGGCTCTGTCCACTCCGGCAATGAGTGCCGCATTGTCAAGATAGCTGTCGTCGGGAAAGGTGTATTGCTCGTACATCAGCGTTTTGGATATCTGCGGTTCCAACTGGCTCAGGTTCTGGGCCGAGAAGCGTCCGTAATAGCAGTCGGGTATGTTGTCGCCTGCTGTCCAGAGGCAATAGTTGAGGTCGCTGTAGTGATGTTCATTGATGGAGGTTACGTAGAATGCCGGCACCTGCGCCACATCGCCTACCAGAAGCACGTAGGTCGGTGCCGGCGATTCGGGCGTGGCATTGTCGTAAAGCCCTTGCAGATAGGCATGTATGCTTGCTGTGGTGTTGCCTACGGCGGGGTCGTCGGTGTACATCAGGTCTACGATGAAGCCCTTGCGCCGTTTCCATGCGGTAAACTCGTCAAGGGCACCACGGAACTGGCTGTGCGCCACGATGGTGTAGCGCAACGGGGCGTTGGTGTGGTTGTCCTTGCTCCCCAACGTGTTGATGACGTCAACACCGCAGTTGAATGCCGGGCTATAGTGCAGCCGCTGCATGCGGCGTGTGCCTTCGATGTCGGCCTGGCTCTGCTCGATGCTAACGGTTATGGACTTCACCACGACAAGCTGGTTGGTGGCTGGGTTCCATTGGATAGGGTTGTAAATCACGCGTGCCAGGTTGCTGCTGCGTGCCACGCCAACCTCCTCCAGCACTATCGTGCTGTCGCCAAGGAATCGGTTGCTGGCATAGGCGGCGCGATTGATGGTGAGACTGGTCTCCGTGGTGTCGCTCTTGCTGCGTGAGGGCTGGAAAGGAACTACGGGGTAGGTGAGCCCTATCTCGACGGCATCAATGGTGTCGCATGCGATGGAAAGCACTGTATAGTGAAGCCCGGTGCCTAAAGGGATCTCTATCATCTTCACCATCGATGGTAAGGCCGGTAGCCCAGCTTCGGACTGCGTCATAAATCCCGGCATTCGTATCTGCTGGAATGTCTCTCCAAACAGTATGGCTTCGTCTACTGTGAGTTCATCTACGGCGAATGACAATTCTATACTATTGTAGTCGCTCTTCGTAACCTTGCATGGTTGGGCCATGGTCGTCATGACAACGAGCATAGTCAATAATAACGACAAAGTTATTTTCTTCATTATTATACTTTTTCTATTGAATTTATTGTTTGTTTTCTTGGCCGTTTACCGATTGCCAAATGCCATCATTAGGCACTGGGGCTGTGATGGTCAGCGGCTGTTTGCTGACGGGGTGAATGAACGATATGCTGCGGGCGTGCAGGCTGATGCTGCCGTCGGGATTGCTGCGCTGGGCTCCATACTTCAGGTCGCCCTTGATGGGGCTTCCCATATTGGAGAGCTGCGCACGAATCTGGTGGTGGCGCCCGGTGTGGAGGTCTACCTCCAACAGATGATAGCCGCCTCTTGTCTCGCCAAGCTCTCTGTAGTCGAGCACCGCCAGTTTTGCACCGGGAGTGCCCTCTCTCACCACGAAGCTTTTGTTTTTCGCCTCGTTGCGCAACAGCCAGTCCTCCAAATGCCCGGCAGGCTTGGTGGGGGCTTCCTTGCATAAGGCCCAATAGCACTTGTCTATCCTCCGCTCTTTCACGGCCTGGTTCATGCGGCTCAGCGCCTTGGATGTCTTGGCAAACAGCACCACACCGCTTACAGGACGGTCTATACGATGGATAACACCACAATAAACATTGCCGGGCTTGTTGTCGCGTTGCTTGATGAACAGCTTCAACAGCTCTGAGAGCGGTGTGTCGCCACTTTTGTCGCCCTGCACTATCTCGCCGGCTTTCTTATTAATGGCTATCAGGTGATTGTCCTCGTAAATTATATCCAATGCTTGTGTATTTGTTTTATTGTGTAATTGTTCGATTGTTTAATTGCTCGATTGTTGGATGTCGCTTGCTCCTTTCTGTAATCTCCCTATCACGCTTATTCCATTCTTCACCTTGTCGTTAAGCTTGACGTTTAGCTCTGTCCCAAGGGGTAAGTAAAGGTCAACGCGCGACCCGAACTTGATGAATCCCAGCTCGTCATTCTGCTTGGCTCGCTCGCCCTCTTTTGCATAGCACACTATGCGGCGCGCCACGGCTCCGGCTACCTGACGGAGCAGCAGACGCTGTCCATTGTCGAGCATCATCCCGATGCTTGTCCGCTCGTTGAGCAGCGACGACTTGGGGTACGACGCCACAAAATAATTCCCTTTATGGTGGTTCGTGTACTCCACCATCCCGTTAGTGGGATATCGGTTCACGTGAACGTCGTCAACGTTCATGAAGATGCTCACCATCAGACTGTCACAGTTCAGATATTCTTTCTCGAACACCTGTTCGATGTTGCAAATCGTGCCATCGGCAGGTGCTATATAGAGCGTGGCATCCTCGGTGAATTGCCTTCTCGGTATGCGGAAAAACGATGCCATTGCTAACCAGAACCCATATAGCAGCACCACAAGAATCCAATTGACTATGCCAAACGGCCTACAAAGGAACGCCATCAAGACTGTGATTGCTGTGAATATCAGGAATGTACTACCTAATAGACGATATCCTTCTTTGTGTATGTACATGGTTTTTTTATTGTTGATTTGTTTATTGTTCTGTATGTTGCAACACCGTTGCAACCCTATTGCAACACCGTTGCAACCCTCTCTTGCTCTATAGAATAATTAACTGTTGAATACAATCATCATAAATGGTGTGGTCATCAGTATGCTGTCGAAACGGTCAAGCACCCCTCCGTGGCCGGGCATGATGTTGCCGCTGTCTTTCACCCCACAACTGCGCTTGAACATCGATTCCACCAGGTCGCCCAAGGTGGCTGTTATGCTGCAGGTCGCCCCAACTATGGCCCATCGCCACCCCTCTGCTGTCCATGGGTCTAAATATGGGCCTATAAAGATGGCTGCCGCCACGCAGAACACAAACCCTCCTATGGTACCCTCCCAGGTCTTGCCAGGTGAATGACGCTCCCACATCTTGTGGCGGCCTATGAGCCGGCCCGTCAGGTATGCAAAACTGTCGTTAACCCATATCAGGATGAACATTATCATCACCCTGCCGGGATAATCGTCATGCAGGTATCCCAATAATATTATCGGCAATACCACCCATACGAGGGGCAGAATGGTGTTGCCTATCATTTCCATAGGACTCTCGTCGTGGCTCCAGAGCTGACTGATCATGACGATGGCGGGTATTAGAATGGCAAAGATGAGCTGCAATTCGCTGAGCCACGCGTTTGCAAGGGTGGAGAAAAGCAATAGCGACAATGCCCCGGCAACGTAGGCTATTGGCGCGTTGACCCGATGTCCCCCAAGCTGTAGGTTGTGTATGGTCTCGTAAACTCCTATCATGCCGATGGCCATGAATATGACGTTAAATATTATTATGCCCACCCATTTATTCTCCTCGGCGAACCATTGTCCACCATATATGGCCACAATCATAAGCAGCACATACACCGCCCCGGAGGCTGTCCTTGTCAGTAACTCTTTCATGTCGTTAGTTTGCTTCGTCTTCTATCAATATGAGGTATATTTTCTGCATCCCCTTGCGGAAGGCGTAACTGGCGGGATGCGACACCACTATTTGCTCGGGGTATTGAGGATAAAGCAGTCGGATGCGCTCGTTGGCCATCTCCCAGTCCGACACCACCTGCGATGTGAATGCCAGCACTATGGTCGTCTCCGACAGGGCGGGGATAGTGCGCCCCAACCCCAGATTGGACGAGATTACTATGCTTCCCTGCCATGCAATGAGGGCCTCGCAGAGCGTGGCCCCAAGGGGATAGCACACCGTCGGGTCGCAGGTACAGCAGTCGGCTACGTTCAGATGGCCTAAAAACCCCGTAAGGTTCTCGCTGGCGCATCCTATGGTGATGTCGCCGTGGCGCCGCTGTATCTCTTCAATGCGTTTCTGAATGTCACCCTCGTTGTAGCAGTAGTAGAGCGTGCCGCCAGCCCGTGAGAAATTCTGTGCAAAGACCACGCTGAGGTCGTCGGCGGCAGGGTCGATGAACGTGGCCCCCACGGCGGCATGGACATCGCAGTCGCCTATCTCGTTCTTGTTGATTAGGGCCTCGCGTATGTCTTTGAAGACTTTCTCCTTATGTTGGTTATCCTTCAATGCTTGTTCTTTTTTTTTTCGTTCTGAATGTTCCGTCTGTTCCTTATGTTCCGTCTGTTCCGTGTTTTCCGTTCGTTCCGTGTGTTCCGTTCGTTCCGTGTGTTGCAACACCGTTGCAACATATCTCATTCGTTGCAACACCGTTGCAACATATCTCATTCCTTTCCTGGCTCGCTGGCGTTCTCTTGCTTTTCTTTGTTTTCCGATTCCCACGGCCGGGGGCCATAAATTTTCTCCACATCTTCGCGGAAAATCACTTCGCGCTCGAAGAGCACCTTGGCCAGCTCGTCAAGTTTGTCACGGCTGCCAATGATGATCTCTTTGGCCCGCTTGTAGGCCTCTTCCACCATGCGCTTCACCTCGCTGTCTATCTCCTCGTTGGTCTGCTCGCTGAAGGGTTTGGTGAAGTTGAAGTCGCTTTGGCCCGTCGAATCGTAATAGCTGACGTTGCCCACCTTGGGACTCATGCCGTAGTAGGCCACGAGCGAGAATGCCATCTTCGTGGCTCGCTCCAGGTCGTTGAGAGCCCCGGTGGAGATCTGTCCGAAGACCACCTCTTCGGCGGCTCGCCCGGCAACGAGCGATGTGATCTCGTCGAACATCTGCTCATAGGTGGTTATCTGTCGCTCCTCGGGAAGGTACCAGGCGGCTCCGAGGGCTTTGCCTCGCGGCACGATGGTAACCTTCACCAAGGGGTCGCCCCAACGCAGCTGCCAGCTCACCGAGGCATGGCCCGACTCATGGTAGGCTATGGTGCGTTTCTCTTCGGTGGTGATAACCTTCGAACGCTTCTCCAGACCTCCTATGATACGGTCGATGGCATCAAGGAAGTCCTGCTTCTCAATCTTTTCATGATTTTTGCGCGCGGCAACGAGAGCGGCTTCGTTGCAGACGTTGGCTATGTCGGCACCAGAGAAACCGGGGGTTTGCTTCGACAGGAATTCGCGGTCGATGTCGCTCCCAAGCTTCAGCCCTTTCATGTGGACGTCGAAGATGGCTTTGCGCTCATCGATGTCGGGCAGGTCGACGTAGATCTGGCGGTCGAAGCGCCCGGCACGCAGCAGGGCCTTGTCGAGAATGTCGGCACGGTTGGTGGCAGCCATTACGATAACGCCGTTGTTGGTGCCGAAACCGTCCATTTCGGTAAGCAGCTGGTTCAGCGTGTTCTCGCGTTCGTCGTTGGCGTTGCTCAGGCCTCCACGGCTACGGGCTCGTCCTACGGCGTCTATCTCGTCGATGAATATGATGCAGGGCGATTTTTTCTTGGCCTCCTCGAAGAGGTCGCGCACTCGCGAGGCTCCTACACCAACGAACATCTCCACGAAGTCGCTGCCCGACATCGAGAAGAAGGGCACGTTGGCTTCCCCAGCCACGGCCTTGGCAAGCAGCGTCTTGCCGGTACCCGGAGGACCTACAAGCAACACCCCCTTGGGAATTTTGCCTCCCAGGGCGGTGTATTTCTGCGGGTTCTTCAGGAAGTCCACCACCTCCATCACCTCCTCTTTGGCTCCGGCAAGGCCGGCCACATCTTTGAAGGTGATATTTGTGGAGGTCTTGCCGTCGTAGACCTTGGCTTTCGACTTGCCCACGTTGAAGATGCCTCCTCCGCCACCACCCATCTGCCGGTTGGCTATGCGGCTCATAACCACAAAGAAGAGTATCAGCATCAGCAACGGGCCGAACCAGTAGGCTATCTTCTCCCACGTGCGGTCGCTCTCGCGCGAGGTCAGCTCTATGTGGCTCTCGCGGCGTATCTCGTTGATGCGCTCCTGGCTGATATAGCCGCTCGTGTCGGCAAGCCCGGCGGTGTCGCGCTCGAAGTTCTGCTGCGCCACCATGTCGAGGTCGCTCTTGAACGACTCCACGTCGACGAACTTGTAGGTGTAGTGCCCCGCCTCTTTCATGTCGGTCACCCCTTGTGTGATGTCTTTGTAGGCGGTGTCGACTTTCAGGGCCTCTTCTTTGATGTATATCTCGGCGTGGTCTCGGTCCACAACCACTATTTTTTCCTGGTCGCCACGACGCAATATCTCGTCGAGCTTGCCCCATCCTATTTCTTTGCTGCCTCCCTTGCTGCCGTTGCCAAGCCATAACCCACCCAACGACAAGATTATCGCTGCGTAGATGATGTACATTATCCAATCCGACGGGCGGCGCTTGCCGTTGCCCGTGCCGGGACGACGGCTGGTGTTCCTCGGCCCATTGGCACTGTTGGAATTGTTGGAATTGTTGGTGCTGTTGGTGGAATTTATGTCGTTCTCTGCCATTTATCGTTCTGCGTTTTGCGTTTTTATGGTTTATTGTTTCTCTTTGGGCTCGCCGCTTCTCTTCACTTCGCTAAATTCAGCTTTAGTCTCTCCCCATCAGCCCAAAGTTGTTCGATGTGGTAATGGTCGCGTTTGTCTTTCAGGAAAATATGAATCACCACGTCGAAATAGTCCATCAGCACCCATTCGGCGTTGTTGTATCCCTCCACGCGGTGTGGGTTGTAGCCTGTGGCTCTCTTGATGGTCTCGAAGACCCCGTCGCTGATGGCGTCGACATGCGATGGCACGTTGCCGCTGCATATCACGAAGAAGTTGGCCGGCGCCGACTGTATACCCCTCAGGTCGAGGACCTCTATATCGAAGCCTTTCTTGTCGTCCATGGCTTTGGCTGCCAACCGCGCCAGCACTTCGCTCTCTGTCATTTTCTCTTTTGTCATCTGTTGTTATTATGGTTCTATATTTCAATTTCGTTTGGTCTGTTATGAACCACCGTGGTTCATAAAGCCTCTTATTCGCTCATCATTGCAAAACGCATTATTGTTTTTATTATTGTGTAATGGAAAAAAATAAGTTGATGAGTCTGATTGTTTAATTGTTTGATTGTTTGATTATGCTTTATAAATAAATGCATTATCTAATCGGTTGACACATTTTGTTCTCTTTGGCGAGACTGCACGGTATGCTGTCCCATACCATTTATTTGACGAAGCGACACTCATTATCACCAGCATAGAACTTGCGAAAGTTGAGTTCATAAATAAACTCAACAAAGTTGCATTTATAACTTGAATTCTGCCCAAGGATTATTTCGCATTCTGCGAAAAAAAGGCTGTACGTTGACATTACTTGTCAGGCAATGTCTCCCAGCCTTCGATGGTCCATGTGTCGATGTCGAAGCTTACGCCGACCCTCACTATCCGGCGCGGGTCGGTGGCAAACTGGGCGGCATAGTCCTTTGTCTCGATTAGTGATTAGGGTGCAAAAGTACACTTTTTTTTCTGAATGGCAGTCTCTGTGACTTATTTTTTATATCTTTGCAGTTTCTTAATGTGAATAATGTTTAATAAAAACGATATGATAATGAAAAAATTAACTATTTTTGCTATGGCAGCAACTATGCTTGTGGCCGTGGGGTGCAAGGGAAAAAAACAAAGCACCACCGACCCTCTGATTCAACAAAAGGTGGACGAATATGCAGAATTTGAGCTCACCTCCGACCTCGTCAGCACCCTCTCGCCCAACGAGAAGGAACTGGTGAAAATCTTTATCCAAATCAGCGAGGTGATGGACGAAATCTACTGGGACCAGTATTTCGGCAACGAGAACCGCGCTGCCCTCGACACCCTTAGCGACCCCGCCGTCAAGGCTTTCGCCAACATCCAGTACGGCGCATGGGACCGCCTCGACAGCGAACGCCCCTTCGTGCCCGGCTACGGTGAACGCCCCAAGGGCGCCAACTTCTACCCTGTGGACATGACTGCCGAGGAGTTCGACGCCCTCGACGACACCCTCAAGAACAGCCAATACAGCGTCATCCGCCGCGACGCTCAGGGCAAACTCTGCGTCCTGCCTTACCACGTGGCCTACAAGGAACAACTCGCCAAGGTCGACGCCCTCCTCGAGAAGGCTATAGCTCTGGCCGACAACGAAGGCCTCAAGAAATACCTCACCACCCGTCGCGAGGCTTTCAAGACCGACGACTACTTCGAGAGCGATATGGTATGGATGGATATGAAAGACAGCAAGCTGGACTTCGTAGTGGGCCCCATCGAGAACTACGACGATGCCCTCTATGGACTGAAATGCTCGCAAGAGGCCTACGTCCTCATCAAGGACGAGGAGTGGAGCAACGACCTCAGCAAGTTCGCCGCCATGCTCCCCGAGATGCAGAAACTGCTGCCCTGCGACGAGAAGTATAAGAAAGAGGTACCTGGCACCGACTGCGACATCAATGTCTACGACGTGGTCTACTATGGTGGCGACTGCAACGCCGGCTCGAAGACCATCGCCATCAACCTGCCCAACGACGAGCGCGTACAGCTGGCCAAAGGCAGCCGCCGCCTCCAGCTCAAGAACGCCATGAAGGCTAAATTCGACAACATCATGATTCCCATCGCCAAGCTGATGGTGTGCGACGAGCAGGTCGACAGCGTGACCTTCAATGCTTTCTTCGGCAACACCTGCTATCATGAGGTGGCTCACGGTCTGGGTATCAAGAACACCGTCACGGGTCGTGGCCCCTGCCGCCAGGCTCTCGGCGCCCAGTACAGCGCATGGGAAGAGGCTAAGGCCGACGTCTGCGGTCTCTTCCTCACCGAGCAGCTCATAGAGCGCGGCGAGATCACCAACACCACCGTGGCACAGAACTACATCACCTTCATCGCCGGCATCCTCCGCAGTGTCCGCTTCGGAGCTACCGAGGCTCACGGCGTGGCCAATATTATGTGCTACAACTATTTCCTTGAGCATGGCGCTTTCAGCCGCAATGCTCAGGGCAAGTATGTCATCGATGTCGACAAGGCTCGTGAGGCTGCCCGCGGCTGGGCCGCCATCATTATCGCCATGGAGGGCGAGGGCGACATGGCTGCCGCTAAGGCTTACAGCGACAAGAACGGCAAAATCAGCATCGACCTCCAACGTGACCTCGACGCCATCCGCGACGCCAAAATCCCCCGCGACATAGTCTACAAGCAGGGCGCCTCCGTCCTCGGCCTTTAATACTATTCAGCGTTTTGAAAGCTGAAAACCACTTCTCATTACTATTTAAAGGTTGCCTACATCACTGCGGGCAACCTTTATTTACGCTATAACTATATGTCACAGGATTTCGACAATATCAAAATATGTGGGGCTACAGAAAACAACCTCAAGAACCTTAGCCTCAGCATCCCTAAACACCAAATCACCGTCGTGACCGGCGTGTCGGGCTCGGGGAAGTCCAGCCTGGTGCTCGACACCATTGCCGCCAAGTCGCGCCGCGAGCTCAACGACACCTTCCCCTCGTTCACCCAGCAGTACCTGCCCAAGTATGGCCGCCCTCATGTGGCGTCGATCGAGAACCTCCCCATCGCCATTGTCATCGAGCAGCGCAAGCCCTCGTCCAACTCGCGCTCCACTGTGGGCACCTACACCGACATCTATGCCCTGCTGCGGTTGCTCTTCTCGCGCATCGGCAAGCCTTTCGTGGGCTATTCCGACGCTTTCTCCTTCAACCACCCCTCGGGAAGTTGCCCGCGCTGCGCCGGTCTGGGCGAAATCCGCGAGCTCGACATCCACAAGCTGGTGGACTTCGACAAGTCGCTCAACGACGAGGATACCATCCATTACATAGCCTTCGGCAAAGGCGGTTGGCGCTGGATACGCTATGCCTACAGCGGCCTCTTCGACCTCGACAAGAAAATACGCGACTATTCGCCCGCCGAACTCGACCTCTTCCTCAACTCGCCTCAGATCAAACTGAAAAACCCTCCATCCAATTGGCCCAAGAGTGCAAAATACGAGGGCCTTATCCCCAGAATGTACCGCAGTATCATCAACTCGGAGGAAGGCCTGCTGCATGCTGCGGTGCTCAACCCGATGCTGACCATGGGCACCTGCCCCGACTGCCACGGCACGCGCCTCAACGAGAAGATCCGCTCCTGTCGCATCAACGGCCTCAATATCGCCGAGGTTACGGCCATGAACATCGAGGATTGCAAGGCGTGGGTCGACACTCTCGACAACCCCTTGGCTCAGGACCTCCGCACCGCGCTGACCGAAAGGCTGGCTGCCCTGGCCGAGATTGGGCTGGGCTACATCACCCTCGACCGCGCCGTGGGCACCCTCTCAGGTGGCGAGGCGCAGCGCTGCAAAATAGCCAAATACATCAATTCGCCACTCTCTGATGTGATGTATATCCTCGACGAACCAAGCGTGGGCCTCCACAACCACGATATCATGCTGATGCAGAAATCGGTACAGAAACTTAAGAGACACGGCAATACGGTGATTCTTGTGGAACACCATCCGGAGATGATTAAAATCGCCGACCATATCATCGATATGGGACCTGGTGCCGGCGCCGACGGTGGCGAGATTATCTTCCAGGGCAGCTACGACCAGCTGCTCCAAAGCTCGTCGGCCACTGCCGTCATGCTCGGCACGGGCGGCTCCGTCAAAGAGGAAGTTCGCCAACCCGAATCCTTCTTCCATCTCCAGAACGCCTCGCTGCACAACCTCAAGGATATCAACGTCGACTTTCCTCTGGGGGTGATGTGCGGCATCGCCGGCGTGGCAGGGTCGGGCAAAAGCTCGATGATGGAATGCTTCCGCAACGCCTATCCGCAGCCCGACGACATCGTCTATATCAGCCAGAAGAACATAGGCATCAGCCTCCGCTCCACTCCGGCCACCTACCTCGACGTGGCCGACGATATCCGCAAGCTCTTCGCCAAAAGCAACAAGGTCAAGGCCGACCTCTTCTCGTTCAACGGCAAAGGGGGATGCCCTGTATGTCAAGGCAAGGGCGTAATAGTCAACGATATGGCTTTTATGGACAGCATAGAGACGGTTTGCGAGGCCTGTGGTGGGCTGCGCTACAGCCCCGAGGTGCTGGCCTATAGGGTGGACGGCATGAATATCGCTCAGGTTATGGACCTCACTGCCGAGAAGGCCTGCCGGCTCTTCGCGGGCTCTGTCATCGCCGACAAGCTGCAACCCATGTTGCAGGTGGGTTTGGGCTACCTGCATCTCAACCAGTCCCTCTCAACCCTTTCCGGCGGCGAGCTGCAACGCATCAAACTGGCCTCTTTCCTCCGCTGCAAGGGGCATGTCTTTATCCTTGACGAACCCAGCGACGGTCTGCACCTCAAGGATATCCGCCGTATCCTCGCCCTCTTCGACAGCCTTGTCGACGCCGGCAACTCCATCTTCCTTATCGAACACAATGTAGAGATGCTGAAAAGGTGCGACTACATCATCGAACTGGGCCCTTCCGGCGGCAACAAGGGCGGTCATATCCTCTTTGCCGGCACACCTCTCCAGCTCCTCCATTGCCCCGCATCCGTCACCGCACCGTATTTGTGCGAACGTTGATAGGGTCTGATGCCATTCTGCAATCTGATGACTTACTTCTCTATGCTGTATTCGAGGAACATGGTTTGGGTGATTTGCTCGCCGGCAACGCGAAGCGTGATGGGCAGGAACGACGAGACGGTGGGCTCGGCGCGACGGTTGTCCATACGCAGGTAGATGGTCAGCTCGCGACCGGGGGTCAGCTTGCTGTAGCCCACCACACTGACGTTGGGCGACCCCACGCTGATAAAGTCAAGCGCTGTCTCGCTTAGGGCTGTATGTTGCAACGTCACTTGGAAGTCGGCGTACTCGCCAGTGAAGAAAGTGCCCACGTGCATGGCTCGCGTGGGAAGGTTCAGGCAGCTGATCATGCTGCTGTCGTCCTCTAAATACTGGTAGTCAAGTATCTCTATGCGTCGCTCTTTGGCTGCCTCCACGCTGTAGACCGATTTGTTGGTCTGCCCGCGGTCGTCGGAGACACCCTCGGCGGCATGGCTGCTGCCGTAGGCCACCTCGCGAATTTGAAGCGAGCCCCCTCCAGTACCCATAAAACGCGTCAGCACACCTTTCTTGTATTCCATCACCTGGTTGACGATGGAGGCTATGCGTCGCTTGGAGATGAGCTCGTTGTACTGCCCCGTGTGGATTGGACTGGCATATCCCGCCACGGTCATGCTGATGCGGTGGCCTGCCTTGAGGTCGTCGAGGAGCAGGTTGAGGAACTGCTCGAAACGTTCGCAGTTGTACTGCACGTCGTAGTCGAAGAAGTAGTCGATGGCATCGCAGATGGAGTCGTAGACCACGTTGCCGTTGGCCAGCGTGTGGGCGCGCTTGTAGTCGCCGCGCATGAACATATAGCGGTTGTAGGTCTGGAAATAGTTGGTGGATGTCGTGGCAAGCTTGGACTTGGGGTCGGGCTCGTCGTTGTGGAAATAGAGCTTGATGGGGAGCAGGTGGTGCACGGCCCCTTTCTGTGCCACGGGTTCCTCTTCGCGCTCCACCTTGCGGCGCCGCTGGCGTTGGGGCCTCTCTTTTTTCCAGCTGTAGATGTCGTTGCAGCAGGTATTGCCGCTGATAAAATAGCTGCCCTTACGGTTCGAGGTCAGATAACCACTGCCCGGGAGGTCGGCGTTGACGCTGAAATAGAGGTCGTTGGCGGGACTGTTGATGCTGTGGCCCATGTTGACGGGCTCTTGCCAGCTGTCGCGCATTCCCTCTGAGCGGAAGATGTCGTAGCCGCCAAAGCCCAGATGCCAGTCCGACGAGAAAAAGAGCGTCCCACTCGCGTTATCGTAGAATGGGGTTATCTCGTCGCCTATGGTGTTGACAGGTGTGCCGAGATTCACGGGGTCGGAAGGGGTGCGCCCCTCGCGGATTATGGTGTACCAGATGTCGAAGCCTCCCATGCTTCCGGGACGGTTGGAGGCAAAATAGAGAATGGTGGTGCTGTCGGGCAGGTAGCCTACAGTGGGCTGCGTGCTGCTATAGCCTTTCATGTTCACCGTGCCTCCCAGCCGGCGCGCCTTTTGCCATCGCCCTTTGTGGTAATGCGCCACATAGATGTCGCACGGGATATTGGCGAAATCATCAGGACTGCACAGCGTGAAGTAAATGCTCTGATGCAAAGGGTCGTAGGCCACGTTGCACGTATGCTTCTCTTTGTTGTTCAATCCCCAGGTGTTCAGGACTGCCTTGTTGGGACTGTCGCCACTGAAGTCGGCCTGGAAAATTTGGTTCAGCACCAGGTCGGAATTGATGGCATCCTTCGAGCCTGGTTTGGAGACTTCTTGCATTGAGGAGAAGAGCAGCAGGCTGTCGCCCAGCATGATGGCTCCGGATTCGCTGTACTCGCCATTGACGTTTTTCGACTCATGCCGCACCACGTAGCCCGTGGTGTCGGGCACACTGTCGAGCACCCACTGGCAGGCTCGTGCCTCCTGGCGGGCTCGGGCTTCCAGGACTTCGTTGCGGGCGGCACGCAGATACGACTGGTAGAAGAGCAGCGCCGAGTCGGCTTGCCCATTGTTGCGGTACATGGCGGCAAGGAAGTATTCGCACTCCGGTAGTTGTAGGACTTCCGCCGACTGGGCTACAATGCGGTAGTAGCGTAGCGCCTCGCTATAGTTGTTGAACAGCCGGTACGACTCGCCAATCTTGAATGCCACTGCGGGAGCATGGCTTTTGTTGTATTCAGCCATATAGTGCTCTATGGCTGTGCCATAGTAGCCATACCGGAAGGCTTCGTCGCCAAGCTCTATATCCGACTGTGCTTTTATCATCGTGATATTTAAGACGAAAAAAGAAAAAAATGTTGATATTAGTATTTGTTTTTTCATATATGAGAGATTGGTGAATGGTGATTAGTGATTAGTGAAATTATAATTATTACCTATATGTCTTTGTTTCAAATGATTGGACATGGCATTGCTTTACGTTTCATGCGGTGTTGGTTTGCCAAGCGATAGACTATACCTATCTCGAACGCCCCTACCGAGTGCGATGCTGGTGTCAGCTTCGAGAGGTTGGCATCGTAGGTGAGGGCGAAAAGGAACGCGTTGTATTCCAGAGCGAACTCGGCCAAGGCGGCATCACGCCAGCGGTAGTGCAGCCCCGCCGAGAGGGTCACGAGCTGCTCCGTGGCCTCGCTGATGTACCATTTGGCATCGCCGCCAAGCATCAACTCGGTGTTGTTTTTCTGCCTCATCAGGGCAAGGAGCGGCAGGAGCGACACAGTCGCCCAGGTGCGGTGCTCGGCACGGGCGTAGAGGCTGAATTTGCGCTCAATGAAGGCATCGTCAAGATTCATGTAGGAGATATTGGGCCGGTTGAGGTTGCGCCCCGACGCACCAATCTTGACATAGAGGTCGTCGTTGGGCTGGTAGAACCATGCTGCTCCTGCTCCGATGCTGAAGAAATTGACCCCTTGCTCTTCCAGCACGTCGCTGGGGTCTTCCATCTGGATGTCGTCGGTGCTGAATCCGGCCTGCCCGAAACCGGCTTCAACGGCAAACGAGACAAAGGTGTTGTTGTCTTTCCCTATGGCTCTATAGTACGAGAGGATGAGGTTCCCTGCCGTGGTGCCGTAGTGCAGGGTGCCGGCCCGGTCGCTGTAGAGGATCATGCCTATGCTGATGCCGTCGCGGTAATAGCGTCGCCGCAGTACGGAGAATTCCGCCGTGGCGGCAACGGTCTGGAAAGCCTTGCTCACCGAAGCCCACTGGTTGCGGTAGGATAGCCCGAAACGCCCCGTGCCGTCGAAAAAGCCACTGTAGGCCGGCACAAAAAGGATGGGGTTGACATCAATCTGCGAGAAATGTATGTCCTGGGCCATGGCTCTGTCGGTGGTTGTAAGAACTAAGTTGAAAACGGCAAAACATAAAATGACAAGCATACTCTTTTGCTTGACGTATGTGATTGTATGTCTGGCCAAGGGTTTCAAGCTAGTGATCGGTGATGAGTGATTAGTGATTGGTGATTAGTGAAATTACGAAGTTCTGCAAATTTCGTTCTTTTCGTGATGAAAAAGATCTTTCCGTCTGTTTAATAGGATTTCAGTTTGTGTAGGGTGGCAGGGAGATGTCGGCGAACTCGCCACGCAGGTATTTGAAGTGGCCTGCGATGCCCACCATGGCGGCATTGTCGGTGCAGAACTGGAAAGGAGGTACGAAGACCTGCCAGTGGTGTTTCTTGCCCAGCGCGGCGATGCCGTTGCGGAGATAGGAATTGGCCGACACGCCACCGGCAATAGCCACCTGGCGCACTTTGTGCTGCAAGGCGGCTTTCTCGAACTTCTTCAGCAGGAACCCCATGATGCATTTCTGTATCGAGGCACATAGGTCGGCCTTGTGATGCTCTATGAAGTCGGGCTCCTCAACCAGACGGTCGCGCAAGAAATAAAGGAATGATGTCTTTATGCCGCTGAAGCTGTAGTCGTAGCCCGCTATATGTGGTGTGGCGAACTGGAAGGCATCGGCGTTGCCTTGCTGTGCCAGACGGTCGATGATGGGGCCCCCGGGATAGCCGAGGTCCATGATCTTGGCGGCTTTGTCGATGGCCTCGCCGGCGGCATCGTCGATGGTCTGCCCTATCAGCTCCATGTCGAAGTGGCTGTGGAGTAGCAGAATCTGGGTGTGCCCGCCGCTCACCAGCAGGCACATCAGCGGGAATTGGGGTGGGGGAGTGGCACTCTCGGGAGTGCGTATGAAGTGCGACAGCACGTGGGCTTGCAGGTGGTTGACCTCCACAAGAGGCACTCCCAGGGCTTGCGCAAAGCTCTTGGCGAACGACACGCCTACAAGCAACGAGCCCAGCAGCCCAGGCCCTCGTGTAAAGGCTACGGCGTCAATCTGCTCCTTCTCTATGCCGGCGTTGCGGATGGCGGTGTCTACCACCGGTACGATGTTCTGCTGGTGGGCTCGCGACGCCAACTCGGGCACCACGCCGCCATATTGCTCATGCACCTTCTGCGAGGCTATGACGTTGGAGAGCAAAAGGTCGTCGCGCAATACGGCTGCCGACGTGTCGTCGCACGACGACTCTATGGCAAGTATATATGACATTGTTTGATTGCGTTATTGTTTGATTGAGTTATTGTGTTATTGCAAAGCTTGCTACAGTTTGAAAATGCAAAATTACACATTTTTTTTAAGGTTTTATACTAAAATAACAAAATTTAAGTTACTTTATGGTAAAACAGTAAGACTATCAAAACGTTTGTGAAAATATTATGGCGTACCCTGCTCACCTTTTTTTTGGTGGCATACGTCGCTGTGGCCCTGGTCAACTTCTCGTTGGTGCAGTCGTTGGTGGGCTCGGTGGCCAGCAACCATTTCAGCAAGGAATGGGGCGGCAAGGTCCGCGTGGGCTCGGTGGGCTTCAACCCTTTCTATCACCTCGTGCTGCACAGGGTTGAACTGATATCGCCAGAGGGCGACACCATCTGCAACGCGGCAAAAATCGCCATGCGCTTCAACAAATTCCCCATAAGCGAAAATGGCATCACGGCCGACTATGTGCTGCTTAAGGATGTCTACTACCACCTGAAAATAGACTCCTCGGGCACCAACCTGCAATATATTTTTGACTATTTTAGTAATGACACGTCCGATTCGGAGCCCGATGTTCAGCATCCTCCCTTCGTGGTGATGATCGACGAGGTACAGCTCGACAATATCACCTATCGGCAGGACCTCCACGAAAGACATCATTCTACGATGGACAGCATCTGGCCTTGGGTCAATATCAAACACATGGAGTACCGCCACATCAACGGGCGCTTCCGCAATGTGAGGGTCGACGAGGGCGATGTGACGTGCCGCATCGACCGCTTCTCCACCAACGAGAAATGTGGCCTCCAGGTGAATATGCTGCAGGGCAACGTCTATGCCACCCGAAGCGGCATCAGCGTGACGAATATGACCCTCGAAACCAACGACTCGAAGCTTATGGGCGATGTGCTGCTCGACTATCACAACTGGAATTCTATGGACCATTTCCTCGACAGTGTCTTTTTTACCGTCCATTTCGACCATGGCTCCTACGGCGGTATGCGCGATGCCGCCTATTGGGCCTATGCCCTGTGGGGTATGGACGAGAGGGTGTATATCTCCGGCGACTTCTATGGCCCCATAGCCAATTTCCATAGCGACAACGTCAGGCTGGCTTTCGGCAAGGAGTCTCGTATCGATCTCGACGCCTCAATCAAGGGTCTGCCTCACATAAACAACACCGTGATTGAGGCCGACATCCACAATCTCCACACCTCTTATGCCGACTTGGCGGCCGTGCGACACCCCGGTGGCACGGTCATGAAAGCCGAGAAAATTGTAAAGGCTCTCGATGTCTTCGATATCCAAGCCTCTTTTATGGGTACCGTGTTCGATTTCAACAGCTCTGTGGCTCTTCAATCGCCTCGGGGCGACTTAAATGGCTCGCTCTCTATGGTCATGCTCCCGGGAAAGAAATACTACAAATACAGCGGTTCGGTGGCAAGCTCTGGCTTTCAGGTGGGTGCCCTGGCCCCTAACGAATGGGTGTCGCGCAGCGGCTTCGACTTCTCGTTCGATGGCAACGGCTTCGACCCTCGCACCATGAACGCTACTCTCGAAGGACGCTTGCACCACACTGTGCTGCGCGGACAACGCCTCATGGGCGAGACGGCTGTCGACGCCTACGCCAAGAACGACACCATCTCGGCAGAACTGAGCCTCGACGATGCCATCGGTAAGGTCTTGGCTCATTGCAAGATGCATTGGCGGAACGACCTACCTGTGGTGTCGGCCAACCTCGATGCCGACCGCATCGACATGAAACGCCTGGGCCTCTGGCACGACACCAACGACCACCAGGCTTTCATTTCCCTACAGGCCAGAGGCCGCTATTCCTCGCTCAAGGACGGCGCTTTCGCCGGTATCTCGCTCAACAATGTGTCACTCCTCTCCACAACACGCAATTGCCGCCTGAAAAAACTCAATGCGTCAATGAATGAAAGCAACTATTGGAAAGAGTTGAAAGTGAATAGTGAATTGGTCTCCGGACAATTGCACGGCTATTTCGACTGGCGCGGGGTGGGGATGCTATTCAGCAAATTTGTGGACGACTATATCCCTACGCTCAACGGCCACAACTTCGCGTTGCCCGAGGCTAAGAACTACGAAAGAATCGCTGACGCCCGGTTCGACATGAACCTCCAATGGCACGACAGCTCTAACCTCCTCCATATTCTCTTGCCGCAATTGATGGTGGCGAAAAACACCTCGCTGCAAGTCAACTACAACTATGGCGAGAGTTTCAAGCCCGCTCTGCGTAGCGATTCGCTGAAATGGAACAATATGGCCATCTACAATATCGTCATGAGCGGCGAGGCTGTCGCCGACCGCTACCAACTTCGCGTCAATTGCGACGAGATGACTGTCGGCAACCTCGTCCTTACCGATAAGGTCAACGTCAAGGTGGAGACCTCCTCTTCCGGCGGCTCTTGCCACCTCTGGTGGGAAAACGGTAGCGACGCCATAGGCGACGGCGATATGGCATTGCGTATGGTCGTCGACTCGGGTATGATGCGCTTCTTTGTCGACCCCTCTCATCTGTATTTGGCAGGCCACCAGTGGAGGCTGAATCCCAACGGCCTGGCGAAGATAGGCCCCGAGGGCTGGTGGATCGACGGCATCAGTCTGGAGAGCGATGGACAGCGCCTAAGCCTGGCGGCATCGCGTCAGGGACTGCCGGGCGACAGCCTCGTCGTGGCCCTGGCGGACTTCGACCTCGGTGTCGTCAACCCTTTCCTCGGCATCAGCGGCATGTCGGCCTCCGGCATCGCTAATGGCAACGTCAGCGTCGGCGGCCTCGCCGAAGTACCCTATCTCAATGCCGACGTCAATGTCGATGGCCTCGCTTTCGATGGCGTCGCTCTCGGCAACGCTCGCCTACGCTCCACCTGGAACGCCGAACTCAACCAGCTCAACCTGCACATGACCTCGGGACGCGACGACCCCAACCTCCCCGACATCTTCCTCGCTGGCTATGCCACTCTCGAAAACGATGATACCCAACTCGACTTTACCGCTTCGCTCGAAGAGGTGGACCTCCAGATTATCAGTCCTTTCGTGAACTCTTTCTCCTCCGATGTCGGTGGTCTTGTCTCGGCCGATATCGATATCGGAGGCTCGCTTAATGCTCCTGTCGTTGTCGGCGACGTCTACTTGGATCATGCACGTCTTAAGGTGGATTTCCTTAATGTCGCCTTCTCGGCTTCCGACACCGTCACGCTTACCGAGAATGCTATCCTGCTCGACAGCATGGCGGTTATCGACCAGAACGGCGGCGTGGCTCTCCTTAACGGCGCCATTCATCACGACCACCTGAAGGATATGACCCTCGATATCAACGTCGCTTCGGAACGCCTGCTATGCATGAACACCACTTTCAAGCAATCGCCTGAATACTACGGCTCTGTTGTCGCTGCGCTGAACGGCAGCGTCAGCGGCCCGGTCGACGATATCGACGTGGTGCTGAACGCCACTACCCTGGAGGGCTCTGCCCTGCATATCCCCATCAACGACAGCCGCCGCAGCCAACAGGCCAGCTACATCCATTTCGCCTCCGAGCATGACGACCCTTTCATGGATTTCACCTTCGGCATCAACCCTGGCGGCAATGATGAACTCCACGAGTTCATAGCCCCTGTGCCTGCACGCCAGAATGAGCACTCCTCCAACCAGTTCCACCTGACGGTTAATGTCAGCACCACTCCCGAGATGCAGATGCATCTGCCTGTGGAGTTCTCCACCATCTCGGCCGATATCAGCGCCCGCGGAGGCGGCGACCTGCAGCTGGCTGTGGGCTCCGACAACCCCTTCTCTATCATTGGCGACTACGAGATGGTGTCTGGCTCGTTGAAACTCCAGGCCCTCGACGTGCTGTCGAAGGATTTCACTATCGGGCAGGGTAGCAACATCAACTTCCCCGGCTCTATTAGCGACGCCATCTTTGATATCAGGGCTGTCTTTTCACAAAGGGTGAATCTCTCTACCCTCACCGGCTCGCTGAGCTCCAACGATTCCCAAATACCTGTTCAGGTGGAGAACATCATTTCCCTCAGCGGCACCATGCAGTCACCCGACATCAAATTCGATATCGAACTCCCCAATGCCGACCAAACCGTTCAGGAGGAGGTCTTCGCCTACATCGACCGCAACAACGAACGCGACATGCTCAACCAGACTGTGTCGCTCCTGCTGCTGAAGAAATTCTATAGCGCCTCGTCGTCCGTCGACCAGGGCACCGCCGCGGCAACAGAGGGCAGCTATGGCCTCGTGGCCAACACGCTGGGAAGCATGGTGAACGATATGGTCAATTTCGTCGACATCAACTTCGAATATCAGGCAGGCACGGCGCAGACTACCGACCAGTATATGATGGACATCAGCAAGGAATGGAAACGGTTCTACTTCGAGACAACCCTCGGCTTCGGCGGCGAGGCCCGCGAACTCAGCGGCACCAACGGCAGCAACAATATGACCGGCGATATGCTGGTGGGCTACAAAATCAATCCCCGCTTCCACCTCTTCGTCTTCAACCGTAGCAACACCAACGACTACTCGCGCTCCGACTTGCCCTACAAACAGGGCATCGGCGTGAAATATACTCGCGACTTCGACAAATTCAGCGAACTCTTTAAACGCAAGAAATGAAAATTCTTATCATACGTCTCAGCTCGCTCGGCGATGTGCTCCTCACCACCCCCGTGCTGCGTTGCCTTAAACAACAGCTCAACAATGCCGAACTGCACTATCTTACTAAGGAAAGTGCTTCTTCGCTGCTGCTCGACAATCCCTATCTCAGTAAGGTGTGGTCCTTGGACGTGAGCTCTAAAAGCCTCGTGAAATCAACAATCAACAGTCTGCGAAACGAACATTTCGACTATGTGGTGGATCTCCACAACAACTGGCGTAGCCGCCGCATACGTCGTGCCATGCATTGCAAGTGCTTGGTCTATAATAAGGAAAACCTACACAAATTCCTCTTCATTCTCACCAAACACAATTTTATGTCGGGCCGCCATGTGGTGCAACGCTATCTGGATGCCGTCAAGCCTCTTGGGGTCAACGATGATGGTCTGGGCTTGGATCTTTCCCTGCCACCGATATTCGACCTGGAGAATCTGAAAGGGGAGTCGGTAGGGCATACCTGCCTCGGCGAGCTTTTGCAACGCCCTTATGCCGTCGTGGCTTTCGGTGCACAGCATGCCACTAAGTGCATTCCGCCCGACAAACTCAAACTGCTCTGCTACTCTATACATATCCCTGTGGTGCTCCTCGGCGATGAGAAGGATAGACGCCTGCTGCAGAACTGGGGCGTCTCGTTCGACAACAGGGTATACAATTTCTGCGGCCGTACCGGCCTGCTCTTGTCGGCGGCTATCATTAAGCATGCCGCTGTGGTGGTCAGCGCCGACTCGGCTATGATGCATGTGGCCGCTGCCATGCAACGTCCCACCGTGGCCATCTTCGGCGCCACCGACCCGGCTCTCGGCTTCACACCATTCCGCACTATCCATGTCGACTGCGTGGTCGACGACCTCAGATGCCACCCCTGCAGCCGTCAGGGTGGTCCCAAATGCCCCAAAGGCCATTTCAACTGTATGCACCTTCAACAATGGCAGCAAATAGCACTTGCCGCCAACTCTCTCGCCTCTCAACAATAGTCATGAAAAAAATCTTCACCTTAATGTGCTGGCTGTCTTGCTGGCTCGCCGTTTTTGCTCTCCTCGCCAACGTGGCGCAGGCTCAGAAGGCCGACTCGCTGGCCATAGTAAAAGCTCGTTGGCAGGTCGATTCCCTCGACGGCATGGTGCTGAAACGTATGCATTTCAACAAAAAGAACTGCATGAGTTCCAATCAATATGTATGTGTTATCGAGCTGCCGGCAGGCTCTCCACGTCGGCTGGCGTTCACCTACGAGCCTCAGCGCACGCCTACCACGGCACATGCCTCCAAGCACGCTGCCCTGGCGGCCATCAACGGCTCTTACTTCGATATGCAGCTCCATAACCCTATCTGCTACCTCCGTATCGATGGTAAGGAATTGGGCGTTAACACCCCTCAAGCTTCCGACAGTCTGCACCGCAAATACTACCAGTATGGTTCGCTGGCTCTGCGCGACGGACGGCCTCTCATCTTCATCCCCGACAGTGCCCGTCTTGCTGAACGCTCGCTTCCTGATGCCAACATCATGACCGCCGGTCCTCTCTTGATTCATAAAGGACGCCGGATGCCTTTGCGCAACGACAAGACTTTCGTTACCTCTCGCCATAACCGCACTGCCATAGGCGTGCGGCAGGACGGCACCGTGCTACTGGTTACTGTTGATGGACGTACTAAAGAGTCGGAAGGCTTGGCGCTCAGCGATTTCAGCGCCCTGCTGCATTATTTGGGATGCTGCGAGGCTCTTAACCTCGACGGCGGCGGTTCCACTACGATGTATGTCAAAGGATTCCCTCATGGCGGCCTCGTCAACCACCCATCCGACAATGGCCGCTACGACTTCAAGGGTGAACGTGGCGTCTCCAACTGCATCATCGTTAAATAAGTAAGCGGTCAAATTTAATTGACATTTATGATAATTCACGGGCATTTACGGGCATTCACGTTCTATAAATATTATTTATGGTAATTGCTGGTCATTTATGGCAATTGCTGTTCAAAGAAAATGAGCGCTAATTTTGACCGTTTACTTACCTGCAATCGCACGATTGCCGGCCTGTAAGGCCAGCAGCATATAGCACGGGGCGACACCACCCTGTGGCGTCGCCCCGTATGCTCACTGCCCTTTCATGACATTGTCGGACAGCTTCGGATAATCGTTATAAACGACGACTCTACCGCTTCACTTCACTATCAGTTTCTTTGTCGTCGATGCCATGCCGTTGGCTTTGATACCGTAGAAGTAAACGCCGGCGGCGAGTGGTGCGACGTTGAGCGTGGCGTGGCCTTCGCTGGCCGAGAGCTGTTGCGTCATGACGATGCGTCCGCTCATGTCGGTAAGCTGCAATACTCCCTGTGTTGCTTCCATGGCGTAGCTGATGGTCACGTCCGATGCCGTCGGGTTGGGATAGGCCTGCAGGCTGGCGTCGAAGGTGGGACGCTCGATGCCAACTAAGGCATTTAATACGCGGACGTAGATGTCGATGTTGTTGTTTTCATTGTTCTGGTCGTCGATATTCATGCGGAACAGTCCCTCTTCAGCATTGTCGGGCACTGCAAAATGGATGAACGAGCCTGTGAGGTCGGAGAAACTGTTGATGTTCATCGGCACGGAGATGGTGTCGGGCACGCAGGAACCTCCGGCACACACCTGTGTGACATACGAGGTGGTGTTGTTCATCTTCTCCATGTTGATACGAATATTGATGGTGGCCGGGGTGTTGTTGTGGATGATGGGGTCGAGCTGTGCCTCGTGGTAGGGGGTACCGTCGGGAAGCACGTCGTCGTAACCTGAGGCCTTGATGGTTACGGTGTCGCCATTATTGATGTTGACGCCATCAATTTTCACCGTGAGCGACTGCGCATGCGCTAATGTCATGCATGTGGCTAAGAATAAGAAAGATAATACTTTTTTCATTGTGTTTATTTTATTGGTTTTCTGGCTGCAAAAATACTCTTTTTTTTCTTTATGCAAGGGATATGATATCATCTACCACTTTTTTTACCCCCGTGCCGGCCTTTTCCTGATAGATGGTGAGCTTCCGCGACACGGCAACGGCCTTGGGGTCCACCAGCCAGCAGGGCGTCGTAGGCGGCACGTAGTGGATGAGACCCGCGGCGGGGTATACATTCATCGAGGTACCTACGACAACGAAGAAGTCGCACCGCTCGCACATCGCGGCGGCAGGCTCGATATTGGGGACGGCCTCGCCAAACCATACTATATGCGGACGCAGCTGCGCACCGTCCTCGGCAAGGTCGCCGAGGTGGATGTCGTTGTAGCCTATATCGCTGATAAGCCTGGGGTTGCGTTCGCTGCGGGCTTTGGTGAGCTCGCCATGCAGGTGCAGCACGTTCTTCGAACCGGCGCGCTCATGCAGGTCGTCGACATTTTGGGTTATAATCTGCACGTCGAAGAACTCCTCAAGACGCACCAGCTGTCTGTGCCCCTCGTTGGGCTCCACGGTGGCAAGCTGACGCCGTCGTTGATTGTAGAAATCCAACACTAAGGCCTTGTCGTTGGCATAGCCCTCGGGCGTGGCAACATCCTCCACGCGGTACTGTTCCCACAAACCGTCGCTGTCGCGGAAAGTGCTGATGCCACTCTCGGCACTGATGCCAGCCCCTGTTAATACAACTACTCGTTTCATGATATTTCTTTTGTTTTTGTTTACAATGGTTTTCTGGTACTTATAGGTCTTATAGAAGTACTATCGTTTGTAGCTCCTCTAATTTCCAATGATTTTCATCTCTGTTCTGCGGTTCTGGGCACGTCCTTGTTCGCTGTCGTTGCTGGCCACAGGTTTGCTCTCACCATAACCTTTATATGTGAGGCTGCTTTCGGCTATCCCTTTGCTTATCAGATAGTCGCGTACCGCTTTGGCACGCTGCTCCGAGAGCCGTTGGTTGTCTGCCGGCTTGCCCACGTTGTCGGTGTGGCCGCCAATCTCGACTTTCAGCCGGGGGTTCTGCCTGAGCAATTCAACCACTTTGCCCAACTCATACTCCGACTCGGGAAGCAACGCATATTGCCCGGTCTCGAAGAACACGTTGCGTAATGCCATGCTGCTGCCCACCACTATAGGCTGTAGCGCAATGTCGACGGCTATTGGCTTCCATTCGCTGTCGCTGCGGGTCTCTCCGAGTGTTGATGTGCCGCCGGCCTCCACATTCTGCGAGTGAAACAGATATCCTTCTGCGCTGACAAGGAATGCATAGTCTTTGCCGGCCGGCAGACTTACGATGTATTCGCCCTGCCGGCTGTCGCTCGAGGTGTTGGCCACCACAGCACCGTTGCTGAGGTCCACAACGCGGATGTCGGAAGCCACCGGCTTCCCGTCTGCGGCATCGGTCACAGCCCCCTTGAAGCATACCGCTACCGTGGGCCTTGTGGCCTGTGGCATCTCGAAGGTGTAGATGTCCATCAGACCATACCCTTTGCGCTGCGACGCAAAATAGGCTGTCTTCCCGTCGGCACTGACAATGAGGTTGTTGTCGTCTTCTCTGGTGTTGATGGGGTACCCAAGGTTCTCGGGCTTGCCCCATTGCCCATCATCGTTTCTGCGACATACAAAAAGGTCGGCGCCACCCATACCCTCCGGACGGTTGCTGGCAAAATATAATGTCTTGTCGTCGAAATGAATAAAAGGCGACATCTCGTCCCATTTGGTGTTGATGTCTGGTCCGAGGTTTACGGGGGCGCTCCAGTGCCCGTGCTCGAATGTGGTCTTCCAGATGTCCATGCCACCATAGCCGCCTTTGCGGTTGCTGACGAAGTAGAGCGTCTTGCCGTCTATCGAAAAGGTGGGCTGCCCCTCCCAAGCTCCGCTGTTCACCTCTGGGCCCAAGTTGCGGGGCTTGCTCCATGTGCCGTTTTTCAGCACGCACATGTATATGTCGCATCGGCCGCCGCCATCCTGACGGTTGCAGGCGGTGTAGAACATAATTCTTCCATCTTGCGAGATGCACTGTGCCCCTTCGTTGTCGCTGCTGTTCACCGGCTCTGGCATTCGGGTGGCAACACCCCATTTACCGTCACTCAACGTGCTGATATACAAATCCTCTTCTTTTGTGGTACTTGCCGTCGTCGATGCCCTGCGTGGGAAACGACGTGTGAATACCAACGTCTGGCCGTCGGCGGTCAGCGATGGCAGGTATTCGTCGTCCTTGCTGTTAACCCCGGCACCTACATTCACAGGCTCAAAGGCCACGGGATGGGCCACGGCCTCTTTCCGGAACCGTGCCGAGGCAATGCCGTCGTTGGCCTCCTCGGCATCGTCGCGACGCCCTTTCTTCAGCTCAAGGAATGTCTCGAAGTTTTTTATTGCGGCATCGTATTCGTCATCGGCAAGATTTATCTTCCCTAAGTTGATTAATGCTCTGGGAAAGAAGTTTTTGTCGGCGTTAACCACGGCCTGGAGATGCCCTTTGGCCTTCTGTCGGTATAGCACTGTCGAGGGCGTTTCTTCACCTGCCTGTCGCTGTTCGGCATCTATGGCATCCTGTAGCAGGTCGGCAAGCATCAGATGCGCCTCCAAGAAGCCGTTGTCCTCTTTCAGGCATTGTTCCAGGCTCTCCATGGCGCCTCCCATATCGCCTCGCTGTATGTGGCTGTTGGCTTTATCGTATAGCTTTATGGCTTTCTTGTTGCTGGATGTATAGTCCTGACTGTAAGCCATCAGGCCAACGGAGAGCAGCAGTAATAAAATAAGAGGCTTGTTTTTCATCGTTCGATTGTTTGAAACTATAACGCTGAAATGCCTCTTTTATTTTTATTTCGGACGACAATAAAAAAAAGTCCCGGACTAAGGGGGTCCGGGACTTCAAAACTTTCGCTTATTTTCCGTTGACGAGGCGGAAAGTGTCGCTGGCAATGACGTATTCCTCGTCGGTGGTGACCACCACGGTGGCAACCTTCGATTCGGGGGTGGAGAGGATCACATCCTCGCCCATGGTCTTGTCGTTCAGCTCGAGGTCCACCTTGATGCCGAGGCATTCCAGGCCTTCGAGAATCGGACGGCGCATGAACCAGGCGTTCTCACCGATGCCGCCGGTGAAGAGCAGCAGGTCGCAGCCACCCATCTCGGCCATGTAGCCGCCAATGTAGCGTTTCACGCGCTGTGCGAACATATCGAAAGCGTAGGTGGCACGCTCGTCGCCGGCATCACGCCCGGCGCGGATGTCACGCATGTCCTGCTTGTCGCCGCTGATGCCGATAAGGCCGCTCTGCTTGTAGAGCAGTTTGGTGAGCTGCTTGGAATCGAAGCCCTGGTCCAGGAGGTATAGGATAACGCCGGGGTCGACATCGCCGCAACGCGAGCCCATGATGAGACCCTCGAGGGCTGTCATTCCCATGGTGGTGTCGAAGCTCTTGCCATGGTCGATGGCGGCAATGGAAGCCCCGCTACCAAGGTGGCAGCTGATGATCTTCAGGTCGTTCCAGTCGCGGCCAATCATCTTGGCGGCTTTCTCAGCCACGAATTTATGGCTCGTGCCGTGGAAACCATAGCGGCGGATGCCGTATTTCTCGTAGTACTCGTAGGGCAGGCCGTAGAGGAACGACTTGGGAGGCAGCGTGCTGTGGAATGCCGTGTCGAAGACCACGGCTTGCGGTACGCCAGGTAGCACCTCGCGCATGGCATAGATGCCGGCCAGGTTGCCGGGGGTGTGCAACGGCGCCAGGTGCTCCAAGCTCTTGATTTGCTCTATCACTTTGTCGGTCACGAGGGCACTGTCCTTGAAAATCTCGCCACCATGCGCCACGCGGTTGCCTACGGCTCCTATCTCCTTAAGGTCTTTGATAACGCCGATTTTCTCGTCGGTCAATGCCTTGAGAACTATTTTGATGCCTTCGGTATGGTTCGGTATGGGCAGTTGCTCATAGTGCTTCTGTCCGTTCCACTTGTGGGTGAACTCGCCCATCTCAAGTCCGATGCGCTCTAAAAGGCCCTTGGCCATTACTTCGGCATTGTTAGCCATGTCTATCAGCTGGTATTTGATAGACGAACTGCCGCAATTTAAGACTAATATTTTCATCGATTATAGTTAGTGATTATTATTTATTTATTTGAAAATTAACTTATTGATATAAATTATTGCTCCAAGTTTGAACTTCAAAAATACACAATTTTTTTTTATTGTCGAACTTTTTAACATCTCGTCAAAAAAAAAGTTGACGTTGTTGTTGAATTTTTTTTTATTTTTGCAACTCGTCTGACAATGAAATTTTGTCAATAATTATAATATAACATATTATGGCAAAGATGAGTATCTTACCTGTTAAGTCCAACGGATATCAGTGGACTTTTGCCTCTATTGGAGGCGTCACGCGCGTTACTATCAATTCGGGCGCCGACATCGCCCACCTCGCCGAGCTCGACCAGAAACTCTGGACGGTGCTCAGCTGCCCTGTCGACGGCTTGGAGTTCGACAAGGAAACCCTCCGCCTGATGGACTCCGACGGCGACAATAAGATACGCGTTAACGAGGTCGTGGCGGCTTCGCAGTGGCTCACCGCCATCCTCAACGACCCCGACAGGCTGCTGGAACATCATACTGACATCAATTTCAACGATATAAACGGCAACAACGCCGACGGCGCCGCCGTGCTGCAGAGTGCCCAGCGTCTGCTGAAAGCCTTGCAGGCCGATAAGAACTCGTTCTCGTTCGACGACCTCGCCGCCGCGCAGAAGGCCTTCGACGAAAAAGCTAAGGCCAAGGAGGATGTCACCTCCGCTACGGCCGACCACCGCCCCTTCGGCGACAATACCGACGACGCCATCGCCGCCGTCAACGCTCTGCGCGACAAGGTGGCCGACTATTTCATGCGCTGCAAACTCATCGCTTTCGACAACGACTGCGCCTCGGCTGTCGACGTCTCGGTAGAGAAAATACAGTCTATCGCCGACTTCAACCTGGCCTCTTGCGCCGACAAAATCGCCGACTACCCTCTGGCTCGCCCAAACAAAGAGATGCTCCTCCCACTCGGCGATGCCATCAACCCCGCCTGGAAAGCTACGTTCGACAAGGCCAAGGCTAACGCCATTGCCATCGAGTTCCCCGAGGCAACAGCTATCGACGAGGCTCAGTGGAACGCCATAACGGCAAAACTCGACGCCTATGTGGCTACCCTCTCCGACGACAAGAAGGTGAAGGTGGAATCCTTCGACAAGGAGATGGAACAGGAACACGCCGATATCGCCCTGATGCACAAATTCCTGCACCTCTACCGCGATTTCTACACGCTCCTGAAAAACTACGTGGTCTTCGCCGATTTCTATACCCGCGACAAAGAAAAACTGGCTATGTTCCAGGCCGGTGAACTCTATATCGACCAGCGCCGCCTCGACCTCTGCATCCGTGTGGCCGATATGGGCAAGCAGGCCGATATGGCCTCGCTTAGCGGTCTGTTCCTCATCTATTGCCATTGCGTGTCGAAGGTCAAGAAAGCTGAGATGGACATCGTGGCGGTGCTTACCGACGGCGATGTCGACGCCTTGCGCGTCGGCAAGAACGCCGTGTTCTACGACCGCGCAGGCCACGACTGGGACGCCACCATCACCAAGATTGTCGACAACCCCATATCTATACGGCAGGCTTTCTGGTCGCCCTACAAGAAACTGGGCAAGTTCATCAGCGACAAGATTGAGAAGAACGCCGCCGAGAAGGAGGCTAAGCAGATGGATGACCTCACCGCCAAGGCCGACGCGGCTACCGACAAAATCGGCGCCAAGCCCGCCGACGCCGCGGCAGAGGCCCCTGCCGACCCGGCAGCACCAAAGAAAGCTCAGATGTTCGACATCGCCAAGTTCGCCGGTATCTTCGCTGCCATAGGCCTGGCACTCGGCGCTATAGGCGCGGCCCTGACAGCTCTCGGTGCCTTTATATTCGACAAATGGTACAATATCATCCTGCTGATTGCTCTGGTGGTCGTCGTCATCTCCGGCCCTTCGATGTTCCTGGCTTGGCTGAAACTCCGCAAACGCAACCTCGGCCCGGTGCTCAACGCCAACGGATGGGCCATCAACGCTCAGGTGAAAATCAATACCGGCTTCGGCGCCACTCTCACTTCGCTGGCCAAATATCCTATCGTAACCCTTCCCGACCCCTACGCCGACAAGAAGATGGCGTGGTGGAAGAAATGCCTCATCACCCTCGTGGTGCTCGCTGGCATCTTCTGCGCTCTCTTCTTCACCAACACGCTGAAATACGTAGGCCTCCCATTCAAGAAAGAGGCTCCCGCCGCCGTTGAAACACCTACGGCAGAAGCTGCCGAAGCCCCTGCCCAGGCCACCATTGAGGCAACACCAGCAGAAGCCCCTGCCGAATAATCTTCTCTCTTAGCTCTAATGCATTGTCTTATTTAAGAATTTAAAAAATAAACGTAAACATAAATGTACAGAACAAACACTTGTGGTGAATTGAATATTTCCAATGTCGGCCAGACCGTTACGCTGGCAGGCTGGGTGCAACGCAGCCGCGACCTTGGTGGAATGACTTTTATCGACCTGCGCGACCGCTACGGCATCACGCAGCTGGCCTTCAATATGGAAACCAACGCTGACCTCTGCCAGCAGGCTCGACGCCTGGGACGCGAATTTGTGGTACAGGCCTCCGGTAAAGTTATAGAACGCAGCTCGAAAAACTCTAAGATACCCACCGGCGAGATTGAGATAGAGGTCACTGAACTCGTTGTGCTCAACGCCGCGAAGACTCCTCCTTTCACCATCGAGGACCTGAGCGACGGCGGCGACGACCTCCGCATGAAATACCGCTACCTCGACTTGCGCCGCAACCCGGTGCGCCGCAACCTGGAACTGCGCCACCGTATGGCTATGCTGGTACGCAACTACTTGAGCAACCTCGACTTCCTCGAGATTGAAACTCCCATGCTCATCAAGTCTACCCCTGAGGGGGCACGCGACTTCGTGGTACCAAGCCGCATGAACCCCGGCGAGTTCTATGCCTTGCCGCAGAGCCCTCAGCAGTACAAGCAGCTCCTCATGGTGGCCGGTATGGACCGCTACTTCCAGATTGTGCGCTGCTTCCGCGACGAGGACCTGCGTGCCGACCGTCAACCGGAGTTCACTCAGATCGACTGCGAGATGTCGTTCGTGGAACAGGAGGATGTCCTGCAGACTTTCGAAGGCTTGGCCAAGCACCTTTTCAAGGAGGTGAAAAATCTTGATTTCGAGCAGTTCCCGCGCATCACGTGGCATGAGGCCATGCGCCGCTTCGGCTCCGACAAACCGGATGTCCGCTTCGGTATGGAATTTGTGGAACTCAACGACGTGGCTAAAGGCCATGGCTTCGGCCTCTTCGACAACGCCGAACTGGTGGTGGGTATCTGCGCCCCGGGCTGCGCCGAATACACGCGCAAGCAACTCGACGCACTGACCGACTTCGTCAAACGCCCGCAGGTGGGCGCCGGCGGTTTGGTCTACGTCAAATGCAACGCCGATGGCTCCTTCAAGAGCTCGGTCGACAAGTTCTTTTCTCAGGACGACCTCAAGGCCATCGCCGCCAAGATGGAGGCCAAGGCCGGCGACCTGCTCCTTATCCTCTGTGGCCCGGCAATGAAGACGCGCGTGCAGCTCTGTGCCCTACGCCTCGAGATGGCTCAGCAGCTGGGCCTCCGCGACCCCAACAAGTTCGCTCCTCTGTGGGTCGTCGATTTCCCCCTCCTGGAATGGGACGACGAGACGCAGCGCTACTATGCCATGCACCACCCCTTCACGGCACCCAAGCCCGAGGACGAGGCTCTGCTCGACCAGCCCGACCGCTGGGGCGATATCCGTGCCAACGCCTACGATATCGTCATCAACGGCGTCGAGGTGGGCGGCGGTAGCATTCGTATTCACGACCGCACCCTGCAAAACAAGATGTTCCATACCCTCGGCTTCTCCGACGAACAGGCCGCAGCACAGTTCGGATTCCTCATGGATGCTTTCACCTACGGCGCTCCGCCTCATGCCGGTCTGGCTTTCGGCTTCGACCGCCTCTGCTCTCTCTTCGGCGGCGCCGACAGCATACGCGACTTCATCGCTTTCCCAAAGAATAACAGTGGTCGCGACGTTATGAGCGGCAGCCCTTCGCCTATAGCCGACGCGCAACTCGAGGAGCTCTGTATCTCGGTGAAGAAGAATAGTTGAAATAGTTGAAATAGTAAGGATAGTTGAAATAGTAAGGATGGTTGAAATAGTAAGGATGGTTGAAATAGTTGAAATAGTTGAAATAGTTGAAATAGTTGAAATAGTTTTTAACTATCCAAACTATAATAACTATCCCAACTATACAAACTATAATAACTATCCCAACTATCCCCCCAAAAAAAATAACAATATTTATTAACTTTAAATTTAAAATATCATGCCTACCAATTCTGTCTTTAAGAAAACTGCCGACTGGCGCAACCTTCGTGTCTATCAGAAGAGCGACGTGTTGTGTCAGATTACGGAGGTTTTCTGCAGACGGTTCATGCCTCGCTATGGCGATCGGACTGTAGACCAGATGGTGCAGGCCGCACGCAGCGGCAAGCAGAACATTGTTGAGGGCAGTGAGAATGGCAAGACAAGTTCCGAGATGGAGCTGAAACTATTGAATGTGGCCAGGGCAAGCATAGCAGAGTTGCGCGAAGACTATGAGGATTATTTGAAAAAACATAGACTACTACAATGGGATAAAAGTAACCCCAGATTCGCTGCCATGTTGCAATTCTGCCGTCAGAACAACGAATATATGTCTTATGAACCTATAATGGAAAAAATCTCGGATGAGGAATTTTGCAATATGGCAATCACGTTGTGTCATTTCACAGACAGCATGCTTAATTCATATCTTAAGTACCTCGAGCAACGTTTCATTACAGAAGGCGGCATCAAAGAACGTATGCATTCTGCACGCACGGGCTACCGCCGTGAGCAGGATGCCAAGATGGTTGCCTTGGAGCAGGAAAATCAGAGGCTTAAAGAGTTATTAAGACATAATGGTGTGGTTTTGCCGTAGGGCAGGACAGAGGGTTATGGTTATTGAGATGTCTTCCAAAAGTGGCCACGTAGTGGTGATTAGACATCCAATGACGTTCATATAAAACGTCATAATAAATAGTATCCATGACAAAGGCTTTGTTAAAATCTATGCGTCTCCGCACTCTGCCCCTGTCGTTGGCAGGGGTGGTGTGCGGGGGCCTTATGGCATACGCTGAGGACGATAGCAGCATCCTGACATTGGTCTTGCTTTTCCTCACCACGGTAAGTCTGCAAATACTAAGCAATCTCAGTAATGAGATGGGCGACCATGTCAGCGGTGTCGACAGTGAAAACCGCGAAGGACCTAACTACAGCCTGGCCGACGGCGGACTTACAGAGGGGCAAATGTGGAAGTCGATAAATGCCTTCGTCGTTCTTTGCGCCGTCTTAGGACTGGCGATGCTTCTTGTAAGTTTCCACTTTGGGATATTTAACTTGAAATTCATATTGTTGCTTTGCCTTGGTGCTGCTGCGATATGGGCATCCACACATTACACTCTCGGGGGGAAACCATACGGATATAAGGGGTTAGGCGACTTGTTTGTTTTCATTTTCTTCGGACTGGTTTCGGTGTTGGGTAGTTATTATGTAATGTCGCATGGTTTCGATTGGAAGATGGTTTGGCCTGCCGTGGGTATTGGTTTATTGAGCGTGGGAGTGTTGAACGTGAATAATATACGCGATATGCACAGCGATGCGGGGCTGCGACGGACCATACCTCTGAGGATTGGTGTACGATGGGCTAGACTTTATCAGACTTTTCTTATTGTCGGAGGATATGTTTGTATGGTTGTTCCAGGTTTTAATGTGTGGTTCTTGGTGTTGGCACCGTTGTTTGCTGCTCACCTGTGGGTAGTATGGAAACGGGAGGGCAAGAAGTTGGATCCCGCACTTCCTCTTCTTGTACTGACTACTTTCATAACATCCATAGTCTTTGTATTTTGTCACTATGGCGTATGATTTCAATACTATAGCATCAAGCTACGACCGGCTCAACTATATTATGACCGCTGGTATGGACCGCCTGTGGCGTCGTCGTGGTGTAAGGTGGCTGATGCGGGGGCTTGTGAATCCCAAGACACTCGATGTGGCGGCGGGTACTGGTGATTTGGCTGTGGAGATTTGCAGCTGCGGTGCCGCACTGCCGGTGGTGTGTGTCGACCTGTCGGAAAAGATGTTGGCCGTTGCAGAAAGCAAGCTGTCGGAGAATGGCGAATATATCGTAGCCGACGCCGAGCATTTGCCGTTCCAGGACTGCTGTTTCGACTGTGTGGCCAGTGCTTTTGGAATCCGCAACTTCTTACATCTTGACAGAGGCCTTTCTGAAATGGCACGTGTGTTGAAAATCGACGGACGGTTACTGATCCTCGAGCTTTCCACTCCCGACAGCAGGTTTGTCAGGTTCTTCTACAATATCTACGCCCACCATATCATTCCATGGCTTGGTAGCCATATTGCCGGCAACCGCGAGGCATACACTTACCTTCCCAATTCGATAGAACGTTTCCCAAAAGGAGACGCGATGCTACAGAAACTCGAATCTCTCGGCTTAAGGGCGGAGCAGCGTAAGTTCTTCTTCGGTGTATGCCGTATGTATATTTGTGTGAAACGTTAGTACTCCTGTTGTGTCGCCTGTTGTGTCGGATTTGTAATCCGACACACGATAATATAAGGATTTGTAATCCGCAAAAACCTGTTGTGTAGGATTTGTAATCCGCAAAAATATGGCAGATAATTATTTAGAAAAACGCTATGATGAGGTCTTCGGCAAGAAGACCGTTACCAAGAGGGTGGGGCATACCCTCGATGAATTGCTTACCAAGAATCGTTCCACGCGTGGCTACAACAAGTCTTATGTCGTGAGTCGTAATGAGCTGCAACAGATTGTTGCTGTGAATACTAAGCTTGGCTCTGGCTGTAATCGTCAGATGCTCAGGTTTCGCTTGGTGACGCAGGGTGAAGAGGCCGACAAGGTGTTGTCGAACATCAAGATGGGTGCTGCGCTCCCTGAGCTGCACCTGCCCTTTCCCGGTACGGAGCCGGAAGCCTTCATCATAGTCTGTTCCATGAATGACGACGACAAGCTGGTGCTTATCGACCTTGGTATGTCGCTCGAAGCCATGTCGCTACGTGCTGTCGAGATGGGGCTTAACACTCTTATAGTACGTGCTTTCAACAAGGTCAAGTTGAGAGAACTTTTTGACCTGAAATACGACCCCGTTGCGGTGCTTTGTGTCGGCAAGGGCATTGAAAAATTTGAGCTTCAGCCCATCTCAGAAAGCGAAAGCCATTCCTACTATCGCAGGAATGGCCTCCATGTTGTTCCCAAAGTCAAGCTGGACGACTTGATTCTGAATTGAATTATTCCTCGATCTTCACTATGCGGGTGTAGCCGTATTCTTCGAGTTTTTCGATTTGGGCTTTGATGTTCTTGGCGCGAGGGCTTATGAGTACGCGGTTGCCTTGGTCACGCAGCCGGTTCACCTCTACGATGACTTCGCGTATACGTTCGGGTGCGAGGCCTGCTTTCAGCAGGTAGGCCACCGATTCGCCCTGGCGCTCCACCTTGAAGCCGCGGTCTTTCAGTATGGTGACTATGCGTTCGAAGCCGATGCTGAAGCCGCATGCCGGCGCCTGTATTTTGCCCTCGCTGAACTTGCCGATCATTTCGTCGTAGCGTCCGCCGCCGGCGATGCTGAACGAATAGTTCTTCTTGTCGATCAGCTCGATCTCGAAGATGGGGCCTGTGTAGTAGCCCATGCCGCGCACCAGCGAGGGGTCGAAGACCACCTTGCCGCGTCCGCCGAGGATGGCCTGCACGCAGCTGATGATGGTGTCCATATTGCCGGCTATGGCCGGGTCGAGGCTCGTGGACAGGTGCTGCTGCACGAAGGCAGCGCACTCCTCATAGTCGCCCTGCCCTTGCAGCATGGCACAGTAGCGTGCTATGCCTTCTTCTGGAAGCCCCATCTTGCGCAGCAGGTCGCCAACGCCGTCGACGCCAATCTTGTCGAGTTTGTCGAGCACGATGCAGGTCTCGTCGAAGAGCTCTTCGGCGAAGCCACAGGCTGCCGACATGGCTTTGAGGATGCGGCGGTCGTTGACACGAATCTTAAAATTCTCCATGCCAAGGCGGTGCAGCATCTCGGCGGTGGCACTGATCAGCTCTATCTCGGCCAGGTTGCTGCCGTCGCCTATGATGTCGATGTCGCATTGGGTGAACTGGCGGAAGCGGCCTTTCTGGGGCTTGTCGGCACGGAACGAGCTGCCTATCTGAAGGGCTTTGAAAGGGTAGGGGAGCAGGTTCTGGTTGTTGACGAAGAAGCGGCTCAGTGGCACCGTGAGGTCGTAGCGCAGTCCGCTGTCGCACAGCTCGTCCTGCCCCTCAGCCTCTTTGAGTTTCTCGCCACGTTTCAGTATCTTGAAGATGAGCGATTCGTTCTCCCCGCCCTGCTTGTTGGTGAGGTTCTCTATGTGCTCAATCACAGGGGTTTCTATCAGCGAGAATCCGAAGCGTCCGTAGGTCTCCTTAATAAGGCGCAAGGCATATTCCCGCACCTCCATGTCGGCGGGAAGTTGTTCGGGCATGCCTTTTACAGGTGTTTTTATCATTGCCATGGTATCAGTATGTTATGTAGGTTTTATGCGTTGTATGACGCTTTTGTTTTGGACTGCAAAATTACAAAAAAAACAGTAGGTGGATGCTTTTATTTGTTGAACTTAGATATTTTTCGTTATCGCTTTACCTGTTTATGTGTCGCTTTGAGGACGGCAGTTGTTGAAGTTGGTTGTTGATGGCGTTCAGGATGGTCTTGGTCATTATGATGTCGTAGTGTTTGGTGTCGTCGTCAAGGTCGTCGTAGTCGCGCAAGTCGTCGTGGGCGAAGTATTCGTTCTTGAATTTGGCTTTCAGACTTTTGTTGTTTGCTATCATGCGGTGTTCTGCCTTGGTGGTGGGGCGGAAGCCTTTCGCTAATGTGTCGGTGTTCCATCGCATATGCTCTGTCTCTGCCAGGATGAGTAATTCCTTGGGCGAGAGCTCTATGGCTGAGCGTTGCTCTCTTCTGCCGTCCGAGAAATTCCAGAGTGTGAAGCCGTCGTCGTTTTGGATGATTTCGTAACCCATGCCGCGCAGTTTGGTTATGATGGAGCGCACGTTGTAGAGCGACGACCAGCGTTCGTACTGCGTCAGCTCGTGCCATTTCTTTGTCTCCCCACTGCCCGAGGCGGCCACGTCGTAGGCTTTGGCCACCTCCTCAGCCCAGCTCTGCATAAGGCTGTTGTGGTGTTCCACGTGGCCGTATTCGTAGGGGGTGAAGGTGTGGATGGTTTTGTAGAAACCATGGCCGCTGAACTCTTTCAGGCTGTCGTCGCCTTGCTGGTATACCCATACGGGTATGGCGTCGTCGCCCTCGAGCAGGGGGCGTGGCAGATAGAGGGCGCAGGCCATGTTGCGGGGCGAGTTGTTGGTGCAGAAGACCAGCGTCAGGAGTTGGTGCTCGTCGCGGCTCCATTGCTCCACGCGTTTCATCAGGACGGGATGCGCCACACTTCCTTGCAGAAATTCGAAGTCGATGTCGATCAGCGATTTGTTTGCTGAGCATGGCAGGGGGTCTTTGGTGTTGCCATCAAGGTCTTCGAAGCTGTATTGGCAATGGTTGAAGAGCTCCTTATAACGGCGGCGGAAGATGAACATCTCTTCGCGGGCGTTCTCGTCGACGAGGGTTATCGTGACCCTGTGGCCCGGATAGTGTGCCACCATAAGGGTCTCGCGTGCTATGGAGAGCCCTATTTCGGTCATGCCCATTATGACCAGATGGACAGAGGCTTTAGGGCATACGGCAAGGTTGCGCCTCTCGTTCTGGTAGTCGAGGGTCATCATGGTGTTGCGACTGTCGAAACCGGTAAGCAGTCGCGCCGCAATCTCTTCGTTGAAATTGAATGGGTTCACGTGTCGGCGCAGTTTGTTCTCGCTCTCGCCGTCAAAGCCTTGGCGTTGCACTAACGAGAGCGATGAGCGGTTGCGGATATACAGGTAGCACGAGAAGTTGATGATGTCGCCAACGATGTTGGCGATGGCGTCGAGCGAGCGTATATTGGAGGCATCGTGCGTGGCGTCGTCGGGCTGTCCCACGATAAACACGGTGTCGGCCCGGCCCACACAGGCTTTCTCCTGCAGGTCCTGCAGGTCGGTTTTGTTGCACTGTATCACCTCCACGCGGCTGTATTCCATGTCGCCGAGGTTTATCTTCAAGCGTCCCCGTATGGCCTCCACGTTGTCGGGAACGGCAACGACAACGGTCTTGCCAAGCTGGCACTGCTTTCGGAGTGTGGCAATCATAAGCTCGTCATAGCCAAGGAAGAGGATATGGCGATGCCAGTTGTATCGTGGTAGGGCTCCGCTGAGGTAACGGTTGCCAAGGGTGCGCAAATGGTTGGTGATTATGGGGATGAGCAGGCCGGAGAGGAGGATGACACCTATGGCGTAGGCTATGGACGAGAACCAGGAGTAGGTGCCGTTGTAGGGTATGTTGCGCAGACTGACGGCGGTGAGGGCATCGACGAGAAAACGGCTGGCGAACCTCAGGGGTTTAATCCATTTGCCCAACCAGGGAACGGCTATGATGATAATGGCTATTACAGACAATGAGATCCATACGAACGACGAGGAGGAGCGCGAGGCTTTTTTCGACAATCTGTAGTTCAGTTGTGAGAAGAGTTGTTTCATAAGGGGGCGTTCATAGTTAATAAGTAATTAGTCAAATTTATTTGACATTTACGATAATTCACGGGCATTCATGGTCATTCACGTTCTATAAATAATTTCTGGATAATTGCTGTTTAATTGCTGTTAATTGCTGTTAATTGCTGTTAAAAGAATATGAGCGCTAATTTTGACCGTTTATTTAACTCAACTATACGTTAGATATTGTGTTGATGGCGCTGAGAAGTGATTTTTTTTCGTTATCCCAAGACAGGTCGGCGCGTGCCTTGTTGAAGCGAGAGGCTTTCTCGGAGGGGGCTAACTGCTGCCATTGGAGCAACGTGGTGCGGATGGTATGGGCCAGCCTGATGGCATCGGAGTGCGAGGTGTCCAGCAGAGTTCCAATGTTATATTTCTTGACGACGGAGCGGATTTCGGGGAAGTCGGTGGCCAGGAGAGGGACGCCGGCCTCGACGAAGTCGCCAATGCGGTTGGGCAACGAATAGTAATAGTTCAGGCCACGGTTCTCGAGGAGGACGAGGCCAAGAGAGGCCTTAGCTGTCAAGCATTTGAGGGCTGGAGGTTCGACCCGACCGAGGAAGGTCACCCTGCCGAGATAGGGCTCTTGCAAGGCGAGGGAAGAGAGGCGTTGGTATTCGTCGCCGACGCCGGCGACAACGAGATGGCAGTGGTCGAGCAAGGGCATGGCATCCATAAGCCAGTCGATACCGCGACCGACATTGACGGCACCCTGATAGAGGAGCAGGTGCTTGTTGGGAGGCAGTCGCAGCAAGAAAGGTTGCGCGGCCTGCTGGTCGGCCTCGACGTGCATAGGCACATTGCGCACCACACCCATCTTAAGACCATAACGCTCGAGGTAGATGTCGGCGATGGAGCGGCACACCGTGACGGCGGCCATGTCGTGACGCCGTGCCATGCGAGGGAGTATCCAGTCCTCGATGGCTGTCCAGAAGCGTTTCACTGCCGGGCGGCCTACCAGTTCGGGCACTTCGGGGAACATCTCGTGGGCATCGAAGAAGAGAGGTTTACGGCGCAGACGTGCGGCGAGGTAGTTGGCGAGGAGGGTGTCGGTGTCGTTGGCATAGAAGAGGTCGGCCTTGGCGAAAAGGAGGCGCAGGAAGAGGCGTAGATTATATTCGGCATAGAAAAGTGCCGACTTGCGGAAGAGGAGCCTCATACGAACGGTAGGGTATTGCCGAGAGAGCGGAGGGCTCATTGGCAGGCGCCGGCCCACCAAAGTGGGCAGGTATCCGGCATCGCAAAGAGCCATACAGCTACGGTGGACCCGCTGGTCGGTGACGAGGTCGTTGGTGACCGACATCACTACTTTCTTATGCAATAGAACTGACATGTAGTTTATTACAGTCTTAGAGACTTTTTAAAAAGGAATGCAAAATTACATTTTTTTTTGCATTTTGAAAAAAGTTGCTACTTTTGCACTCGGAATTTCGATACGAGAAAAACGTTTTATGATTTGTTATTGACGTGATTTATGTTGCATAACGTCCCTATTTGGGGATGCGTTTTTTTTTCGTAGTGATGATTATTCGTTGCAACAATAGATGTATACATTAAATATATAGCACTACAAAATACCCACATGAAAAACCTTGTAATCGTTGAGTCGCCCGCAAAAGCCAAGACCATAGAGAAATTCTTGGGCAAGGACTACACCGTGATGTCGAGCTACGGCCACATCCGCGACCTGGCCAAGAAAGAGATGAGCATAGATATCGAGAACAACTATGAGCCAGAATACCAGATAGCGGAGGACAAGAGCAAGCTTGTTGCCGAGCTAAAGAAAGCCTCGAAGAGCGCCGACATGGTGTGGCTGGCGTCTGATGAGGACCGCGAGGGAGAGGCCATAGCATGGCATCTACGCGAGACGCTGAACCTGAAGTCGGACAAGACCAAACGTATAGTTTTCAACGAAATCACGAAGAACGCCATACTCCATGCCATAGAGAACCCGCGCGACATTGACATGAACCTTGTTGACGCGCAGCAGGCGCGCCGCGTGCTGGACCGCCTGGTGGGCTACGAGATTAGCCCCATACTATGGGCGAAAATCAAGCCGGCCTTGAGTGCCGGGCGCGTGCAGAGCGTGGCGGTGCGCCTAATAGTGGAGCGCGAGAACGAGATACACAATTTCGAGACGCAGACCTATTTCCGCGTTTCGGCGACGTTTCTGAGCGCTGACAGCCACAAGCTTGTGGCGGAGTTGAGCCGGCGCTTCAATTCCGAGGCCGAGGCCCACGCCTTCCTTGAGTACATAGCCGGAGCCACCTTCAGAGTGACGAAGGTGGAGACCAAGCCGGCACGGCGGAGCCCGGCGCCGCCATTCACCACCTCGACCCTGCAGCAGGAAGCCAGCCGCAAGCTGGGATTCTCGGTGGCGCGCACAATGCAGATAGCGCAGCAGCTCTACGAGTCGGGATACATCACCTACATGCGTACCGATTCCACCAACCTCAGCGAGGTGGCGCTGAAAATGGCCACAGAGCAGATTGCGGCCACCTACGGCGAGAAATACGTGAAAACACGGCGTTACCACACCAAGATAAAGGGAGCACAGGAGGCACACGAAGCCATACGTCCCACCGACCTCCACGCCACCGACATCAACGCCGACAACACCCAGCGCCGCCTCTACGAGCTGATCTGGAAACGCACCATAGCGTCGCAAATGGCCGACGCCGAGCTTGAAAAGACCACCATAGACATCGACATAGACACTGACCGAGCCACCCTCGAGAAGGCCGGCCAAGAGGAGCATTTCAGCTGCTCGGGCGAGCAGGTGCTTTTCGACGGCTTCCTGAAAGTATACCTCGAGTCGACCGACGACGAGGTGGAAGACAAGCCGTCGACGCTGCTCCCGACAGTGAGAAAAGATGACACCCTAACCCTCGAGAAAGCCACGGCCACGCAGCACTTCACCCAGCATCCGCCGCGCTATTCAGAGGCCAGCCTGGTGAAGAAACTTGAGGACCTGGGCATCGGACGCCCGTCGACCTACGCCCCCACAATTTCCACCATCCTGAAACGCGAATACGTCATCAAGGAAGACCGAGGGCCCAAAGACGTGGAAGTGACCACCCTACAGCTTGTTCCCGGCAAAGAGATAGCCGTGACGCAATCGACGGAACATATAGGAGCCGAGAAGGGCAAGCTCTTCCCCACCGACATCGGGACCATCGTCAACAACTTCCTTATGGAGCATTTCACCGACATCATGGACTACAATTTCACGGCCAAGGTGGAGAAAGACTTTGACGAGGTGGCCAACGGCACGCAGCAATGGCGCGATGTCATCAACCAATTCTATGTGCCATTCCATCGCAACATCAAGCAGACCCAGTCGCACTCGAAGCGCACCACGGGAGAGCGCCTGCTGGGCACCGACCCGGCATCGGGCAAGAACGTCTACGCCAAGATAGGGCGCTACGGCACCCTGATACAGATAGGCGAGACCAACTCGGAGGAGAAGCCACGCTTTGCATCGATGAAGAAAGGGCAGAGCATAGAGAGCATCACCCTTGAGGAGGCCCTTGACCTCTTCTCGCTGCCGCGTACAATAGGCAACTACGGCGATGCCGAAGTGGTGGTGAGCATAGGCCGCTTCGGGCCCTACGTGCGCAACCAGGGCAAATTCTATTCGCTTTCGAAGACCGACGACCCGTACACCATCAGCCTTGAGCGCGCCATCGAGATCATAGAGCAGAAAGAGAAGCAGAACGCCGAGAAGGAGCGCATGAAAGAGCTTTTCCCGCACGAGATAGGCGAATACGAGGGCGAGAAGGTGGTGTCGAACATGGGGCGTTATGGGGCTTACCTTACCTACAAGGGCGACAACTACCGCCTGCCGAAGACAGGCGTAGACCCCCTGAACATAGCCCTTGCCGACGCCGTGGCCATCATCCGTCAGATGCAGGACAAGAAAGCCAAGAAGCGTAAATAGGCGGACAGAACCTCTTGTGCTTTCTCGTGCCTTCCGAACGAGGGGGCTACAACACGAGGGGTCTACTGCCGGGAGGCAGCCTTCAATAAAGGAAATTATTATAAGGATACCGCACAGCGTGTATCCTTTTTATTTCGTCGTACATCAGCTGCCTGAGGGCTTCGATATTGTCGCGCTGAGCGGCGGAGATGAATATGGAGAGGTTGGCGCCGGACTTCGACATCCAGGAGTCCTTGAGCATCTGGAGGGTCCAGTTCTTTTTCTCGACGGGCGTCAGGTCGTCGTCGTCCTTTGCCTCGTAGGTGTAGGCATCAATCTTGTTGAAGACCATGATGGTGGGTTTGTCGAGGGCACCGATTTCATCGAGGGTGTGGTTGACGGATTCGATTTGCTGCTCGTAGTCGGGGTGAGAGATGTCGACCACGTGGAGCAAGAGGTCGGCTTCGCAGACCTCGTCGAGAGTAGACTTGAACGATTCCACCAGGCCGTGGGGCAGCTTGCGGATGAAGCCCACGGTGTCGGAGAGGAGGAACGGGAGGTTGTCGATGACCACCTTGCGCACAGTGGTGTCGAGGGTTGCGAAGAGTTTGTTTTCGGCGAAGACATCGCTTTTAGAGAGGAGGTTCATGAGAGTGCTTTTGCCGACGTTGGTGTAGCCTACCAGGGCCACACGGACAAGGCTTTCGCGGTTTTTGCGTTGCTGCACTTTCTGCTTGTCGATATCGTGCAGTCGCTGTTTGAGGAGGCTAATTTTTTCGCCAATAAGTCGGCGGTCGGTCTCGATCTGGCTTTCGCCGGGGCCACGCATGCCGATGCCGCCGCGCTGCCGTTCGAGATGGGTCCACATACGCGTGAGGCGAGGCAGCATATACTGGAGCTGAGCCAGTTCGACCTGGGTCTTGGCCGTGGAGGTACGGGCACGCTTGGCGAAGATGTCGAGGATAAGGGTGGTGCGGTCGAGGATGCGGCAGTTGAAGGCTTTCTCGAGGTTGCGCAGCTGAGCGGGGCTGAGTTCGTCGTCGAAAACGATGAAGTCGGCATCGAGTGCGTTCTTGTATTCCACCACCTCGTCGAGTTTGCCGCTGCCGATGTATGTGCGGCTGTCGGGACGTTCGAGATTCTGGACGACGCGTTTGACGGGAATACCGCCGGCCGTTTCGAGGAGGAAAGCGAGTTCGTCGAGGCATTCTTGAGTGCGTTCGATGGATGTTTTGGCGTCGCACACGGCCACGAGGATGGCGCGCTCGGGCACCACATCGGTAGAGAAAGTGTTGCGTTCTTGCGGCGAGGGGCGACGGTTCTCGGCATCCCAGACGCCGGTCTCGCCCTTGAATTTGCCTTTATCTGATTTCCACTTGTTTTTTTGCATTGAGGAGTATGGTTTCTAAAGGTTTGGTGGCTGCCTGCCAAGAGAAATACTGATGGACGAAAGCGGAGGCATTGGCGGCGAGGCGGCAGCGGAGCTGCTCGTCGTCCAGCAGGTGAAGTATGGCTTGGGCCAGTTGTGCGGGGTTGTTGCCGAGGAGGAGGTGCGTGTCCGGTGTGGCGCCGAGGGCGGCGTTGGCGAGGGGGGTGGTGATGCAAGGGATGCCCATGGCCATAGCTTCCAAGAGTTTGTTTTGCAGACCAGAGCCGAGGCGCATGGGAGCGATGAAAAGGCGCGACTGGGCATAGTAGGGACGGATGTCGGGCACCGAGCCGGTGACGGCCACGCGAGGGCCAGAGAGGCGGCGTACTGCCGCCGTGGGAGTGGCACCGGCCAGACAAACGGAGGCCTCGGGACGCGAGCGCCACACCAGAGGCATGACCTCGTCGACCAAGAAGCGCGAGGCGTCGATGTTGGGATTGTACTGCATATTGCCGCAGAAGACAATGTCGTAGCGTTTTTCGATGGCCTGGGGATGGAAGAAATCGAAGTCCACGCCGTTGCGTACTATATTGATATGCGTGCCGCGTGGCTGGGGCAGAGCCTCGGCATCGACTTCAGAGATGATAGTCAAGCCGTTGAAGCTGGAGCAGGCGTCGTACTCGGCCGAGCGAAGCATCTTGAACTCGAAATTTTCGACAAAGAGGCGAAGGGCGTTGTGGCCGGCCATGCGACGCTGGAGGTTCATTGATAGGGCGTCCTGGAAGTCGAGCACTTTAGGCGAGGCGAGGCGAAGGCCGAGAGGAAGAGTGCGCACCATCTGGAGGTAGGCCACGTCGGGCCGGACGAGGGCTTCGAAGTCCAGGCATTGCCTTATGGCACGGGAGCTGCTCCAGTAGCCTATTTGCAGCGAGCGGCGGCACAAGAGACTGCACAGAGCGCGGGCGGCGGCGGCAAGTTTCGAGAGCTTGGCTATGCGGATGTCCTTGCAGTAGGGCTGCATCTGGCGGATAGCATCCGGTGGCACATTGTCGTGCGAGAGGGCAAAGAGGTAGATGTCGTTGTTGGCCGACAGCTGTTTAATCTGGTGGAAAGCTCTGAGCTTGTCCCCTTTGTCGAGGGGGTAAGGGAAACGAGGCAGTACGACGAGGAGTTTCATGGATGCAGGGGGTAGCGTTAGGATTAGAACAGAGTGGTTTGAGTTCCTTCGGCGAAGCCCTCGTTGTCGTCGACATTGTTGCCTACCACGGAGGAGGCATCGGGTTCGGAGGCGTTCTCGGCATCATCATCCACATTATCTTCCTCAGGTTCCGGCAGTGGGTCGAGCCAACGGAACTCCTTGACGGCGAAAGTGGTGATGCGTTTGCCCTTGGCCTTATAGCCCTTGACGGCAATAAAGTCGTAGACATCGATGATCTCGGAATCCACTTTCTTGCCGCTATTCTCGTCGTAGAGCACTTCGATGCGAGGGAAAGTGTCGACAGACCATGTGACGAGCTTGTCGCCGTCGAGGAAAGGCACCTTTTTGTCCATTTCCTCGATGGTGAAGCGTTTCAGATAATAGCTGTCGTTTTCAGCCGACTGGTAGACGACGCTGATGATACGACGAGGGTTGAATTTCTCGATGAGGAGCAGGTCGTCGTCGTAGTGGTTGCTGAGGTCGAAATTGGTGGTGCGGTAGTGTCCGGAGGCCATGAGGGTGAGGATTTTGTCCTTGCCACGGAACTCGCCGAGGTAGAGGCCGGCCTCGTTGACGTTGAGGCGTTTGACGCTCTCGTCGAACCAAATCTTGCGAGCACCGAGGGTGGAGACCCCCTCCCCTTTCTTGTTGATGCTACGCACGGGGTTGCGCGTTAGGATGTTGCCAATCGAGCTGCGTCCCTTGATGGCGAGGGTGGCGAAGTTGAAGTCGAAGCTGGTTTTCTTGAGTTTGGGTCTGGAGACATGGTGGACCGTGACGGTTTCAGCCTCGCCGTTTGGGTTGGCGGTGAAATAGAGTATTTTGGAGCCCTTGGTGCCTTTGGTGAGCGAATAATCGCGGTCGCGGGTGATGCCGAGAACGGAGAAGCGCTTGACGTAGACGAAGCCGAAGGCGCCGTCGCGGTAGATCATATTGTAGACTGTGCGTTCGTCGCCCTTGCGGAAGAGGCCGATGAACTCAATTTCCTTGCAGTCGGTAGAGCCGACGAAGCCTTTTTCCTGGACCTTGGAGACCATCATGGAGCCGTCCTTACGGAACACGATGATGTCGTCCATCTTGGAGCATTCGCATACCACCTCGGCGCCGTCGTCGCGTTTGAGGCCGTAGCCGGCGAAGCCAGTGAGGCGGTTGACGTAGAGCTTCTCGTTGGCCACGGCCACAGCAACGGCCTGGATATCCTCGAAGTTGCGTATTTCTGTGCGGCGTTCGCGACCCTTGCCGTATTTATCAAGGATATGGCGGAAATAGGCGATGGCGTATTCAGTGAGGTGGTCAAGGTGGTTGCGGGTGTCGTCGATGTCGATCTCAATACGAGCGAGGTCTTCGTCGGCCTTCTTGATATCGAACTTAGAGATTTTACGCACTGGTTTTTCGCAGAGTTTCAGGACGTCGTCGCGTGTGATTTCTTTCTTGAAGAGTTTGCGGTATGGGTCAAAAGCGCGTTCGATGGAGGTCACCTGGTCGTCCCAGGAGGCCTGGTCTTTTTCCAACTGCTTGTAGATGCGTTTCTCGAAGAAGATTTTCTCGAGTGAGATCCAATGCCATTTGTCCTCGAGTTCGGCGAGGAGAATTTCGAGTTCCTGCCGAAGGAGGTCCTTGGTGCGGAAGGTGGAATGGCGGAGTATATCGCTGATGGTCATGAAGACGGGCTTGTTGTCGACGATGACACAGGTCTGAGGAGAGAAACTAATCTGGCAAAGCGAGAAGGCGTAGAGTGCGTCGATCATCTGGTCGGGCGAAACGCCCTGAGGGAGATGGACAACGATTTCGACTTCGGCGGCGGTGTTGTCGTCGATCTTTTTAATCTTGATTTTGCCTTTCTCGTTGGCTTTGAGGATGCTGTCGATAAGAGCATCGGTGGTGATGGTATATGGCAATTCGGTGATAACGATAGCCTTACGTTTCTCGTCGTAGTGCATCTTGGCGCGGATGCGGAGGCGACCGCCGAGAGCGCCGTCGTTGTATTTGGACACGTCGATCAGACCGCCTGTGGGGAAGTCGGGATAGATTTCGAAAGGGATGTTCTGCAAGATTTTTATGGAGGATTCGAGGAGCTCGCAGAAGTTGTAGGGCATGATGACGGAGGTGAGGGTGACGGCGATGCCTTTGGTGCCCTGAGCCAGGAGGAGAGGGAACTTGATGGGGAGGGAGACGGGTTCCTGCTTACGGCCGTCGTAGGAGGGTTTCCACTCGGTAGTTTTTTTATTGAACACCACCTCGTTGGCGAATTTCGAGAGGCGTGCTTCAATGTAGCGTCCTGCCGCGGCGTCGTCGCCAGTGAGGATGTTGCCCCAGTTGCCCTGGCAGTCGATAAGGAGGTCTTTCTGGCCGAGGTTGACGAGGGCATCCTTGATAGAGGCGTCGCCGTGAGGATGGTACTGCATGGTGTTGCCGACGATGTTGGCCACCTTGGTGAAGCGGCCGTCGTCGGTTTCCTTCATGGCGTGGAGGATGCGACGCTGGACGGGCTTGAGGCCGTCGTCGATGTCGGGCACACTGCGGTCGAGGATAACGTCGGAGGCATAGTCCACCCAGTAGTCCTTGAACATGGAATTGAGGGAAATGGTGGCGCCGTCGTCGCCCGACTGATGAGGCAATTCGTCGTTATGGAGTTCGTTATCAACAATCTCGTCACTCATAGAAGCAAATATTTTTTTTGCAAATTTACGAAAAAAAGTTGAAATAGCGAGAATGCGAAGAGTTACTTGTTCTTTGCAGAATGCGGATAATCATTTTAATTAACGCTAACCTACAAAGAATAGATGGTATAGTCATCGGAGACATACGTCACCGGTAACGGTAAATCCACATCGTCGCCAAAGACTTTTTTCATCACAAGGATATAACGGCATCCATGCTGCCTCAACGCCTCACGAAAGTCGTCATGCAACAGCTGCTCATTGGTTGCCACCCAACCTTTGCGATGGGTGAAATAGACCACCGTAGGATCCTGACCGCTATTGACACATATCAGATCCGACCTGTCGGAGAACTTGTCGAAAGTGCTTTCGAGAGCCAATACGGGCTGGCGGTTATCCCTGATAATAAACTGGCTGTGACTGTTGAGGATGTTTTCGAGGGCGATGGCCGTTAGCAACACGAGGCGCCACTGTTGTTTTTTGAGAAGCGATATGGCATAGCCAGCAAACAGTGCCATAACGGGTACGAAAGGTATGACGTAATAGTCGTGCTTGTAGAATGTCTCGCCGGAACTGAACATGACGACAAGGAAAGCCAGTGAGGCCAAAGCCAGGATGCGTAGCATTAAACGCTGGCGACGGACGATGGCAGCGACAAGCCCGGCGACGAAAATGACAAAACCTATATATTTAAGGGCATCGTTGTAGAAGCGCGAGAGGGTGCGACCCAGATGATGCGATATTTCACCGAAGCCCTGGGCAAGTCCCTCGCCCATAAAGAAGTGCCATAGGCCATATTGGTTGACAAGATAAGGCACCCAGACGAAATACCACCAAGCCACGGGGAGCAAGATGCAGGCAGAAGCCACGGCGAACCATACCTTGCGACGCAAAAGGACCTCAGCGTCGAAAAAAGGGAGCAAGAAAACCACCAGAATATAGCCTGATGGCAGCTTGGAAAGGACACCGGCCATCGTCAACAACGCATAGGCAAGGAGGCTGCCCAGACGCCTCCTTTCATGCAAAAGAAAGACTAAACCATAGAACATCCCAATGAGAACCAACGACAATGAAAAAGTATCCGGCATTATTTTCCGAGCGAACGGGAACCATAGCGAAGCGCACAATATCAAAGTGGAGCAGAATGCGTTTTGCTGGCCGAAACGTGGTTTCAGCAGACGGAAGAAATACCAGCATCCGAGGCTTGTGACAAGAAGATTTATGGCACGTCCAAACCAGTCGTGGAAGCCGAAGAGCAAAGAAAACAGGTAAATAAGCCAGTTCATCAGAGGGAATTCCATCCCGGTAATACCCGACAAGTCGCCGCCGATGTCTATTCTCGGGAACAAAATATTGGAATCTATCTCATAGAAATTGCGAGCCGCCATAGCGACTGTGGTCTGCCTCCAAGAATGCGACACTTCTAACGGAGGATTTGCTATTCCATAGAGCCGCAACACAGCAAAGAGCACAATCCAAAAGCGGATATCACCGACCAACTTTCGCAAGACTAAACACATAAGCTTAGTTTTTAGTTACAAATGCATCTCGAAGATGGATGTTTATGATTTTAGAAACGTATGCAAAAGTAGTAATTTTTTTTTGATATGGAGATGCAAATGCAATTTTTCATCTTGAAAAATGAAAATCTGTAGTACCCAAACATGAAACCCCGAAGCACCAAATCGCTCATGACAGGATAGTTAGATTAAGCAAGGGGGTGAACTTGGGCTATGTGCCTTCTTTGAAATCGCCATAACCACCACGAAATCAACACTCTGGTTGTTTATATGCAAAAATACTGATAATCAACCACCTTTCTCCTCCAATCCCCAATCCACACCCTCCGTGCACCCCGGCGGCATTCTTGCCGCCGCCATCCCTGCCCACCTCGCCCATCCTTGCCCGACCTATGGGAGCGGCCTTGAACCAAAGGTCGCGAGCACCAATAGATGGTCTAAACCCAATGAACAGCTACATAAACTTTGCACCTTTAAAAGAAAATTTTAATGTCGTTTACTATAATTCCGGCCATCGGGCCTATTGTTTCATTTAAATTTTCATTATTATGCATTACCAATTCAAGCAAGACCTTGCTATGACCTATTTCCCCGACAACGGCAAGGAAACCGAAAGCAAACGCATCGTCCACTAAATCCATTCCTGGTATGCCTGCGAACACCGCTTAAATCAATTAACTGCAGTGAGCAACAACCCCTCCTCGCCGTCCTCCAAGACATCGGCTACCCTGAAAGGGAACTGAGCACCGCTGAATTAAATCAAATGAAGCGAAGAACTCCCGCCCCCGCACCCTTCGCCATTTTCCGAACAATAGGTATTGTTCGGGGCTCGGCTCACAAGTCCACCGGACTTGTTCATATCCCCAAAACAAATCCAAATCATCTACTCCTTTTTAGGAGAGCCGTAAACAAATACCCCCCCCTAACATAACCAAGGGCGAGACCTCCCGGCCTCGCCCTTAACTTCCCTTCATTCTTCATTATTTTTATAATACTATAAAATAAATTTTGCCAGTTCAAAAAATGTTCATATCTTTGCAATACTACGTATATTCTATACGTAGAATGTATTTTTTTGAATAAAAACAAATTATAACTTAATATATCATAGTATATCATGGAATATCTTGCAGAATTATTGCAGCAGAAACTCTCCAAGTATTCACAGGAGGAACTCGAAGCACGTTTTGCTCAATATGAGCAATTTGATGCTTGTGGCCCTTATGTGGAAGAATTTCTTCAATACCATGAAGAATACTATTCGATTTCCATTAGAAAAAGCCAGGCTTTAAATATGGATGTTTTTGAAAGCGATAATTTCTCATTAGCAGCTTAACGTTATGAAACCAGATTCTGCGGCTTTCTCATTTGATAGGTTCAGAATACTTAATGCAAATATAGATTGCGAAGATATTCCCGAATCTATTTTTTTAGATTTTATTCCAAGTGGTGTTCTTATTGAAAGCGAAAAGAGGTTTATCTTAAAGTTCCTTGTTACTGCAAAGAGAGATAATAAAAAAAATTCAACCCCCTTTATTTCTATAAACTGTGAAGCCGCATATGTCTTTAAGGATAGTATAACCTTAGAGAGCATTCCTGAATATTTTTACAGTAATAGTATAGCAATTGCATTCCCGTATATTCGCGCATTTGTTAGTACAATTACACTGCAAGCAAACATTAAACCCATAATTCTTCCCACATTAAATTTGACCGCACTTAATACTCTCCTGAAAGAGAACACAGTTGTCAAATAAAGATCCCATACCGATTATGACCGAATGCGTTATATATCAAACATTGGAGGATCGCGACAATTATGATGAGGTAGAGGATTGTGGCCCTTTCCCATGCTCAAGGTCAAATGCATGGCTTGGCAATGGAAGTTATTTCTGGGATGATGAGATAATTGTGGCCCACAATTGGGCAAAACAAGCTGGATATAATTCAAACTACATCATATGCCAATCGTCATATGATTATGACAATCATAACTTCTTGGATTTAGTAGGGCATCCCAAGCATCTAAAATTATTTAGAGAACTCTATCAAGTACTAAAAAACAAACTGCCCAATAGGAATATTAAGGTTCCAACACTTATTGAGTTTGTAAAAGAAGAATTAGGACAAGCATTCAATTATAAGGCCATCCGAGCCAGATCCGAATGGCGAGACTATGATTTTATTTTGGATTTTCCAGGAATTCGCCCTGCAAAATTGAATTTACATCCTCAAATACAGATATGTGTTATTGATAAGTCTTTTCTTATTAGTCCATTCCTGATTGTATATCCAAGATCAGCAGTAAAATAGTTCCGCTATACGACGGAACTCATAGTTAATATATAGCCACGGCAAGCCCTCACGCTTGTCGTGGCTATATACTGCTCCATCCATCCCGTTTTTCACTAACCCAAGTTCAACCCTGAATTTTTTTTTTTTTTGGGGGGGGGCATTTCTCAACCAATCAGATTTGTAAAGTGTTGATTTATAACAATACCTGGTCTGCAAAGTAGCAAAAGTCGGTTTGTACTACCCAGAGCGTATGAAATATTGTTCCTTTTCAAGGGCCGTTTTCTCGCCTCAGCATAGTGCAAACACTTCGTGATTTGCCCTCTGCATTCGGCTTACGAAAAAGCTCTCTTCGACTTGACGAATTATTATTTCGAGGGGCGCAAGGCCGCGAGCCGCAAGGCATAATTCGGACGCAGCAAGGAGAAACGCAGCGACTGCCGCCTGCTGGTGCTTGCGCTGTGCATCAACACCGACGGCTTCATACGCTACTCGGCCATACTCGAGGGCAACACCGCTGACCCCAAGTCCCTGCCCGCCATGGTGGACGGCCTCATGGCCAAAAGCCCAGTGAGAGAGGAGGATCGCACGCTGGTGGTCATCGACGCCGGCATAGCCTCCGAGGCAAACCTCACCCTGCTCAAGGACAAGGGGTACAACTACCTGTGCGTTTCACGCACGAGGCTGAAAGACTACGAACTCGCGCCGGATTGCAGGACCGTGACGGTATACGACGCACGCAAGCAGGCCATCAGCCTGAGAGAAGTCTGCACCGAACCCGACGGTGACTACTACCTCGAAGTCACATCCCCGTCGAAAGCCATGACCGAGGCCTCGATGAACCGGCAGTGGAAAGAGCGATTCGAGGAGGAACTCGAGAAAGCCAATGCCTCGATAGGCAAGAAAGGCGGCACGAAAAAATACGAGAAAGTGATAGAGCGCGTCGCGCGTGCGCAGGGTAAATACCCCTCGATATGTAAGTTTACGGTGAACGCCCCCCCGCCACACATTAGAGGCAATGGACGGCTGTACCAGCAGCTTGGGCTGGCACGGTTATGATATCTACAGATGATGATGTTGAAAATTTCGTGAATCTATTCCGTCCACTCGCCGGGCAACAGGCGGTGGAGGTCTTC
>JAFSQF010000108.1 GCA_017446745.1 Bacteroidales bacterium
AAATGAAAGAAAACCGCGACCGCAGCGTCCGCATCATCCCCGAGATGATCTACCGCGCACAAGAACAGATCATCTACCGCCGCGACACACATATCGACATCCTTATCGACAAGCTGAAAGAACCGCGCGTGAAACGCGTCATAGAGCCCATCCTCGCCAACAGCGAAGAACTTGACGAAAGCCTTATCCCATCCGACGACATACAGTATGTTGTCGATATGGGCCTCATCAAGATTGAGCGTGGCAAGAGCCGGCGCATCGCCAACGCCATCTACCGCGAGATCATCCCTCGCGAACTGACATGGAGCACCCAAAGCGGCATAACGTTACAGAACCAATGGTACCTGAACGACGACAACAGCATCAACATGGAGAAGCTCCTCCTCGACTTCCAGCAGTTCTTCCGCCAGAACAGCGATTCCTGGATCGGCAAGTTCGACTACGCCGAGGCCGGTCCACAGCTCCTGCTGCAGGCCTTCCTGCAACGCATCGTCAACGGCGGCGGCTACATCGACCGCGAGTACGGCCTGGGCCGACGCCGCACCGACCTCCTCATCCGCAAACCCCTCACCGACCACTACGGCGGCCCCGTGCAACGCGTGGTCCTCGAGCTGAAGATTAAACGCGGCAACATCGACACCCTCATCGACGAGGGCCTCCGACAGACCTCCGACTATATGGACATCGCAGGCAGCGTCGACGAGGGCCACCTCATCATCTTCGACCGCACCGGCAAGCTCTCCTGGGACGACCGCATCTGGCACAAACCCTACCCTTACCAAAACCGCACCATCATGGTCTGGGGAATGTAGGAGGCAATGCTTCCAGCTTTGCCAGATGGTCGGGATGGAATACCGGCCCCCTACATTCCAACGACAAAAACCTCCCCCCATGCAACAAAAAAACAGACGCCCCCTAAGCGACACAGCAAAGCAATTCTTGCTCACGCTTATAGCCACCACGATATCAATCATACTGACCTTTGGCACCTCGGCATGGCTCGACCACCGGAAACAGGAGAGCGCCAAGCACGAGATGGTGATGATGATACTCTACGACATCGCCAACACCATCGATGAGATGACGCGCGCCGACTCGTTGCTACGGGCAGGTTTTGAAAAAGAGCTCCAAGTACTGTCGCACCCTGAAATATTGCAACAGAATCCTTTCATTTTCACAACTTATATCCCCATGCTCAACTACACCGAGACCGTGGAGCAGATCTTTTCGTCGAATATCGAAACGATAAACACTATCGGCAATGTCGTCTTTGCCGAAGAGGTGTCGGAGATCTATGCACTGCGGCGCAGGTATAAGGAAAACATCTGCCAGAATTTCGCCGATGCATTCGAAGAGAACGGCGGGTTCAGCGAGTACGGCCAAGCCAAAGGACTCAGCTACGAGACCTACATCTACATGAGCGGACTGAACCTGGCTTCCATGAAAGAACGGTTAGCACGTTGCATGCAGCTGATGGAGGTGAGCCCTGACGAACTGACGAACTACCGCAGCAAGCGCCAAGAGCTTTACCACGCCGGCACGTCAGACAGCGTCAGCAATGCGCTCTACGATGAGTTGAACGCCAATGTCGGACGCATTCATGAAGCACTGAACACCACACAAAAAGAGGAACCATAACAATGTAACTGCCTGGTTTATACCGTGGGCTTTCGCCCACGGCTAATATATTTAGTTCTCCGCTTCGCTATCGAAAGCTTCACTGGAGCTTTCTTCACACCTACGGGGCTACGACAAGAGGTAATTTAATTTTGAACAGTTACTTATCAACCCTATAATTGGGATTATAACTACATTTTCAAAAGAAAAAAGACGATGAAACGGATAATAATGACAGCTTTGCTGTTGTCTGGACTATCGGCAATAGCTCAGAATCAAAAGCTTGTGAATATCGGAGTAATACCAACGCCGCAGCGGGTGGAAAGCGGAGAAGGCATATACATTGTCGACAGCGAGCCACAATACCTAACAGTGGCCGAGATTGCCGGGGCGGCGAATCAGAACGAGGCCTACAGCATAGAGGTGAAGCCCACGGGCATCGTGGTGCGCCACACCACCGACGCCGGCAAGCTATGGGCGCAGATAAGCCTGCGCCAGATGCGCAGCCACTTCCACGACAGCCTGCCCTGCATGACCGTTACCGACTGGCCGGCCTACCAATGGCGAGGATGGATGGACGACATCAGCCGCGGGCCCATCACCAACCCCTCCTTCGCGCGCAAGCAGCAGCAACTCCTGTCGCGCTACAAGATGAACTACTTCACCTACTACACCGAGCACACCCTCTACAACCCCGATTTTCCTGACCTCGTGGCACCACATGGCTTCCCCGAAGAGGTGGCACGCCAGAGCCTGATGGCCAACCTGCAATGTTTCGGTCATTTCGAGGAGACACTGAAAATTCCTTTCTACGACGACATCAAGGACAGCCCCTTCAACATCGACCCCTCGACCGAGAGGAGCTACGATTTCCTGCGCAGCCAGGTGGCCAACACCCTGAAGCTCTACGAGAGTGCTATCTTCTTCAACATCAACTGCGACGAAACCGAGAGCCTTGGCAGCGGCCACGCAAAGAGCTACGTGGAGCAGCGCGGAGCCGACGCCGTCTACTGCCAGCACATCAACCGCGTATACAACATCGTGCAGGAGGAATACCGCAAGCTATACCCCAACGACGATGGCATCGAGGTGCTTATGTGGGGCGACATAGTGGCCAAGAACCCCGCGATGCTGCGACAACTGCCGCGCGCGATGAACTACATTGTGTGGGCCTACACAGCGCAGGAGAGCTACGCCGGCATGATAGAGCCATTCCGCAAGCTGCACGAAGAGCAGGGCACCCCATTCTGGGTGGCTCCAGGGGTGAGCCACTGGAGCAGCACACCGCAGGTGCACAACTATATACGCAACATAGCCTACCTGGCACGCGACGGCCATCAGGCCGGCGCCCGAGGGCTGATGAACACCGCTTGGGATGACAGCGGCGAGAGCCTCTTTGCCGACAGCTGGCACGCCATGCTCTGGGCCGCTGAGATGGCTTGGCACCCGCTGCGGAGCACCAACCCCGCCGAAGCCGAAAGGGAGTTGGTGGAACGCGAGAAGCTCTTCAATGCCATCTACAACGAGCAGTTCCAGGAGAATTTCATCACCGATAACGCCGCGAGGCCTAATCCGCAGAACTATACCGACATGATTTATGCCGTAGGACGCCTCAACCAGGACCCAGAGGTGGGCGACTGGTTCAACACGGGGGCGTTGATGCTGCCGCTCTTCGACTTCTACCCCACCCGAGTGGACAGTGCCACACTGCGTCGTTGCCAGCGCGTCGACACCCGTGTGCGCCACGTGCTCTCCACTATCGACAGCTCTGCATTGCCCCATTTCGCCTACGCCTGCCACCGTCTGCTGGCCGTGAGCCAGAAAAGCCGCCTCCGCGTGCTGCTCTACCGCATCCTCCACAACGGCGAGAGAGAGCTGATGCAGGAAGCCCTGACGGTGGCCGACAACTATTTCCACGACCTCCACAACCTTAAACGCGAATACCTGAGGCTGTGGGACAACGAAGCCGGGGCCTATTGCCGCGACGTGGTGACGGAGCGCTACGACCTGTTGGGACGCGAAGTGCAAGAGGCTTTCAACCATGTGACGATGGAGCTACAACGAGAAGCCAACGGCACGTTGATGCTGACGCTCAACAAGGTGGATCCCGCCGGCGAGATACACTACACCCTCGACGGCGCCCGACCCTCCGAGGGCTCGCTCGTCTACCGCGGTCCCATAGCCATAGAGCGTTCGGGGCTGGTGCGCGCCGTGGCCTACAACCTGTGGGGAGAGCGCGTGGAGACCGAGCGTTACATAACGTTGCATAAAGGCGTAGGGCACCTCACCAAGCTTAACAGCGACTATAGCGACTACGACGCTGCCTACAGCGGTGGCGGGCCACAGGCACTGGCCGATGCCACCCTGGCCGACGACGGCAACTACAAGGACGGCCACTGGCAGGGGTATTGGGGAAAGGACATCGACGCAGAATACGATTTGGGCAAGAAGCAGAACATCAGCCGCATCACCATGCGTTTCCTTCAAAACAGCACCGACTGGATCCTGGCACCCAAGGAGGTGGCGCTCTATATTTCCAAGGATGGCAGGAGCTGGGAACTGCTGAAAGAGGTGCGCTGTATGCCCGACTTCCGCGAGAGCGGCAACGTGGTGCGCAGCGTCAGCATAGAGACCCCCGGCCTAAGGACACGCCATCTGCGCGTAGTGGCCAAGAACCCCGGTGGCTTGCCGGAATGGCACATGTCGGCCGGCCAGCCCAGCTACCTTTTCATCGACGAGATAGTGATAGAATAACCCCGAGGGGCTGCATATTACAACTCTATTGTGCTGTTCCTGTTTGCCTATCGCGTAGCATCAACCGATTCGGCAGTCAAAGTGCGGAGACCGGCAGATTCGGCGATTTCGATGCGGAGGAAGGTGTCGGGAAGGAGGGGTTCAATCTTCTCGGTCCATTCGATGAAACACCAGTGGCCAGAGAAGAAATATTCTTCGTACCCGATGTCGTAGGCTTCCTCCAGCCGTTTCATTCTGTAGAAATCAAAGTGATATACTGGTTCGCCTTCAGCGGTGCTGTATTCGTTGACGATGGCGAATGTGGGGCTGCAAACGTTCTGCGCCACGCCGAGCTGATGGCACAACTCTTTGATAAGGGTTGTCTTGCCCACCCCCATCGGGCCGAAGAAAGCATAGAATCGCTCGTCGGGGAAAGTGGAGAGCAGCTTCTGCGCAACGCGCGGCAGGTCGTCAACACCCTGTATGTTTATTGTCAATTTTGTCATTTCTGATTTCTGAGCAATCATCAATAATTACATCTCTTTTCGCAGGCGAGGACGCCCGCGTACCAAGTGTTTCGCAAGCAAGGACACCCGCGTACCAAATGTTTCGCAGGCGAGGACGCCCGCGTACCAACTTAACGACAAAGCTGACCGACAATGCGACATGATTATCTCAGTCGGTCGGCGGCACGCACTTTCATTTCGTCTTTCTTGATGGCACGCTGAGTCAGGAAGAGCAGAACCACGGTGACGATGGGCGTTACGGTGCCGGGAGTGAGCATATTGACGTTGATGTTGCTGCCCATCAAACCGCTATCGAGCAGCAGTTTCAGATAGCCGCCGTTGCCGCTGGCACCATTGATTGCCCAGAAGAAGATGAGAAATAACAGCAACACATTGGCAAGGAAGGCGAAGGCCACCACACGCATCTGCAGCACACGGTTCTTGAAAAGGAAGATGCTGGCAAGTGCTATCAGCCCGGTGAGGAGCGTCAGCACAGAGAGTACCCACTTGCCGGGGAACGCCACGGTGTCGCTTCCCACGAAGTGATAGTCCATCATATTTTCTGAGAGTACTGACTTAGAGCCTGTCAGTTCGAGGGCGGCGCTGATGTCGCCGGTGGGAGTTGTAGCGGTATAGGTGGCTATGGGGAATTTGAACATGAGGATGATTCCCACCACGACGAGCACAAGATAGAACGATTGAATTCTTTGTATCATTGGTTGGTGATTAGTGATTAGTGATTAGTGAGGATTTTATAGGTGATGGCAATGAGGATATCAGTTATCTATTTCGAAGGGGTAGTCCTTGATTTTGTCGGCGTTGCGGTAGTGCCATTTGCCTTTCACCACGGCATTTTGCATCAGGATGAAGCCGGGGTTGCTGCGCAGCATGGTCTCGATGGCTTTCTCGTCGCCGAAATAGTATTCCACATCCATCAAGTTGTTGCCATAGAGAAACTGAAGTAGCTCGCTCTGCTCAGCGTTGGAGAGGATGGCGAAATGAATGCCACGTTCTTCGGCGAACTGTTTCATGTCGGCTATGGCCTTGACGCCACGTTCGTTGACTTTACCGACGTGATGGATGGTGCTGATGAGCACGGGGCCGTCGGTGGCGGCGATGAGGTCGAAGGTGAAGTCCTGCCCATCGGCATCCTGGATGAAGAAACCGTCGGCATGGACCTCATAGGGGCTGATGCTCTCAGTTCCTACCCATTCCCACTTGTCGCCCCATTCAGGGTCATCGGCATAGCATTTCATCAGCTCTTTGGAGTCCATGGTCTTGAATTCGCCGCTGGCTTTGTTCTTGTAGGTCACCACATTGGATTCCTCCAAGCCTTCCTCGAGGTTGTCGATCATGGTGTTGCCCACTTTCCAGGGGCGGAAGTCGAGGATGGGTTCGTTGTTGATGTTCCAGATGCCGAAGATGAGCATGGCGGCGATGGCGGCGATGCTTATCATGGTGTCCTGCTCCAGGCGCTTGCGGCGTGGCCATCGGCGAGTGAGGAAGATGAATATCGTGGGCACGTCGAGGACAACATTCTTCCAGTAAGTCTGCCAGTTGGTAAGTTTGATGGCGTCACCGAAGCAACCGCAGTCGCTAACCTTGTTGGAGATGGCATCGTAGAGGGTTGTGAAAGTGAAGAAAGCCATCATGAGAAGCAGGAGCCAAGCGCTGAGTTTGCGGAACGAGCCGCTGATGAGGAGCACACCCACCAAGAACTCGGCGGTGATCAGGGCCATGGAAAGGAACGGAGCCAGCGGCAAGGCCCATTCGAACGAGAGGCTCCCTAAGCTCCATGCTGTCATGTATTCCTCCACTTTGAAGGCCGTGCCCAAAGGGTCGACACCCTTGGTGAAGCTGGAGAATATAAACACCAATCCCACGAACCAGCGCGAGATGATTCTCAATGTCTTATTCAGTGTGTTTTCTTGTATCATTGTATAACTGTTTTTTTTTGAGTGATGAGTGACCGGTGAAGAGTGTTGGATTGTTTACCGTGTCGTAGCACCCTGTTGTTTAGTTTTGTAGCAATCAATTGCTTTGGTCTTTCTCTTCCAGCCTGATAAGGCAGAATAGCGAATAGTTGATGATGTCCATATAGCCGCCTTCAACGCCTTCGGATATTATGGTCTTCCCGTCGTTGTCTTCTATCTGTTTAATGCGGCGAAGTTTCATGAGAATCAGGTCTGTCATAGAGCTTATGCGCATCTGACGCCATGCCTCGCCGTAGTCGTGGTTCTTGTCCATCATCAGCCGCACTGTTCGTTCCAGATGGTGGTCGTATAAAGCCAACGCAGTCTCCAACGGCAGTTCCAATGTCTCATTGTATTGCTCGAGGCCACGTTCGGAGGCGTTGTCCACTACGGCCTGCTTTGGGTTCAGGAGATCCAGTTGTATCAGAGCCATCACGGCATAGTTCACCATGGCAATATATTCGCCACGCACATCGTCGCCGATGCGGTTCTCGCCGGTCTCTTCAATGCTGCGTATACGATTGGCTTTGATAAAGATCTGGTCAGTGAGCGACGGCAGGCGCAGTATGCGCCACGAGGTGCCGTAGTCGCGCGTCTTCTTCTCGAAGATGTCGCGGCAACACTTGGTTTCTATTGCAAATTCTTTCTCAGTTTTCGTCATCTTTATGTCGGTGCAAACAATAATGAAACGCTGTCGCCGTTACTTTATTGTTTTGAATTGAAAAAAAACATCAATGACCGACAATACCAACAACAGCCCACGAGGCCAGACGTTCGAGCCCTTCATGCTTTGCTGTGGGGGCCGTATGCTTCGCTATGAGGCACCGGCAGTTATGGGCATACTCAACGTCACGTCCGATTCGTTCTACGACGGGGGACGGCATCTGAAAGCCGACGACTACCTTTCGCATGCCGTAACGATGGCCACCGAGGGGGCTGACATCATCGATATCGGGGTGGTGAGCACGCGCCCCGGAGCCATGCTGCTTGAGCCCGTCGAAGAGGCGCGTCGCCTCGCTGATGTGGTCGGCAACGTCCGCAGGGAGCTCCCAGAGGCCATTATCTCGGTCGACACCTGCTTCTCGCTGCCGGCGCGTGCCGCCGTTGAAGCTGGTGCCGACATCATCAACGACATCAGCGGAGGCGCGTTCGACCCAGAGATGTTCGCTACGGTTGCCGACCTGGGCACCCCCTACGTGCTGATGCACAACCTCGGCACTCCGGACCACATGCAGGACAACCCTCACTACGACAATATCTTGCAGGAAGTAGCCCTATTCCTTTCGCAAAGGTTGCATCAGCTGCGACTGCTTGGCGTGAAGGATGTAATCATCGACCCCGGCTTTGGTTTTTCGAAAACAATGAAGCATAATTACGAACTCTTCCGACGTCTTCCCGAACTGAAAATGCTTTTCCCCAACGAACCAATGCTTGTTGCCGTTTCGCGGAAATCGATGATCTATAAACTATTGAATACCGTTCCTGACGATGCCCTCATAGGAAGCACGGCACTCCATGCCACGGCTCTTCTTGCCGGCGCCCAGATGCTCCGCGTCCATGATGTGGCAGCAGCACGACAGACCATAAAGGTGATAGGTGAATTGTTGAATAGCTGACTGGCAACGCTCGGAGGCGTTGCCCACTACAGACAACTAACGACTAACGGCTAATATCTAATAATTAACGACTAATAACAAATGATTCAAGGACTTCCTTCGTTCTCGTTTGTCGATGCAATCGACATATTGCTTGTAGCTTTCCTGGCCTATCAAATCTACAAGGCGGTGCGCGGCACCAATGTGCTCCGCATTTTCTGGGCCATAATCATTATATATATACTGTGGCAGGTCTCGGTGCTGCTCGATATGCGGCTAACCTCGACGATATTGGGACAGTTTATATCGATAGGCATCATGTTGCTTATCATCGTTTTCCAACCCGAGATACGAAAGTTTCTGCTGATGGTGGGTACGAAGACCAGCATCGACGGCGACAACATACGCAAACGTTTTATGTTCTGGAAGAAAAGCATGAGCATCGAAAAAAATACCACGGAACTGGAGCCTTATATTCAGGCGTGCATGCACATGTCGCAGAGCAAGACCGGTGCGCTCATTGTCTTCATTCGCCAGAACGAGGTGGGCGACATCATCAATACGGGAGAGAAAATCGACGCCATAGTCTCGTCGGCATTGCTGGAGACGCTTTTTTTCAAGAACTCGCCGCTACATGACGGGGCTGTGCTGGTGCGCGGCAACAAAGTGGTGGCGGCCCGCTGTATACTGCCTGTCTCGTCGAACCTGAGCATCGACCCGAACCTTGGCCTGCGACACCGCTCGGCCATAGGCGTCACAGAGCAGCTTGATGTCATCTCCGTCATAGTCAGCGAAGAGACCGGGGCTATTTCGTATGCCGTTGGGGGCGAGATACACCACGATGTCAGCCCCGTCCAGCTGCGCCACTACCTCGAGAAGGCATTGTGAGCGACGGAAGACGTCGCCACCACGCGTAAGGATGAGTGTCGCCTCCATCATGACTTTTAGCAATCATCAAAAAATAAGTTGATCCAATAAGACAAGTGCAATAACAACCTTATTACTTACAGTTACTTAATATGGCGCCCCTACGGGGTTAAAACCCACCGGCGAGGAAGGGAGGAGAGGGAAAAAGCAAAGAGGACGGCATGGTGGTGCTATCCTCTTCTGTTACAGGGTGTTACGATGGCTATCTGATAACGACGATACGCTTGGTGGTGTGGCTACCGACCTTGAGGAGGTAGACCCCCGAGGCGGGGATGTCGAAGCGCAGGGGCGAATGTTCATCCTGGCGGGTGGCCAGCAGGCGTCCAGTGACGTCGTAGAGCCACACGCGGTTGCCGTCGGCACCTTCCACCACAACCTGTCCGCCCTGCTGGTAGAGCTTGAGGTTCAGTGCGTCGATGCCGCCGATGCCCTCCTGCGTAATGTAGATGGTGTCGCAGATGTAGACGGTGTCGTAGATGTAGATGGTGTCGGCCGGAAGGGTAATGTAGACGGTGTCGCACAGGGAGACGTCGACGGTGTCGTAGACGGTGATGGCCATGGTGTCGTAGACGGTAAGCGAGGTGGTGTCGTAGGTGATGACGGTGGTGGTGACGGTGTCGCTGACTGTGATGCGGACAGTGTCGTAGATGGTGACGGTGACGGTATCGTAGACGGTGACAGTAACGGTGTCATAGACTACGCAGGAGGAGGAGGTGTCGATGAGGTAGCTGACGTAGCAGTTGCCTTCGAAAAGCGCACTGCCGCCCGACACGTTGTTGCCGTTGGAGATGGAGGGTGTGGAGAGTGCCGAGACGTAGATCGAATAAGAGCCGCCGCCAGGGCCTCCGCCGCCGGGGCCTCCGCCGCCGGGACCACCGCCGCCGGGACCACCGCCGCCGGGGCCACCACCCGAGCCGCTAAGCGTGGGGGTAAGGAAAGCCACGGCATCGCTGCCATAGGAAGTTGTGTACCAGGTGTTGCCGCTCACCGACGACGTGCTGGCATGGGGCTGGGTGACGGAGCTGCCCTGCTCGATGCCGCCTACGGCAATGACCACACCGCCGTCGATGTGGAGCTGCTTCTGCTCCTCGGTGTTGGCGTCGAGGGCCACTTCGGGCGAGGAGGCACCGATGGCATACACCAGTCCGCCATTGATGTAGAAGTTGCCGTTGGCATCCATGCCGTCGTTGTTGGAGGCGTGGGCATAGACGTAGCCGCCGCTGATGGTGAGGTCCTGTGCCGAGTTGATGGCATCGTCGTAGGAGTTGATGTAGATCTCGCCGCCGCTGATATTGAGGTAGTTCTTGCTCTCCATACCCTCGCCGTTGCGCCCCGAGGTGGTGACCTTGACGTTGCCGCCGCCCACCACCAGGCCGCCGCTGTAGGTGTAGCTGCTGCCGTTCTGGGTCTTGAGGCCTGCCTTGATGCCCTTGGGCGACGAGTAGTAGTTGCTCGATACGTTGTCGGTGTTGCCGGTGTAGTTGGTGTTCTCGGTGGTGCCGTTGTTGTAGTAGAGGCCGCCGGAAGTGGTGACGGTGACGGAGCCGTCGGCAATGGTCATCACGCCGTCGCACTTCATGCCTTTGCCGCCCGAGCCGGTAGCCGAGAGGTTGAGCGTGCCGCCCGTAATGTTCATATTGCCGTCGCAGCTGAGGCCGCAGGCCGCCTTGGTTTCCAGGTCGTCGCTGTCCCACTCGCCGTCGCCGGTAGTGGTGACGGTGATGGTGCCGCCGCTGGTATTGATGTCGCCCTGGCCTTTGATGCCTTTGGCAGCGGTGGCGGCGCAAGCGATGGTGATGGTGCCGCCGCTGATGTAGATGTTGCCGCTGTCCTCATCCTCGTGGTCGACGGTCTCGCCGGTCGAGAGTGAGTCCTCCAGGTCGCATTGAATGCCGTCGTCGCCTGTGCCGCTGATGTTGACGGATCCGCTCTGCATGAGGAAGTACTGGTTGCAGGAGATGCCGTCGCCCACAGCCGAGGTGATGTTGAGGGTGGCGTTCTTCAGCGTGACGTACTCGCCGGCTTTGATGCCGTGTTTCACGTTGCCCGTCACATTGAGGGTGCCTTGCTGTTTGAACTCGGCGTGCCCTTTGATGTAGAGGCATCCTTTCTGCGACCCTGAGGCGGCATCGACGAGGGTGTTGGTGGTGCCGCTGACCACCTTGACGTTGATGCGTTTGCCGTTCTGAATATGCACGGCGGCGCCGCTATAGACGGGAGTGGCGTTGGTCAGCGTGAGGCCATTCAGCTCGATGGTGGCCTTGTAGGAGCCCGACATGTAGAACTCGCCGTCGGTCGAGGAGCCGCTGAGCGTGTAGGTAATCTCGGTGGCCAGGTCGCTGCTTTGGGCGATGCTGACGTGCGCCCCGCTCTGCGTCACGGTGAGGTAGAGTGCGGCGATGCTGTCGGTGGTGACGGTGGCCGTAGTGCCGCTGTAGACCACGCTGACATTTTGTGCCTGCACTATACCTGCCGTCAGCAGCAAAGAGAGGATAAGGATTGGAAATCTCTTCATAGCAAAAATGTATTATTGCAGTTTGATGTGTTTCTTGCCGTTCTGAAGGTAGACGCCGCGGAACGAGGCCGGCACCTCGGTGCCGAGGTAGCGACCGTCGATGGTGAAGACGCGCGGGTCGTGCACCCGATGTTCCGTTTCCACCGGGTCGATACCCGTGGTGCCGCTGCCGGTGTTGATGGTGCCGTTGCCGCTGAGGGTGCTGTAGGTCAGGGTGTAGCCGTTGCAGTTGATGGTACCGTTGTTGACCAGCGTGGTGATGGTGGTGTTGGCGGTGAGGTTCCAGGTAGCGCTGCTCTGCACGGTAACGTTGGCGGTGTAGCCGTTGTCCTGCTTCACGGTGCCGCTATAGTCGCCGTTGGCCAGGACGAGGTTGCCGATGGCTCCGCTGGTGCTCCATTGCGAGTCGTCCATCACATACATCAGCACACCGCTGGGCACGGTGAGGGTGCAGCCATCGAGGGTGCAGGTGGCGGTGACACAGGTGGCCACCTCGAGCAGGGGAGCGCTTTGGTCGGTCATGGTCAGCGAGGTGCCCACGATGGTCATCGTGGGGTTGGTGCCCTCGGCGTCGCCGCTGCCGCTCTGCATCATCAGCAGGGCACGCTCGTCGCTGCCGCTGGTCATCGTGCAACCCGTCATGGTGATGCTGTTGTCGCCTTCGATGACGGCAATCTCGCCCTGGGCCGAGGTGCCGGTGAGGTCGGTGGCACTGATGGTGCCAGTGCTGTAGAGCACGGCCGACTTGGCACCTTGCGCCGTGGCGCTGCCGCCGTCGACGCTCACCGTGCCGCCCCCACGGTCGGTGGCGATGGTGCTGCTGGTGGCACCCTGCGTGGTGATGTCCACATCGCTGGCCACTATGGTGCCGCCGTAGGTGCAATGCAGGCCGCGCGACACGCTGGTGCTGTTGTTGATGACGACACCCTCCACGTTGATGGTGGCTCCATTGGTGGCAAAGACGGCGTTGGCGCCCTGCGAGCTGCTGCTAATGGTGCAGTTGGTGATGTTGATGACGGCACCGCTGCCCGCCGTGGTGCTCTGGTAGTTGGAGCTGCTGGCGGCACCGGCATAGACGGTGGAGTTGTTGCCATAGAAGCTGCTGTTGTCGCCCGACGAGCCGTCGCCCGTCTTGGAGAAGGTGCATCCATTCAGGTTCAAGGTGCCGTTAGTCACTTGAATGACGTTGTAGTACTGCGTCGAGCTGCTGAGGCTCTCGCTCGTCTTGGTCACCGTCGAGCCGTTGCTGAGGGTGAAGGTGGCCCCTTGGGGATAGGTGGGCGAACTGTCGCTTGGCGGTTGCGCCATCGCAAACATCGCCGTTAGGCAGAATACTGCCAATAGAATGCTTTTTTTTGTCATAATACTATGTTTTTGAGATATATGTTTTCATTCTGCGGTCAGGAAATCCAGCTGCAAAAATAATACTGTTGTTTCTGGTGGACAATGGCATTTGAGGGGTATTGCATGGCAAAAAGTCGGTTTCGGGAATTATTTCCCAAAAATCCGTATTTTTGCACTATGGAAAGATACAGGACTGTGGAACATCCCACAGAACGGAGAAGAACTCCTTGCGAAGAGCACCTTGCAAATAAGGACTTTTTTTATTTTTTTAACTTCGCAGAATGCGAAGAGCTCCTTGAATTTCTGACAATTGCCACCACCAAACAAAACATTGTCGTTTATATTCCTGCCAAATGCTGTGTGGAATTCGCCTTTTTCGTCCGTGCCATTGCTCATTGCATTTTTCTATTTCTTAGGCATTCGCGGCATACCACGTGTTCAGAAGAGTATGCCGGTCTTCGTCGAAACGGGACAGCCACTTCATCCGTTCAATCCTGTCAAGTCGAAGCAAAAGACCGATTCTTCCACATCGGTCTGTTCAAAAAAGCCAATCAGATAAATGGGGAAATAGATGACATTCTTCCAATGATAAAATACTCAACTTTCGCAAGTTCTATGTTGGTGATAATGAGTGTCGCTTCGCGACAGAAATCTCGCAAATCCTTTCAAATCTTTCATTATTTATCTGTTTGATTTGACTAGATTTGTAAGATTTCTCGCCATAGGCGACTTAATATCAAATATTTCGCATATATGCGAAACTTGAATAAAATACAGTAATTTCTACATTTTTCAAAACACATCTGTCTCCGTTTAAACCTCCGTCCCGCCAGGTCGAGAAGAATAATCTGCGCTTTCCGTGCTTTGGCTTCGTCTTCCACCTGCTCGCTCGGGGAAGCCCGTGCAAGCATGCCTCTTCTCTCGCTTTGCGAAACGTTCGTGTTCGAAGTAAAACGTTAATTACCGTCAATTAAACATTAATAAAGAGAAAGCATTAACGGCCAATTCACGGCCCATTACACGGCAATTAACTTCATTGATGTTGCTGGATGCCTAAGGCCCACCACGATCCTACTCTCCCAACAATCTGTCCAATTGTGCCTGAAGCTCATCGCGGTTAGGCAGGTAAAGCTGGTAGCGGGCTGCAAAAAGTTGATTGTCGATACCCTGAAGGGCATACTCCATCAGCAGTTCGTCTTTTCTTGCACCTAACACGATGCCGATGGGCGGATTGTCGTCAGACTGACACACTTCTTCCTTGAAATAGTTCAGGTATAGATTCATCTGACCGATGTCACTATGCTTTATCTCTGCCCGTTTCAAGTCTATCAGCACATAGCATTTCAATATGCAATGGTAGAAAACCAAATCCACCTTGAATCTCCGGCTTCCAATCGGAACCACATACTGCCTGCCAATAAACGCAAAGCCTCTGCCCATTTCCAGCAAGAATTGCTCCATGTGGACTTTCAGCGCATCTTCAAGTTCCTTTTCCCTGTAACGCTTCTGCTTGGGGAGCCCTGCAAATTCCAGCACGTATGGGTCACGGATAATGTCTGCTGCAGTTTGAACCCGATGCCCTTCGTTGGCAAGCGCCAGCACGCCTTCTTTGTCTGTGCTTAGCGCAAGGCGTTGGAATAGAGAAGAATTTATCTGTCGTTTCAGTTCCCTCACCTTCCATCCCTCTTTGATGCATTCCTGCATATAGAAATGCCTCTCCAAGGGATCGTCGCATTTGAGCAACTCGAAATAATGACTCCATGTCAATTGGTGAGACAGCGTCTCGCTTTTTGGGAAAGTCAGATAGAACTTGCGCATATAGATAAGGTTAGAGCGGCTGAATCCCCGACCTTTCCCAAGTAACGTAAACAACCCGCATTTATTGCCCTTATCTCTCGTGCCGCAGGCTTTTAGACCTTTTCGCCTTTTGGCACCTTTTCGCAATCCTCCCCAAAGAAAAGCATTTGTGAGGACATCTATAAATTGCCTCGAAGAGGCAAACTCTCAATTGCCTCGCACTTATAGTGTGGGGTCAATCAATCAAATGTATCTTGGCGTGTCGAAGACACGCGTTCTCAAAACAGAATAAAAAGAACCCATTTTGCGTAATTCGTGTTCAAAATAAAATTGACCGACCCGTCTTTCAACTTTCAAAATTCAAAATTCAACATTGCAATGCCATCCGTGTATCAAAAAAAAACACACTCCCGCTCGAAGTAGTCGATTTACCGCTGCGCGAACTCCGCCAGCGAAAGGTGTGGTGAGATCTTTCGGGGCTTAGGTTCCATATTTAATGCATCAACTCTTCCCAAGTAGCGAACCAAGGTTTAGCGGTGCTTTTGCCTCGTCCCAAGCCAGGAAGATTGTCGTATGCTTTTGATTGTGAAGTATCGAATGAATAAACCAGATAGTAGTTGTGTCCAAGATTTTCGAATCCTTTCTTTTGCAACGACTCTTTCGACATGAAACGCGGTGCCGCTCCCTTAAGCTTGTACAGCGTTCCCGAAGTTCCGTTATGCAGCAACAGATAACGGGCATTCAGCGCACGTGGCTCCAAAACGATAGCACCAGCATCTTCTTCCGTACGCAGATAGCACAACCCCAGTTCCTTCATCTTGTCCATTTTTTCCTTTATCGCAAAATTAACCAGTACGACATCGTCAGGATCTTGATAGGCAAGTCCGTGTTGAGGGGCCACATTCTTGTACAGATAGGTCTTCATTCGGCTGCGTCTCAGCCACTCTGCAATCTGCTCTCTCAGGGCTTGCTCGCTGCTGTTGGGGTCAACTTCCAACCCGTCCGAGGGCCGCAGCGGGAATGCTCCAATGCCGATGGCTTTGATGGATTGATAGTAGCGCGATTGCTCGAATTCCTCGCGTGTATAGTTGCCTGGGAAGAGCACATAACCGCCTATCACCTCGCGTTTAGGCTTGTGGTTGGCGGGATCGACGTAATAGATGGCATCGCGGTAGCGGTGCATCTGGTCGATGGCATCGCTTGGCGGGATGTCCAAGTCGTCGGGGTGCGTGTCGCTGATGCGGTATTTCGCGTCGAACAAGAAAGTATACTGTATGTCGCGTTGTCTTTTAGTCAACCGCAGCACAATGTCGGGCCGCTGTTGGGTGGTGAAAGTGGTAGTGCCCCCGATAGCCGATGTCACGCGGCTGTCGTCTTCCCTCACGGGTGCGTTGTACATCACCGAGGCCAGTTCCACGTTGTCGTTCGTCCGCAGAAACGACACCTCCGAGTGTGTGCCCCAATTCAAGTCGCGGATAAACTGCGGTGTAAGGCTTTTGCCCTTATACTGCGCCACAACCGAGTCGCCCAGCAGTTCGGAAACGATATTCTTCACTTTTAGGAAACACCATATCTCGTACAGCATGGCGATATCCTTTGTCTCCAGCTTGTTGACGCCCTCTTCCAGTTCATATCCGCACATCAGTTCTATCCATTTCTGGTAGATGGTGCGGTAGTTGACCGACTTCTTCATCACCAGCGAATCTTGCGAGAATCCTTTGAACTGCCCTATGCTGCGGAAGAATGGATGGCACGTCAGTCGCTGCAGCTCTTCCCCCATCTCTTTGAGACGGCTCTCCATCATTCTCGACTTCGAGACAGCGTTCCGAATATGCTGGCTTACGACTGCAAACCGCTGCAGCGTCTCTTTCATCACGAACTTCAGGAATCGGTTCTCCACCGTGTCGTTGGTGTGGCACAGCTCGTTGGTGCGGTACAGATGGTGCGGGTCGCCCTTGAATTGCATGTACTCGTTCTCCATCTCGCGTCCTATCCATCGCAGCCGTTCCTGCCGCTCATAAGTCACCCGCTCGTGCAGTTTCCGTCGGGGAGCATTGATTATCTGACGGCAGGCTTTGCAGATGTCGTCGAAGCACGATTGGAATATCTGCCACCATATCAGGTCGGACGATTCGCCGCTGCGGGTGCGGAAATTGATGTAGGTCTCGCGCATAAAGGCGAACGAAAGCATACTGTACTCGCGCTCTATGTCGCGGATTATCCACTCCATGTCGGTGCGGTAGTCCATCTTGTAGCTCAGCACCTCGGTGGTGAAACGCATGCTTTTAGCCACGCCCTGCTTCTTGTAGTTGAGACAGATGTCAGTCTTTCCCACCTGATTGCCAAAACCTACGGCTCCAAACAGCAAGTTGCCGTCGCTGCTCAGTTGTGCATCTTTGGTCACATTCGAGAACATCAAGCTCATATCGCTCACATCGTCGCCACCCTGTATCAGCACAGGGTATTGTGTGTTCTCGAAGAAGACGGCTTCTCTGACCAATTGCTGGCCTTCATATTCGTGTCCGGCAAACACAAATCGTGTGTTTGCCTGTGTTGTGACAAATTCAGCCGTCAGTTTTTCGTTTCCGCGTTCCACACGCAGGTTCTCTACCGCCTTGCGGATGCGGTCGATGGTTTTATCGCACGAAAAACGCATCCGTACATCGTCGTTACGGACTTCGAAGTTGAATATGTCTCTCTTTGCTACCATTTATGCCCAATAAGAAACAAAGTGTTCCCGCTCCAGGGTGCGGTACATGCTGTTAATCTTCTTTTCTGTCGCCGTTTCTGTGCCGATATACTTCCGCACGATGGCTCGCAGGCTGTTCAGCAGGTTGATGCGGTTTTCGCCCGTGTCGGTTATGGTGTCTGCTCCTATGGTTGCTATTCGCGGGTCGTTCTCATCCAACGCCAAGCGGTTGTCATCGCCTTCGATGCGCGACAGTATTTTCATCAGCGTAAACTCATCCATTGCCTTCTCAAGGCTGAACGACTCTCCGCCCAGCGTTTGGCTTGCCGCCACGTAGAGCAACGCTTCGTTGGCTGCACGGTAGCCCAATTTGAAGGGGGTGCCTTCCATCAGACCGTTGACGGCTTTCAAGTATGTTATCACTTTCTCGCCGTCTATCTCGTCCTTCACCTCCGAAGCTTGCTGCGGTCGGTTCACCAGCCACTCGTTCAAGCCGGTCAGCAGGGGGAACTGTTCGCTTTCGCCCGACAGGAAACTGTCGTAATCCACCTCGTTCATCTCCACCGACATAGCGCGGTCCAGCACCTTGCGGCTGAACGAGAAGGTCGTCTCGTCCATGTTCACAGTGCCCATCACCATCAGGTTGGGAGGCAGCGTAAGGCCTTTCTCTGCAAACTGTTTGGCCAACGGGTTTGATTCGGTGTAGAGGGCTTCGCCTAAAAAATGCTTCAACATTTCCTCGCACGCTTCCTTACCAAATTCCTTGAAAGGCTTTATAATCGGGTCGGTCACATAGTTGCCGTCCTTGTCGGTCGAGCGCGACTCTATGGCGCTGAGGAACTCGGCAAAGTATTCTTCCACCGGTGCCAGGTTCATTTCGTCCAGACAGAGAAAGTAGGGCGTGTCCGTATGTTGCCACGCTTTCACGATGAACTCGACGAAAGGCGTGAACTCATATTTCTTGGAAATGTTGGAATAGAATCCCACCACATCCATCGAGTTGTGCCAGTTAGGCTTCACCTGTATCAGCTCGAAATTCTCCGGACGGTTGTCCTTCCAGCGATCCTCATTGTTCTCGTAAGCCTGCGTCGTAGTCGCCTGCGCCAATTTTCTCACAATACGGCTCTTTCCCGTCCCGCTGATACCCGCCAAAAGCATAAACGGCTTGGTGCGGAGGGCGGTGAGATATGGTATATAGTTATTGTCAAGATGCAAATCCTGGTGAGATGGCTTTGTCTTAGCAGTGTGAATAACATTTACTTTCCCGAGTACCATCTTGGCCATTTGCAAGATAGTAGACTCATAGCCATATTCAAACCTATCAATCTTGCTCTGCCCACTCAACGATTCTCTTGCTTCTTTTGGAGCCGCATCGGGCTTGCTTTTTACGAACTCAACGAATTCTTTCAGGATTGCCTTTGATATTGTTCTTAAACCACTTGCGCCTCTACTTTCCGATTGCACAACATAGCACAATCTGTCTTCATCAACAATTGTTATCCGTCCGTTTTCGGACATGTCGCCTCTGTGTAATTGTATTTCCGTGCTCATATTCTCAAATATAAATCAGTCTCAATAACATGTTTATGCAGTTTTTATTGCATCATATCCATCACCGTATCGCGAAACGGCCTAGGTCACCGTCTTGGCGGATGGCATCGCGGCGCTCGGTGGGCGACTGGTCAAACTCGCGCTCATAGATGAAGTACATATTGTTGCGGGTACCCATGCCGCTACGGACGGCAATATCGGCCACCGCCATCTTGGTGTAGCGCAGCAGCGCGTCGGCAGTGGTCAGCTGCCAGCGGGTGCGGAGCTCCAGGTTCGGCATCCCGGTGAGCAGGAAAACCAGCAAGTCGAGGTCGGCGGTGCGGGCGTTGTAGCGCATGCAAAAGTCGCTGATGTCGGACTTGCCGGCGAAGAGGTGCTGCAGGTAGTCGTCCATCACCTCGTTGCCCTGCATTTGCGTCATGCTATGGATATTGCCTTGTGCAGTCATTTTTCTGTACGATTGCGTTTTTTGCCCCATTCTGTACGCGCCCTTTGTCCAGAGTGCAAACATCCGATGGCTTGTCCGACTGATGTGTTCCCTATGTGTCGTAACTCTGGTTAATCAGTCAATTCAAGGATGCTTATCTACTCGTTATTCTTTCCTTTTATCTCTTTGTTTATCAATTTACTACTCAAATAATCCACGCCGCCGCGGGCGGCGGTATCATCGTGCAAATTTACGAATATTTTCCAACACGTGGGCGGACATCTTGCAGATACTCTGCAAAATATTGAATATTATAA
>JAFSQF010000109.1 GCA_017446745.1 Bacteroidales bacterium
ATCCAGCAGACGGGCATCGAGCCGCTGATGAACGACTTCGGCACAAAGATGATGGCCTGGGGACCGTTGGGCGGTCAGGGCGTCGAGGGGGTCGTGAAGAGCGAGGAGCTGGCAGCCATTGGCACGAAGTACGGCAAAAGCACGGCGCAGGTGGCCCTCCGCTGGCTCACGCAACGCGGCATCGTGGCCATCCCCAAAAGCAGCCACAAGGAGCGCATGGCCCAGAACTTCGATATCTTCGACTTCACCCTCTCCGGTGAAGAGATGGCCAAGATTGCCACGCTGAACCGGCACGACACGGGCACTGTCAACTTCGGCGACCCGCAGTTCGTGAAGTATCTCATCGAGAATTACGGGTAAAATTGATGACTATCCTGTCGAGCCAGGCTTCGCTCCCGAGGTGGGCAGCGACACCTACAAGAAGTTTGTGGCAGCAAAGGTCCCTATGCTGTTCCTCTTCGGCGACTACATAGAGAACGGCCCCGAGGACATCCAATCTACAGTGTTCTGGCAGACGGTACTGAACCAGTGCCGCGACTTCGCCAAGCAATAAGCCAGATCATGGTCGTCAGGCAGATTAACGGGTTCTGTCTGTTGGACGAACCAAAAAGTGAATAAATAGAACCCGCCATACATATCAATGATGAACTATGTGGAATTTCCCGACCGCAAAGGATCGGACAAGAACGAATCGACAAAAGAAAAGAAAAACAGCTCGGCAAAAATGCCACAGGGCGGCGGCTCGTGGATGTGGGGGCTTGTATGCGTGGTCTGCCTGCTGCTGTTACTAAACTACTTCATCACCCCTTTGGCGACAAGCCACAGCGTCGAGAACACCGACTATGGCACCTTCGTCACCACCGTGGAGTCGGGCAAGGTGAAGCAGGTGGTGATCCAAGAAAACCAGATCTATTACACCACTGCCGACAAGACCTATCGCACCGGAGCCGTCGATGACCCCGGTCTGGTGGACCGTTTGCTCGAGGCCTCCAGTCCCAACGACAGCGGCAAGATCGAATTCGTGCAGAAAGTGCAGAGCCAGCAGTCGCCCATTGTGCAGTTCCTGCTATGGTGGATTCTGCCTGGTCTGTTGTTCTACCTGATGTTCCGTGCCATGTCGCGTCGTATTGGCAAAGGCAACGGCGGAATGGGTATGGGTATGGGCAATTTCATGTCGTTCGGACAGAGCGGTGCCAAAGTCTATGCCGACACTGACGTCAAGACACGCTTTGCCGACGTGGCCGGACAGGACGAGGCCAAGGCCTCGCTGCAAGAGATGGTCGATTTCCTGCACGACCCGAAGAAATACACCGCCCTGGGCGCAAAACTGCCCAAGGGCGCTCTGCTTGTGGGTCCTCCAGGTACCGGTAAAACGCTCATAGCCCGCGCCGTGGCTGGCGAGGCCGGCGTGCCGTTCTTCTCGATGTCGGGCTCCGAATTTGTGCAGATGTTCGTCGGCATGGGAGCCGCCAAGGTGCGCGACCTCTTCAGCGAAGCGGCCAAGAAAGCCCCATGCATCGTCTTCATCGACGAAATCGATGCCATCGGCAAGAGTCGCGAAGGCCAGTTCGGCAACAACGACGAACGCGAGCAGACCCTCAACCAGTTGCTGACCGAGATGGACGGTTTCGAGGGCGACAAGGGTGTCATCATCCTCGCCGCCACCAACCGTCCCGACAGCCTCGACAAGGCCCTGCTGCGCCCTGGTCGCTTTGACCGCCGCATCCAGATGGAACTGCCCGACCTCGAAGGACGCAAAGCTATCATACAGGTGCACCTGAACCACGTGAAACACGATGCCATCGACCTCGACGTGGTGGGTCGCGCAACGGCAGGCTCGTCGGGTGCCGACCTGGCCAACATCGTCAACGAAGCTGCCCTGCGTGCCGTAAGGCAAGGGCGTCCGACAGTGACCACTGCCGACATCGAAGAAAGCGTCGAGACTGTTATGGCCGGCGAACAGCGCCGCAACGCAGTCATCTCGCCCGAAGAAAAACGCATCATAGCCTACCACGAGGTGGGTCACGCCATGGTGGCAGCGGCACAGAGCAACTCGGCTCCGGTGCACAAGATCACCATCGTGCCCCGCACGTCGGGTGCTTTGGGCTATACGATGCAGGTTGACGAGGGTGAGCATTTCCTCTACAGCCGCCAGTACCTGCTCAACAAGCTGGCCACCCTCACCGGTGGTCGCGTGGCCGAAGAGCTCATCTGCCACACCTGCACCACAGGCGCCAGCAACGACATCGAGCAGGCCACCAATCTGGCACGCGCCATGGTGACCCGCTATGGGATGAGCGACCGCTATGGGATGATGGCTCTCGAAACGCGCGGCAACACCTATCTTGGCGGCGGTTCGAATATAGCCTGCAGCGACCAGACGGCCGCCGACATCGACAGCGAGGTGCAGCGTATGATTGCTGAAGCCAAAGACAAAGCCTCGCGGATTATCGCCTCTCGAATGGACAAGATGCACGCCGTGGCCGACTACCTGCTTGAGAAAGAGACCATCACCGGTGAAGAGTTTATGGCTATCCTCGAAGAGAAATAATGGAGCGAGCAATGTTTCGAAAGTGCAGTTGGCTGTCATAAACCCTCGCGGCCTACTTCAGCTGGAGCGGCAACACCGGGGCGGCGGCGAAACACATCATCAAGGCAACGCCCAAAAGCGCCCACCGCAACGGCATCTGCATCGTCACCAAGGAGATGGGCGGCCAAGGCATGGACAAGAAACATGGCCAGATCGACAAGTGGCTGAAGAAAATTGGATATTGAAGACCTTTGAAATGAACAAATTAATTGGATTTAGATATGGAATACACAACATTAAACAATGGAGTGAAAATGCCGATGGTTGGGTTCGGCGTTTTTCAAGTGAATGACCAAAAACAGTGCCAGATGGCTGTTGAAAATGCTATTGAAGCGGGTTATCGCAGCATCGACACGGCAGCTTCATACATGAATGAGGAAGCCGTTGGAGCCGCTATCCGCAACAGCAGTATAAAGCGTGATGAGTTATTTGTCACCACGAAATTATGGGTTCAAGACCACGAGTATGATGATACTCTACGAGCCTTCGACACTTCCATGGCAAAATTAGGTTTGGATTATCTTGACCTGTGGCTGATTCACAAACCCTATGGCAACTACTACGCAGCATGGCGCGCGATGGAACGACTCTACAAGGAAGGTCGCATCCGAGCCATTGGTGTAACAAGTTTCTCCAACGACCGCCTTATTGACCTTGTGCTACATAACGAGGTCCGTCCTGCCGTCAACCAGATTGAGACCCACCCGTTCTTCATACAGGAAGCAGCCAACCAATTCATGAAAAAAGAAAACATTCAACACGAAGCTTGGGCACCATTCGCCGAGGGACACAACGACATCTTCCACAATCCTGTCATTGCTGAGATAGCTCAAAAGTATGGCAAAACTATTGGACAAGTCATCTTACGATGGCATTTGCAGCGTGGTGTGGTGGTCATCCCCAAGACCGTTCATAAGGAGCGTATGTTAGAAAACATCAGCGTCTTCGACTTCACTCTGACCAACGAGGAAATCATACGGATTTCATCACTTGATCTTGGACATAGCGTAGCATACGATGACCAAGACCCAGAAAACACACGCTGGATTGGTACTATGAAAATTCACGACTAATCCTCTTGTTTCAAAACAACAAAAATGAAGAAAGTAGCAGTCCCAAACTATGGTAGATGCACCTTTCCGAAGACACTCTGCACTTTAATCATCATAACCCTCACCATGACTATGCAATCCCAAACCGACGACCGACAGCAAATCCGTCAGCTCTACGAGACCATGTACCAGGCCATGGTGGCGAAGGACACGGCGACCCTCAACCGTGTCTATGACAACGAGATGGTGCTCGTCCATATAACCGGTATGCGCCAGTCGAAAAAGGAGTACCTCGATGCCATCGCCGACGGCACGCTCAACTACTACACGGCGGTGCACGAGCAGACGGAGGTCACCGTGGAGGGCGACCGCGCCACGCTGACAGGGAGAAGCCGCGTGACCGCAGCGGTGTTCGGCGGCGGACGCCACACCTGGCCCCTTCAGCTCCGTTTCCAGCTCGTGAAGCGCGACGCGATGTGGCAGTTCACAGAGGCGAGAGCGAGCACATATTGAATAAGGCAAAAGCAGTGGAAAAGTATGAAAAACTATCCCGCAGCTGTCTTTGCGTCGGCTGTCACTGCGCGGGTTAGTATTACAATATCGCAAATTAAAACGAAAAGATTATGATATTCGACAGAAACGAAAAGAAACAAGTAGTGGCACTGTTGGGTGCCGGAAGTATGGGAACCGCCATCGTGCGCCGTATCGGGGCGGGCAAGAAAATCCTGTTAGGCGACATCAGCGAGGAAACGCTGAAACGCGTCGGCGAGGATCTCAGCCGCTGCGGATACGATATGAAGACATTAGTAGTAAACGCTTTGCAGAAGGAAAGCATCGAGGCTTTTGCCCGGAAGGCGGCCGAACTGGGTCCCGTGATGTATTTCATTGACACGGCCGGTGCATCGCCCAACCAGGCCAGTCCGGAGCATATCGTCAACCTCGATATGGTGGGCACGGGCTACGCCGTGGATGCCTTCGGCAAAGTGATTGCCGAAGGCGGCGCAGGACTCCTCATCAGCAGTCAAGCGGCCTATATGTACCCGATTCCCAACGATATAGAATTGCAATTGGTAAACACCCCTACTGAAGAACTGAAAAATGTGAAATTCATCCAAGAGGTGGCCATGCAGAACAGCGGTTTCGCCTATATGATTGCCAAGCGGATGAACCACCTGCAGGCGCAGCGTGCCGCAGCCACCACTTGGCGTAAACGTCGTGCCCGCATCAACTCCATCTCGCCCGGCGTCATCGTCACCCCGCTGGCTTACGATGAATTCCGGGCCAGCGGAGAAGGCTATCAGGCGATGATTGACGCTTCAGCCGCCCAGCGCACAGGTACCAGTGATGAGATTGCCGAGGCCGCCGCTTTCCTGTTGGGCGAGCACGCAAAGTTCATCACCGGCACCGACCTGCTCATCGACGGCGGCGTGATTGCGAGCATCCGTACAGGCGAATTCAAACTTTGGCTATAAAAACAACGAATTATGAACATCAAAAACATCCTCGTCGCAGTCCTTGTCGTGGTTTTCGCCACGGGCTGCAACGGACAGAATAAAAACAATGTGGAGACGTTTCAGGAAACGTCTCTACAGAACGAACAAACATCAAATTCCGGAAATATGAGTAAATCCATCGTCATTTTCTTCTCCCACGCGGGGGATAACTATTCCGTCGGTGTCATCGACACGGGCAATACAAAAATCGTGGCCGACTACATCAGTGAAATCACTGGCGCCGACCAGTTCGAGATCGTCACCCACAAATACGACGGCATGGCCTACACACCGCTCATCGAGCTGGCCAAGAAGGAGGCCGCCGCAGGCGAGTTGCCGCCCTACGAGGGCGCTGCTCCCGACCTCAGCGGCTACGACACCGTCTTCATCGGCGGTCCCGTGTGGTGGGGCACCTACCCGCAGGTGATGTTCACGCTGTTCAAGGACATCAACCTCGACGGCAAGACCGTCATCCCCTTCACCACCCACGAGGGC
>JAFSQF010000015.1 GCA_017446745.1 Bacteroidales bacterium
ACGTTGTCTCCGCAGCCATGTAGCGACAGGAGGCCAAACGCAATCACGAGCACCAACGGAAGAAGCTTTCCCCGTTTTGGAGAATCATGTCTTCTTCCCGTTATGTGGTCTTTGTTCATAAGCTATAATATGTTGAGCAATTGGTCAATTTTATTTGGCATTCATGGCAATTCACGGACATTTTAGGATATTCACGTTCTAATTATAATTGCTGGTTAATTGCTGGTTAATTGCTGGTTAATTGCTGATAATTGCCGTTAAAATAATATGAACGCTATTATTGACCATTTACTTAATGACAGTTAATTATCTATAATAAAGAAAAATACACTGCCATTTAATGTCCGTTTTCATAATTTAAAACCACTGCAAATATACACAATAATCCGTTATGCCACATCTTTCACCGTGTTTTTTTCTTTTTTCCGGTCCTCGAACCATTTGTGTGCCTTTGTTCCGCTTCCTTGCCGACAGTATCGCTTACGTTTCAGCGCACAGGGGGGGGGAGACGCACCGATGCCCCTGTCTGCTGCTGTCTGAAATCGAGAATCAGGCGTTTCTTATTGGTTTCTACCGTGGGCTAACGCCCACGGCTATTATATTTTTGTTCTACGCTTCGCTATCGAAAGAGCCACTGGCTCTTTCTTCACCCCTATGGTGCTCTAATTAGAAGTCACCTGATTGACGTAGTGGTAAAAATGAAATTTGTCACATTCTTAACCCAAGTTCAACCCTGAAATTTTTTTTGGAACATTTTTCAACCAGTCAGATTTGTAAAGTGTTTATCTATAGTAATACAAGTTTCGCATATATGCGAAATGTTTGATATTAAGTCGCCTATGGCGAGAAATCTTACAAATCTAGTCAAATCAAACAGATAAATATTGAAAGATTTGAAAGGATTTGCGAGATTTCTGTCGCGAAGCGACACTCATTATCACCAACATAGAACTTGCGAAAGTTGAGTAACCTCATCAGAGAAATCGAATGGACCAACCGCCAGTTGAAGACCAACCTGTGCTATATCCCGCGAGCTTGACGAGCGTATGGCCCGCGAGCTTGACGAGCGAACACCATACGACTGCAACTCAAACAGAAAGTTAAGAACTGCCACTGGACTGAAATCGTGCGACGCATGCAGACACAGAAACTTGTCACCACTGGCGGCAATCAACCCGTTTGACGAGGTTGTCGAAACCCGCATCTGCAGCCTGCCCACCAAAGCTACGGCAGACATCTACGACAAACTTGGCTACCGCCACTACCCATTACGAAAAATGAAAATCTGTAGTACCCAAACATGAAACCCCGAAGCGCCAAATCGCTCAAGACAGGACGGTTAGATTAAGCAAGGGGTGAACTTGGGTTAGGAGGCGAAGCTTCCCAGCTTTGCCAATGTGACGACAAATGCAGCGGCGGGATTGTTGTAGCGTTGGTCGGGCTGGGAAGCCCGACCTCCTACAGAGGTAGTCGAAACACGCATCTGCAGCCTGCCAACCAAAGCCGCGGCTGACATCTACGACATACTTGGCTATCGCCACTACCCATTCCGAAAAATGATAATCTGTAGTACCCAAACATGAAACCCCGAAGCGCCAAATCGCTCAAGACAGGATAGTTAGATTAAGCAAGGGGTGAACTTGGGTTAGAAACCGATTTTGCTTTTGTTGATAAGAAGATTGATAGATTCAAAGATTCAAAGTGAAGATTTGTATCTCCAATCAAAAAAGAAGCCTGATTCGGGTATACTGAATCAGGTTTCTTTCTTTACAAATCACTCATTCTCTTTCATCCATAACACAATAAAACTTCGTAATCGGCGTTATAAAAGACATGGAATCTCAAAACATAGAATATAAACAAGTCTGGAAAGACGACTATCTTAAATGGATATGCGGTTTCGCTAACGCACAAGGAGGCACAATTTTTATTGGCATTGACGACAACGGTAATGTTTGTGATTTGAAGGATGTCAAAAAATTGATGGAAGATATACCCAATAAAGTTCGTGATGTGTTGGGTATTGTGGTGGATGTCAACCTTCATCATAAGGAAGGAAAAGAATATCTTGAAATCGTTACCAACGCCTATCCTTATCCTGTCAGTTACAAGGGACAATATCATTATCGCAGTGGAAGTACAAAACAAGAATTAAAAGGTGCTGCTCTTGACAGATTTATGTTGCGTAAGCAAGGTAAAACTTGGGATGGTGTTCCAATACCCAACCTGTCAACAGACGAATTAGACAACACTTCGTTCAACTTGTTCAGGGGATATGCCAAACAAGGTGGTCGAATGGATGAAGCTGATTTAAAGGAAAGTAATTCTGGACTTGTTGAGAAACTGCGTTTGGTGGATGGATTGTATTTGAAGAGAGCTGCCGTATTATTGTTTCATGCAGACCCAGAACGATATGTTACAGGTGCTTATATCAAGATTGGCTATTTCAAGAAAAATGCAAACCTGATATTCCAAGATGAAGTACACGGAAGTTTGTTCCAACAAGTGAAGGTTGCAATGGACTTGCTGACAACCAAATACCTCCGTGCTTTGATTAGATATGAAGGCATCCAGAGGATAGAGTCTCTCCCTGTGCCACGAGAAGCGCTTCGAGAGGCATTGCTCAATGCAATAGTTCATAAGGCATATGAGTCATTAACGCCAATACAGATTTCTGTATTTGATGACAGACTTGAAATTTTTAACTGCGGTTACTTGCCAGAAGATTGGAACATTAAGAAGCTATTAGGCAAACACAACAGCCGTCCATATAATCCAGATATTGCAAACGCATTCTTTAGAGCAGGCGAAATTGAGACCTGGGGACGTGGTATTGAAAGAATTATAAGTGCTTGTAAAGATGCAGGTGTACCCAAGCCAGGAATTAAATATACAAACGGGGAACTGATGATAACATTCCATTTCAGCAAAGAATATCAAAACGTCGTTTCAAATCCCCATAAAAAAAGCATCGTAGAAAACATCGTAGAAAACGAAAATGGCATCGTAGAAAACATCATAGAAAAACTACCAGAAACCCAATCTCAAATAGTTCGTATCATATTAGCAACCCCATCAGTTACAACAAAGGAAATTGCTGATAATCTTTCGATTGCACAACGTAATGTGCAAAACCACATACGAAAACTTAAAGAGCGTGGTATTATTCGACGTGTGGGGCCAGACAAAGGCGGGTATTGGGAAATGGTGGTATGAGTTTGTCATCTTTGTTCTTTATTATTTTCGGAGATATTTGAATAAAGCAGAAAAATGGAAGTTGACAAATCAAAAGTAAACAAATGGCTTAAGCTATTAAATGACAACACATACAATAAACGAGTTGTTTTGTTAACAATTCTTGAGGATTGTTCTTACGAAGAACTGGAACTTATTTACAAAAAGAGTCCCAGCTTGTTAAAAGGATTATTATCCCTGTCCTTTTTGAAAAGAACGTCATATAGTCAATTGTTTAATAATAACGTAACCTAAGTAAACGGTCAAAATTAGCGCTCATATTCTTTTAACAGCAATTAAACAGCAATTATTTATAGAACATGAATGACCATGAATGCCCGTGAATTATCGTAAATGCCAAATAAATTTGACTAATTAAAAAATTTCTGTTGTATGGAGGTTCATAAAACAATACTCTTTAAGAATGCTGAATAATACCTTCAAATTAGGCACATTACGGCTGTCATTGTTTTTTGAAAACGGATTAAAAATCCTAATAATAAACTGTTTCGGATTGCAAATCCGAAACAACGGTTGTAAACGGATTAAAAATCCTAATAATAAACTGTTTCGGATTGCAAATCCGAAACAACGGTTGTCATTGTTTTTTGAAAATGGATTAAAAATCCTAATAATAAACTGTTTCGGATTGCAAATCCGAAACAACGGTAACAACGGTAAACGGAAAACGGATTAAAAATCCTAATAATAAACTGTTTCGGATTGCAAATCCGAAACAACGGTACAGCGGTAAACGGTAAACGGATTAAAAATCCTAATAGTAAACTGTTTCGGATTGCAAATCCGAAACAACGGTACAAATAAACGTATTTGGTTACAAAAGATTGCGCATCAGTGTATCTATCACATTCTTGCCGTCGCGGATTGTTTGCATGGCCCAGTGTAGTTTCAGCGTCAGTTGCTCGTCGGGCGAGAGTTGCCAGCTGCTGTCGTCGCTGCGGCGCAGACGTTCGGTGGCGCTGAAAAGGCTTAGGGCGGCGCACACGGAGATATTGAAGCTTTCGGTGAAGCCATACATTGGTATTTTCACGTAAGCGTCGGCGCCGTCGATGGCTTCGCGTGTCAGCCCGGTCAGTTCGGTGCCGAAGACCAGAGCCACAGGTTTGCTGAGGTCGAGGTCGCCAATCATGGTGTCGTTCTCGTGGGGCAGGGTTGCCACGATGCGGTAGCCTTTGTCGTGCAGGTGTCTATAAGCCGCATGGATGTCGCTGTGCTTGTAATAGTCGACCCATTTGCTGCTTCCCACGGCCACATCGCCGGCCGGGTTGAAGGGGTTTCTGTTTTCAACCACGTGGACGTCCTGCACGCCGAAGCAGTCGCAACTGCGCAGCACGGCGCTGGCGTTGTGCGACTGGTAGATGTCTTCCAGCACCACCGTTACACGGCGGGTGCGCTGTGGGGCAAGCCGGTCGAAGAGCTGACGCCTGTTTTCGGAAAACAGCTCGGAGGCAGCGTTATATAGGGTTTCTTTCTGTTCGAAACTCAGGGTGTCGAACAAGTCGTTGTGGTCTATTGTTCTTTCTGGCACGATAATTGGTTGTTAGAGGTTGTGATTAAGAGGTAATAGGCTGCCACATGAGCTTTTATTTCGTCGATGGGGAGGCCTTTGATTAGTGCTGCGGCAGAGTAAACGGCATCGATGCCGCAAGGGTTGTCGTCGGTTTCGAGCATATAGTGTCCTTGCCATTGTTGAAAGGTGTTGCGGACTTTCAGCCGTTGAGGCTCAAGGAGAGCCGCTCCGAAGGAGATGCCGATGTCCTTAGATGCCAACTGCCGGGCGAGTTGTAGAGACCCCGTGAAGCCGTGAATCACCCAAGGCATGGAATAATGTTTTCTGAGGGCTATGATTTCGTTGAAGGCGTGTACGCAGTGGAGAACCACGGGTTTTCGGAGATCTTCGGCGATGTCGAGCTGCCAACGGAGATAGGTCATCTGCAGATCGAAAGGGGTGTTGCATGCTTTGTCGAGGCCGCATTCGCCAACGAAATGGGCTTCGGCGAAGCGTTGCATGATGTGTGGCTCCGCCATAGGGGCAGTGCGGCGTTCTGAAGCGTAGTCCGCCAAATGCCATGGGTGGAAACCAAAACTGCGGGGGGTGACGACACCCTCCGCAGTGGGTTGATGAGTATGGAAGTCGATGGTCACTTCTTGAGGCCGAGGATTTCGCGTGCCTCGTCGCTGTTGGCCACGGGGCGGCCCAGCAGTTTGGCCATGCGCACCACCTTGTCGACCAGCTCGCCGTTGCTCTTGGCCAGCACGCCGCGTTCGAGGTAGAGGTTGTCTTCGAAGCCAACGCGGACGTTGCCGCCCATGACGATGGCGGGGGCTGCGAGGGTGAAGGCGTTACGCCCGATGCCGGTGGCTGTCCAGGTGCTGCCGGCGGGGATATTCTTCGACATCCACACCAGGTTGTCGACCGAGGCAGAGGCGCAGCCCAGCACGCCGAGGACGAAATTGAACTGCATAGGTACCAGGGGCAAGGGCTTGCCGTCGGGGCCGTTAACGCCGAAGGCGCTGGGCACCTGCCCTTTGCGAGCCATGTGGACTATGGTCTCGAGGTGGCCCATCTCGAAGCACTCGTATTCGGGCTTGATGCCTTTCTCAATCATGCGTTTGCCGAAGGCGCGCATGGTGGGCATGGTGTTGTCGAAGATGTCGTCGCCGAAGTTGCAAGTGCCGCAGTCGAGGGTAGCCATCTCGGGGATGGGGGTGGTGTTGGTGGAGTCGAGGCGTTCGTCGGGTGTCATGCCCACAGCACCTCCCGTGGAGGGTATCAGGATCACGTTGGGGCACTCTTTGAGGATGGCCTCGGTGCACTCTTGGAAGCGGACGTGGCTCTGGGTGGGAGTGCCGTCGTCCTCGCGGACGTGGAGGTGGACAATGGCGGCGCCGGCATCGACAGCCGATTTGGCCTCGCGCACTATCTCTTCAACGGTGTAGGGGACGTTTGGGTTCTGCTCCTTGGTGACTTCGGCGCCGCAGATTGCAGCGGTAATGATCAGTTTTTCCATAGTAATATTCTATTTATTATTTTATTAATCAATAATTTCTGTTTGCTGTTGAGGGGTTGGTGCATTTGCAAATGTACACATTTTTTTGCAAATGGCGTCTAAGCAATAAGTAAAAAAAGGATTTTTAATCCGATATTTTGCGGATTACAAATCCTTATAATATTTTGCGTCGGATTGCAAATCCGACGCAACCGATATTTTGCGGATTAAAAATCCTTATAATATTTTGCGTCGGATTGCAAATCCGACGCAACCGAAATCCGACGCAACCGTTATTTTGCGGATTAAAAATCCTTATAATATTTTGCGTCGGATTGCAAATCCGACGCAACCGAATCCGTTATTTAGCGGATTAAAAATCCTTATAATATTTTGCGTCGGATTGCAAATCCGACGCAACCGAAACCGAGTTATTTTGCGGATTAAAAATCCTTATAATATTTTGCGTCGGATTGCAAATCCGACGCAACCGAAATCCGACGCAACCGACGCAACCGAAAATCCGACGCAACCGAACTGTTTTTAATATGCCGCCCCTACGGGGCTCAAATAGAATAGAGTACTTCGATCCCCGTGGGCTTTCGCCCACGGCTATTATATGCCGCCCCTACGGGGCTCAGAGAGGTTGGTGCATCATTACACTTTATTTTTTACCGTCACTAAAGTGCGGTGAATGATTGCAGGCGGCAGGTGTTGCCGTCGAAGATGGCATAGTCGCGGTGCTCTATCCAGTTGCCCACGTTGATGTAGGTGGCGTTGCCAATGGGGCGTTCGATGGGGGTGTGGCGGTGCCCGAAGAGGAAGTAGTCGTAGAGGGGTAGGCCGGCGGCTTGGCGTTCCTGCTGGCGCTGGCGGCAGTATTGGAAGATGCACTCGCGTTCGTCGCCCAGATAGCCATTCTCGGCGATGCTGTTTTTGCGTCGGCTGCTGCTGCTCCAGCGGTGGGCTATAGGGAAGCCTATGTTGGGATGGATGCCGGCGAAGAGCCACTGGTTGAGGGGGCTGCGGAAGAGGCGTTTGAGGAGGTTGTATTTATGGTCGGAGGGGCAGAGGCCGTCGCCATGTCCAAGCAGGAAACGTTTCCCATCGATGAGCATCTCCTCGTTGTCGTTGTGCATCGTCACGCCGATTTCATTGCTCAGGTAGTCGAACAGCCACATGTCGTGGTTGCCGATGAAGAAGTGGATTTCCACGCCGTTGTCGGTCATTTGGGCCATTTTGCCGAGGAGCCTCACGAAGCCTCGCGGGACGGCCTGCTTATAGCTGAACCAGAAATCGAAGATGTCGCCCAGCATGATGAGGCGCTGTGCGTGGGGAGCTATGGCGTCGAGCCAGCGCACCAGGTCTTGCTCGCGCTGTCGGGTGTCGGCTCCGCTACCCAGATGAGCATCGGTTATAAAATAGGTGGCCATTCGGATTGTTCGGATTGTTCAGATTGATTGGTTCTCGGCCTGACGGAGTTGCCGTTCGCTGCGTGCGCGTTCTATGCGTGTGCGATAGTAGAGGGTGTGAGGGTTGTCGGGGCATTTTTCCTCCAGTCCCTCCAGGACCATCTCGAAGACTTCAAAGTCGGGCTCGGCATAAAAAACACGCATGGAATGGTTGAAGGGAGCGTCGATGGCATAGAGGGTGGCCAACGAGCCGGCATTGTCCTGGATGAAGTTGTAGAACATCAGGTAAACCGTCTGCCGTTCGCCGACGAACATCGAGTCGGTTTCGTCGTGGGCGAGTGCGTAGGCCTTGTCGTCGAGGGTTTCGCGGTTGTGCTTGTCGATGGCGATGATGTCGCTGATGGCCATATTGGCGTCGTTCACGTAGTTCATGATTTGCCACATGAGTTGCGAGCCTTCAGAGCCTTCCACGCGATAGTTGGTGCTCAGAGCGGCGGCATTGCCGGAGACGGTGATGGTTTCGCCGTCGGCAGGGAGGAGGACGATGTAGTCGTAGAGGCTGGTGTGGAGGTTGAAGAAAGTCTGGTAGTCGGCGTGCATCTTGAAATGGAAATGGCCTTTTTCGTCGCAAGGTATGGAGTCGATGAACTGAGGCCCGTTGTCGGGGGTCATCTCCTCCACGTAGAGCATTTTGTTTGCGGCATTGTCGAGGGTGCCCTCGACGGTGAATTTCAGTCCGGACTGCTTGTCGGAGCCTGAGCAGGCTGCGAGGAGTAGCGGGAATAATAGGATGAGGATTTTTTTCATTAGTAAACGTTCGTAATCATTAAAATTCGTGTAATACGTGAGATTCGTGTTCAAATCGCAGGCGAGGACGCCCGCGTACCACGTTGCATAAACACAGTTGTTTTGACTTTGTACCTGCCTGATTGTATCAACTTAATTTTTGATGATTGCTTAAAGCCTGCTTAATCAAAAAAAACATGGTCAACAATTCAACAAATAAACAGTTGAATAGTTCAGGTGCTGTAGCTTGTTTGAGAGTTACGATGAGCCCAATAGGTCGGCGATGACAAGTGCTGTCATGGCTTCCACAACCACTACGGTGCGAGGGATGTGGTTGCGGTCGTGTCGGCCGTGTGGGGTAATGGTTTTGGTGGTGCCGAGAGGCGTAAGGCATTGGGTGGGGATGGGGAGCGTTGCTACGGGATGGAAAGCGGCGCGAAACAGGATAGGCATGCCGTTGCTTATGCCGCCTTGAATGCCGCCGCAGTGGTTGGTGACGGTGCCGAGGCTGCCATCCGAGCGCCATTGGTCGGCCCACTCGCTGCCTTTCATGTGGGCTGCGGAGAAGCCCTCGCCCATTTCGAAGCCCGTGGCCGAGGGGATGCTCATGATGGCTGCTGCGAGGCAGGCATTGAGCTTGCCGAAAATGGGGTTGCCGACACCTGCGGGGAGGCCACGGACGGTGCACTGGATAATGCCCCCCGAGCTGTCGTTCTCGGCGGGCGTGGGGTTGTAAAGAACGGAGGCTTCGACGTTTATGAGCCGTTGCCGGAGAACCATTTTGGCGAGAGCGCCAGCGGCGACCCGCACGGCCGTTTCGCGTGCCGAGGCACGCCCCCCGCCGCGGAAGTCGCGCAGCCCATAGCGTTGCTGCCATGTGAAGTCGGCATGGCCGGGGCGGTAGCAGTCGGCCAGGTCGTTGTAGTCGGTGCTGCGCTGCTCTTTATTTCTTATAATGAAAGCAATAGGAGTGCCTAAGGTGACGCCGTTGAGGATGCCCGACAGCAGTTCCACGTCGTCGGGTTCTTGGCGTGTGGTGGCGTCGGCGCCAAGGTGGCGTCGTGCCATCTCGCTGAGGAGCAAATCATAGTCGACGGCTACCCCCGGGGGGCAGCCGTCGACTATGCCTCCTATGGCTTGGCTATGCGATTCGCCAAACGAGGTCAGGCGGAAATTATGACCGAAAGTGTTCAATTATTTCACTATTTCAATAAGCTCGACGTCGAAGATGAGGGTGGATCCCGGTGGGATGTCGCCCACGGGGTTCTCGCCGTAGCCGAGGTTGTAGGGGATGTAGAGCATATATTCCGAGCCCTCGTCCATCAGCTGCAGGCCTTCGGTCCAGCCGGGGATTACGGCGCCCACGGGGAATTCCATGGGGGTGCCACGGTCGTGGCTGCTGTCGAACTTGGTGCCGTCGATGAGCGTGCCGGTGTAGTGCACCTTGACTGTGCTGTTGGCCGACGGACGTTTGCCGTTGCCTTTCTTCAACACTTTGTATTGAAGGCCACTTTTGGTGGTGTAGACCGACTTGTTGTTGGCGTTCTCTTTCAAGAATTTCGCGCCTTCCTCCTTGTTCTTGCCCACCGATTCCATCATCTTCTGGCGCTTCTCCTGTTCGCGTTTGTCGAACTGCTGCTGGAAGCGTTGCAAGATGGGTTGCATGGTGTTGCGGTCCCAGGTGTTCTTGCCTTCGGCCATATCGATTAGCGACTGTGCCACGACGCGGAGGTTGAGGCCCAGATTCTGCTGCTGCCAGTTGGTGGCGATATCCTTGCCGATGGCGTATGAGGCAGAGTCGTTGAAGCTGCTGATGGCTGGTTTAGAGTGCTTTCTCAGCTCCTTGTTGGCGTTGTCCACCTGACGTTGCAGCTCGTCGTTCTGCTCCACCATTTTGTTGTAGGCATCGGCTTTCTGCTTGAGTTGGTAGTAGTAAGCCTCGTCGATGACCGCCTTGCCCTTTTTTATGGTGACGTCGGGCGTTTGTGCATGCAGGAGAGAAAATTGGAGATTGAAAAACGATAATAGTGCTGCTGCAAAAAGAATTTTTTTCATGATGCAAAAAGGTAGTCGTTCAATAGTTGTTGAAAATTACTTAAGAGACCGGTGACACGATATTCTGCCGACGGCATTCGTGTCACCGGTCGCTAATCACTAATCTCTAATCACTAATTACTAATTACTTATAAATCTTCGCCTTGGCGCCGTCGAGGATTTCCTTGCCGCACATGGCCAGGGCCAGCATCTCGTTCTCGCCCTTGTAGATTTTGACCGGGGCGATCCAGTCGATGCGTTTTGTTATCTCGGCCATCCAAGGCTTGCTGTAGGCGATGCCGCCGGTGAGGAGGATAGCGTCGACCTTGCCGCACACCACAGCGGCGAGACGGCTGATTTCCATGGCCACCTGATAGCAGAAGGCGTCGACGAGGAGTTTGCATTTCTCGTCGCCTGCCAGGGCTTTCTTCTCCACCTCGTAGGCGTCGTTGGTGCCGAGGTAGGCCACGAAACCGCCTTCGGCGGTGACCATCTTCTTCAGCTGAGCTTCGGTGTATTTGCCGCTGCAAGCCACCTCGATGAGTTTGGAGGCGTTGATGCTTCCGCAGCGGGTGGGGGAGAAGGCGCCGAGGCCGCAGAGAGCGCGGTTGACTTCCACCACGCGGCCGTGGTTGTGGATGCCCACGCTGACGCCGCCGCCCATGTGGGCGATGATGAGGTTGAGGTCTTCATAACGCTTGCCAAGTTCGCGGGCGTAGAGCTTGGCGGTCATCTTCTGGTTGAGGCAGTGCCAGATGACGCCCTCACGGCTGGGGTCGAGGTCGAAAACGGGGTGGCCGCTGATTTTGGCGAAGTCGGGGCGCTCGTCGACGATGCCCGGGTCGGAGATATAGGCATGCTCCAGGCCAATTTCGCGCGATATGGAATCGGCGATGAGAGCGCCGAGGTTGCAGGCATGCTTGCCCTGGATGCCGTCGTGGCATTCCTGTTTCATGAGGTCGTTGACCTCGTAGGTGCCCGATTCGCAGGGACGAGTGAGGCCGCCGCGCCCCATAACGATAGCAATCTCGTCGGTGCCCACGTTGTGGCGTTTCAGCATGTCGAGGATAGCACCCTTGCGGTAGTCGAACTGGTCGGCGACCTCCTTGAATTTCTGGATCTCCTCGATGGGATGGCTCAGGTTTTCAGTGAATACTTCGTTTTCACCCTCGTAGATGGCAGCCTTGGTGGATGTGGCGCCAGGGTTGATTACTAAGGTATATTTCTTCGTGCTCATATTTTATTTATTGTTTGATTTCTTGCGAGGTTTTAGTTGTTGAAAGGTTTAATGCCCCTAAGAAGAGGCTGCTTTTCGTTATTGCATAATAATATAGAAATATGGGTGCAAAATTATAAAATTTTTGTAAAAGTATAGAAGTCAATTTTCCTAAAATGCTATTTTTTCTGTCTAAAATTGTTGAAAACTTTATTGATATAATTGTAAGCCAGTATTTTGTGATTTGATTACTTTTTTTTATTTTTTTTTGCTTTTTCAATTTTTTAACCTCTTTAATGCTGTCCGACATACTAAAAAAAAGTTTTTTGAGTTAATAGAAACAAATTTTAGATAATGAAAGTGTTCCGCATAAAAGAAATATTGTCTTTTTCATTTGTTGTGATGCTTACTGTTGCCGTGGGGAGGGTGGAAGCTCAGACCGACGCGGACGTGGTGGATACAAACTATTTCATGACCCTTGATGCCGCCAACTACGACAGTCTGCTCAACAACTTCTATATGCACCAGTTCCGCAAATCTGCCACGCGCCATCAGAACCGCAAGGCTTCGCAGATGTATGCCGATTTCGACAATATACCCGATTCGGTGTTCGTGGAGCGGCTTCAACGGCTCCACACCGTGGTGCCGATGACCTACAACAGCGAGGTGCGCGCCTATATCAAGGTGTATGTGCGCATCATGAGCCAGCGCCTGGATGCCATGCTGTCGTTGTCGGAGTATTACTTCCCGATGTTTGAGGAGACGCTGGACCGCTATAAGGTGCCCGAGGAGCTGAAATACCTGACCATAGTGGAATCGGCGTTGAATCCGCAGGCCACGTCGAGGGCCGGGGCTGCCGGCTTGTGGCAATTCATGTATCGGACTGGCAAGCATTACGATTTGGAGGTCAACTCGCTGGTCGACGAGCGTCGCGACCCCTTCAAGTCCACCGTTGCCGCGGCGCGCTACCTGCGCACGCTCTACGACATGTATGGCGACTGGCAGATGGCCATGGCGGCCTACAACTGCGGGCCGGGCAACGTCAACAAGGCCATAGCACGTTCGGGAGGGAAGGGCACGTTCTGGCAGATATACCATTACCTGCCGCGCGAGACACGTGGCTACATCCCAAAGTACATAGCGGCCACCTATATCATGAACTACTACCATGAGCACGGACTGAAGGCAGGGCACTACGATATACCCATCCGCACCGACACCGTGCAGCTGCACCGCGATGTGCATTTCGGTGTGGTGGAGCGTTATACGGGCATACCCGTCGAGCAACTCCGCCAGCTGAACCCACAGTTCCGCTCCAATGTGGTGCCGGCATCGTCGCGCACCTACGCCATCTGCCTGCCTACCGACAAGGCATCGCTATTCCTTATCAATGAGGATTCTATCTGTGCCGCTTCGCGCGACTCCGTCTCGAAGAATGCCGTGGTGGCGGTGGCACAGAGCAACGTGATATACCATAAGGTGCGCAAAGGCGAGACACTCACGTCGATAGCAAAGAAATATGGCGTTACGGTGAGCAACCTGAGGAAATGGAACGGCAAGAGCAAGACGGCGACGCTGAAGGCGGGGACACGCCTGAAAATCTACACGTCTCAAAAATAGGCGCGAAAACGGCAATGAGGAACACAAATGATTATTATTCTGACTTGAGATGAAGAATTTTAAAGATACTTTGATGTGGAAGATCGTAAAAAACAAATATTTCATTGTTTGTTTTGTCTTCTTGCTCATCATATTGTTTCTCGACGAGAATAACCTTATGGTAGTCCGTTCGTTGAAACGCGACGTGTCGGAGTTGGAATATATCATCGACACAATGCACCGCGGCATTCGACAGGACAGCATACAGGCCGAGAGGCTGAAGTACGACCTGGATTCGATAGAGCGTTACGGCCGCGAGGTGTATTTTATGAAACGCGACGATGAAGATGTTTTCGTAATAAAAGAGGAGGACGAAAAATGAAAAAGCGTATCGCACTGGTTGCCATTGCTGCGGCGGCCATTGGCATGCTGACTTCGTGCAGCGCCATCAAGAAGTTCCTTAATACCGAGCTACAGGATGAGGACTATATCGTGGGGCAGCTCTATGCCGACGAATACGTGAAAGAGACGCCGTTAAAGATAGAGCGCCGGAAGCCCGATGCCGGAGGTGGCAGCCAGGGCAGCAGCCGGACGGGCTTGGAACTGACCGACAAGGACAATAAGGCACTCTATGCCGCCATCGACAAATGGTACGGAACGCCATATAAGTATGGCGGCTGCAGCACCAGCGGAGTGGACTGCTCATGCTTTGTGGGCAACATATATAAGACGGTGTATGGCGTTACGTTGAAGCGCAGCGCCAACGACATACAGCAGGATATGAGCAAGATGGTGGGGCGCAAGGAATTGAAGGAGGGCGATGTGGTTTTCTTCACCAATTCGAATGGCAAGGTGTCGCATGTGGGTATTTACCTCAAAAACGACCTTTTCGTGCATTCCTCCACGTCGAACGGCGTCATCATCAGCTCGCTCGACAACAGCTATTGGAAGCAGCATTTCTACAAGGGCGGCCGACATAAGGCCGTGAAAACGAAATATTAGAGGTTCGTTTACCGAATCCGCTCGTTTCCGAAAACTGACATATCGTCGTTGTTTTTGATTTTTGCTGCCATTTCGGGGTCCAGGTCGGGGAAGAAGGAAAAGCCGGTGATGCGTTCCACCTGGGCTATGGTGTTGGTGTACAAGTCTTTTTTGCGGTCTCCGTCGGTGTTGCGGCAGATGAAGCCTATGCCGATGGGGTTGTTGGGGTCGAGGTAGGCTATGACCTTAAAGAAAGCCTCGGGCACGGGGATGCGGTGCGGCCCTATGGTGTCGTGGTCGCTGTTGAAGAATATGGGGCCGCAAACGATAACGATTTCGCCGTAACGTTTAGCCCATTGCCGGCACGACATCTCAATCTGGTTCCACAGGCCGCTGTTGAGGTTGCGGTTCTGAGGGCAGCAGTTGGTCATGAGGAAACTCTCGTACATCACGTCGGCATCCCATTTGCAGTCGCCGGCGGGGCACATGTGGCCGTGGTCGTAGCCGGAGCCCTTGTAGTCGTAGTAGTAGGCCCGAGGTTCGGGGACCTCATGGTCGTCGTGCCAGGCGTTCTGAGGGCGTTTGGCGTTGCCGTCGGTGTGTTCGGCGGTGAGGGTCCATGCCACCCAGTTGGGCTGGCGGGTGTCGCGGTTGTAGGAGGTGGTGTATGCCGTGCGGAGGAGTATCTGCTCGGGATGGTCGGCGAGGGGGGCCACATAGGATAATGCCGCGGAGGTTTGCGGGCTTACCGAGGCGCAGGCGCCAAGGATAAAGGACAACGCCGCCCCCACCAGGAGCGGCGCTATCCTATAGAGAGTTTTCAGCAGAGTCATCAGTCTTTCTTGACGGGGTTGTTGACGGGTTTGGAGATGCTTTCGCGCATGTCGGTGTCGGCCTGAATGTTTTTCATGCGGTAGTAGTCCATGATGCCCAGGTTGCCTTTGCGGAAGGCTTCGGCCATGGCCATAGGCACTTCGGCCTCGGCCTCGATAACCTTGGCGCGGGCCTCCTGTGCTTTGGCCTTCATCTCTTGTTCCTGAGCCACGGCCATAGCGCGGCGTTCCTCGGCCTTTGCTTGGGCGATGTTCTTGTCGGCGTTGGCTTGGTCCATCTGAAGCTGTGCGCCGATGTTCTTGCCCACGTCGATGTCGGCGATGTCGATGGAGAGGATTTCGAAGGCTGTGCCGCTATCCAGTCCTTTGGTGAGCACCAGCTTGGAGATGCTGTCGGGATTTTCGAGCACCTGCTTGTGGCTTTGTGCGGAGCCTATGGAGGTGACGATACCCTCGCCAACGCGGGCCAGGATGGTCTCTTCGCCGGCGCCACCCACCAGCTGCTTGATGTTGGTACGCACCGTAACGCGAGCCTTGGCAATCAGCTGGATACCGTCCTTGGCTACGGCGGCCACCGGCGGGGTGTCGATCACCTTGGGGTTGACGGAGGTCTGCACGGCATTGAGCACGTCGCGGCCGGCGAGGTCGATGGCGGTGCAGGTCTTGAAGTCGAGGTTCATGTTGGCTTTGTCGGCCGAGATAAGGGCTTTGACGACGCTGTTGACGTGGCCGCCGGCCAGATAGTGGGCTTCAAGCTCGTTCTGCGACACGTTGAGGCCTGCCTTGGCGGCGGAGATACGGTTGTTGACGATTACCGAAGGCGGCACCTTGCGGAAGCGCATGAAAATTAGTTGGATGAGCGATGTGTGGACACCCGAGATGAGGGCTTGGAACCAGATTCCGATTGGCACGAGCCACAAGAAGAGTATCAAAAAAATGATACACGCGAAAATGATAATAATAGTGATAAGATCCATGATTGTTTATTGTTTAATTGGTTAATTGCTTGACTGCCTGTTGTCTGCTTGTTGTTTGGTAAAAAATAAAGTATAAAATTCGTGTCAATTCGTAGACAAATAATTCGTGGTAATTCGTGCTAATTCGTAGACAAAAAAACAGGTACACCGATCATTGAATAATTTCGGAGGACAGCTGTTTGTTGAGGAGAGCGGTGTGCATAGGGAGTAGCTCCTCGTAGCCGCCTGTTTTTACGATGCATTTGCCAGTGTAGTGAATCATGATGGTGCATTGTTGCGCCTGCTCGTAGGTATGGCGGCAGATGTCCACCAAAGCCTTGATGACGTAGTCGAAAGTGTGGTAATCATCGTTGTGGAGCACCAGTTTGCTGCCGTCGTCGTCCAGGACGTCAACATCCTGTTCCTCTTGTCCTTTATATTTCTCGTCGTCTTTCAATGTTGAAAGGGTTTTAGTTGTTGAACTGTTTGATTGTTTGATGTTTTAATAGTTGATTTCTCAATCTCGTAGTGGTTTCCGCTCATTCGCTGAGGATTAGCACGTTTGCCAAGGCGGAGATGCCTTCCTCGCGGCCTTCGAATCCGAGATGTTCCGTTGTGGTTGCTTTAATAGAGATGTTGTCCAAGGGCAGGTGCATGACGTTGGCAAGGGTTTGACGCATCTGAGGGATGAATGCCGCCACTTTGGGTTTCTGCATGATAAGGATGGCGTCGACGTTGCCAATGGTGTATTTCTTTTCTTTCAGCAGTGTGCACACCTTGTCGAGGAGCCGTTTGCTGTCGATGCCCTTGTAGGCCGGGTCGGTGTCGGGGAAGTGCTGGCCTATGTCGCCCAGCGCTGCCGCGCCGAGCAGAGCGTCGCAGATGGCGTGGATAAGCACATCGGCGTCGGAGTGGCCCACGAGGCCTTTGCTGTGAGGCACCTGTATGCCGCCAAGCCATAGAGGAAGCCCCTCTTTGAGTTGATGCACGTCGTAGCCTATGCCTGTTCTGAACATTTCAATCGTTGAAAGATGATTATTAATTGAGACGGAATTTATTTCGACTTGTCGAAGTTGAGGGTTAGAGAGACGCGGACGGTGTTGGCCAGGGGGTTGGTGCTGAAGCTGGTGGTGGGGAGGAGGTAGGAGAGGTCCACGGCCATTTTTTTGTAGCGGAAGCCTACGCCGAGGGTCAGATACTGCCGTGCACCTTTGGTTTTGTGCTCGTAGAAATAGCCCAGGCGAGCGGCGAGGGCGTTGGAATACCAGTATTCGGTGCCAAGTGAAAGGCTGATTTCGCGCAGTTCCTCGGAGAGGCCTCCCGGGGCGTCGTTGAAAGAGCGGAGGGCACCCATGACGGAGCTGGTGCTCCGATAGTCGGTCATGTCGTCATAGGAGCCATACCAGGTGCTGTCGTCGGGGTTGAATTGGGGAGGGGTGGGGACGAGGAGCTTATTGAGGTCGAGGAGCACATTGATGCGGTTGTATTCGTCGATGTCGTAGCTGTAGCGAGCGCCGAGGCGCAAGTTGGCGGGGAGGAACTCGCTCTCTGCTGCGTCGTCGGAATAGGAGAGTTTGTTACCGAGGTTGCTGATAGTGAGAGCGCCGGCCACTTGCTGGTCGCGGTTAATGTCGCGCTGGTAGTAAAGACCCACGTCGGCAGCCAGGGCGTTGGCAGCTTTTGTCGACTGGTCCTGGACGGTGAGGCCCTGGGTGAGGTCGTCGTGGATGAAACGTCCGGTGGCGCCGATGGACAGGTAGTCGGAGAGCTTCATGGAGTAGGAGACATCGACGGCGAACTCGTTGGGCTTGAAGAGGCCTTGGTCGTTGCCGTCAAGGTCGGTATGCTGAATATCGCCCATGGTGAAGTAGGTGAGCGAGAAGCCCACGGTGCTGCGCCTGTTGATGCGCTTGTAGCCGCCGAGGTAAAGGAAGTTCATCTCGCTGTCGAGTTTGCGGAGCCAAGGGGTGTAGGTGGTGCTGATGGCCATGTCGATAGGGGCGAAGGCCAGCTTGGCGTTGTTCCAGTGGTTGGAGTAGGCGTTGGGTTCGTAGGCGGCGCCGGCGTCGCCGAGGGCGCCGCTGATGGCGTCGGGGGCAATGAGGAGGATGGGGATGCCGGTGGAGATATAGTTGTTGCTCTGGCCTACGATTTTGTCGTTGTCGTATTGGGCGTGAGCCACGCTGGCGAAGCCGGTGGCGACGGCCAACAGGACGATGCTTTTCAAAAAAATGTTGTTCATCTATTCAATTTAGAAGTTGATGCTGGGGAAACGATGAAAGATAGACTTTATTGTGTCGTTATGGTTAAAAAAGGTTATTTGACGACAATTTTGCCGTTTTGGACAATTTTGTCGCCATTGTTGTCGATGGCTGTGAAGCGGGCCAGGTAGATGCCCGGACGGGCGTGCGAGCCGTCGGGGTAGGTGAGGTCCCAGCACACGGGGCCGGCCACGTAGCTGTTGGCGTTTACCGCCGGCGAGGCATCGACGATGCGCCGGCCCTGGAGGTCGAAGATCTCAAGCCGGGCGCTCTCCAGCGTCGTGGCGCGGTTCATCTCGAGGCGAATGCACACGTGGTCGGAAGCGGGGTTTGGCATGGCATGGAGCTGCGCAAAGGCGGTGTCGGCGTTTTTCACCACGAACGAGATCTCCGCTGAAGCGGAATAATTGAATATGTTCCAGGCTTTCACGGTGATGGTGTGCCGTCCGGAGGGCAGCGAGGAGTAGAGGTATCGGATGGTGCCGTTGAGGTCGTTGTTGATGTCGGTCTCGTAGAAGTCGTTGAGGACGACGATGTTGTTTGGGTTACCGTCGAGGATGGCCGTGATGTCGTGGCCGAGGCCGCTGCCCACCGAGTTGATGCCCAGCGAGTCGTGGAGGAGGACGAGTAGGGTGGGGTTGGGGTCGGTTACGGCGCCGTTGCGGAAATTGGTGTCGTTGATGAAGAGGCGTAGCGAGGGGCGAACATCGTCGACGAGGGCATCGGGGTCGAAGCCGCCGAGCATGAGGTTCTGGTACACGCCGGAGGCGTCTTCGGTGGCACTCTTGGCGTAGTGCGCCAAGCGGCAGAGGTCGAAGGCGTAGGCCACGTCGCGCGGCACGATGAAGTGGTAGCTGAAGCGTCCGCCGCTGACGGCTACTGAGCCGCGGTAGAGGAGGCTGTTCTGCTGGGTGAAGCCCACAGCGCAGCCCTCGTTGTCGTTGGCAAGGGTGCGGGAGAGCCTCTCGCGGTCGTAGACTTCTGGGAAGATGCGGCCGTCGAAGTCGCTGACCAGGTTGCCGTCGAGGTCGCGAATCTCGCCCTCTACGGTGACGGTGCTGAGCACCAGGGCGGTGTCGTAGCGTGCGGGGTCGACGGGGCGTCCGTTGATGGAGGTCACCACAACGCGGTGCTTGGGGAAGCTCAGCGTCAGAGCCGGGTCGCCGACGAGTGTCAGGGCCTGAGTGGTTATGCGTTGGTTTTTAGCAGTGCGTATGCCCTCGCCGATGGTGTGGTTGGGGTCGAGGCATTGCATAATCATGGCGGTGTTGACCGACTGGATGTGCGAGATGGGGCGCGAAGCGGCGATGCATCCGATGCCGGCGCCATGGGCCAGGAGGAACTCCTCGGCGCCACAGGTCTCGGCGGGGTCGTCGAAGCGTCCGAAGGTGCAGGTGCTGGTGATGAAGAAAGGCAGCTGTAGGGTGTTGGCATAGCCGCTGATGTCGCTTTTCATCATGAAGCGTTCGGTGCCAATATATTGTGAAGAGCCGTGGCCTATGTAGTTGAGCAGGAGGCATCCGTAGTCGAGGCGTTTCTTGAGGGCGTTGTTGACGTCGGGGTAGTATGAGCCGTCGGCGCCGGACTGCTGCACGTAGGCGTCGGCGTAGATTTTTTCGACGGTGAAATGTGGGTAGGTGCTGTTGATTTGGCGTGCCGTCACTTCCGACGACCAGGTGAAGCTGGTGTCGTAGGGCTTGTCGGGGTCGGCGTCGTCGGCCAGCAGGGTGATGGTGTTGCGCCAGTCGCCCCGAATGTTGTCGTCGAGCAGGTCGGCACGCATCATGTAGCGTTCTATTTTGTCTACCAGCCGCGCGGCCTCGTCGGCATCCTTGGCCGGGAGGCGTCCCACGCTGACGTCGAGGCTTTCGTAGACCGAGCCGGTCTCGTTGTCGTCGAGGAAAGTGAATATGTCGTCGGTGGCGATGGAGTGCGAGCCGTCGTCGTCGAACGAGGCGAGGGGTTCGTAGGTCACTACATCGGTGATGTTGTGCTTCAGCAGGTTGCGGTTGTCGTAGGTGCCTTTGCCAAAAAGGAGCAGATGCTTGGGGCAACGCAGCGAGGTGTCGTTGAGCGAACGGTTGCGGAACAAGCGCAGCAGCTGACGGACGGCCATGGGGTCGCGCTGTCCGCCGCTGAATTCGTTGAACACCTCGTTTTGTGAGGCCACGAGCACCTCCATATCATCCATGATGCTGTGCAGGTTGGCCAGGCGTTGAGCTTGCGAGCGCAAGTCGGGGTGGCATACGATGACGAAGTCGGGCTGCGTGCTGCCATGGAGGTCTTGGTTGGGGAGGGGCAGCACTGTGGCGGGCTGTAGGGCCGCGGAGGGCTGGAAGGCCACGAAGAGGTGCCTCTGGTTGGTGGGCGAGGTGAACGTGAGGGTGTTGCCGCTCCGCGAGCAATGCATGTCGGCCACGTGGTTGTAGTCGGTCACGTCCCAGATGCGGGTGTCGGCGCTGGTGCCGGCCACGTTGTAGGGGTGCACCTCGCTGTCGAGGGCGTCGCAATAGAAGAAAGAGGTCTCGCCGTCCATCATGATAGGGGTCGTGGCGTCGACTTCCACATAGTCCAGATAGCCCTCGGCAAGGTTTTCGCTATAGCGGTAGGCGAAAACGGCATTGATGTCGGTGCCGTTGGGCTCAATGCTCTGTACGAACGTGGAGTAGCGGTTGCTGCTGTTGAAAGGGTGCGAGAATGAAGTGCCGTTGATGGTGGCCGTGAAATTGCTGCTCTGCTGTGATATGGATGCCAGGGCGTAGCCCACTTTCATGGCCGACGGGGTGGCGTGAAGATGAAGGGCTACAGAGTGCTGGCTGTTCGAGGCGAAGAATTTCTCGCCCACCCAGATCTGGCCCGTCCGGTGTGTGTTCAGCAGCTCTTTCTCGTAGTGTAGCAGGGTGTGGCAGGTTGTGATGGCCTCGCCCGAAGCTTGCTGGGCGTCGGCTTGTGCTATGCGCAGGTGTGAGCCCTCTTGAAGGGTGAGGAAGAGGTAGTTGGCGGTGTCGTAGGGGTGGGTCAGTAGCTGGTACATGTCGAGGCTGCTGTTGTATGTCCAGCGGTTTGGCCCGGCGGCGTAGAAAAGGATGTAGTCGTCCTGGTCCATAATGCCGTTGGCGTTGGCGTCGTGCACCTCTATGGCCATCTCGGCCAGGTCGTCGGGGCGTGGGGTGCTGTTGTTGAGGTCCATAACGCCTCCGGGATGGCCAAACATCGCGATGTCGGCGGTTTTGCAGCCTTGCAGCGAGGCGATGTCGGTGGGGGAGAGGCGGTAGATGCCATCGGCGGTCACGCCGATTTTCCACCACGGGCCAGTGGCAAGCACGGAATGGTTTGCCGTCTGGGCCTGGAGGCGTGGCATGGCAAAGGTGCAGAGCAGTACAGTTGCTGCCATGAATCTGAAGAGGACGATTCTTTTCATGCCATTATTAACTATTATGTTTCTTATTTATTGTTGACGGGTGAAAATAATGTTCCGTGGAGGCGAAAAATAGTGCGCTACGAAGCGTTCGAAAAAGGGTTCAATTTTTGTTTTTTGTGGTTTATTTTGGTTCTTTTTGGAACAAAAATAACGGTAATTACGTATATCATCGATGTTGAATTATAATATTTTGTAAAATATTTTTTCTAATTGTATAATTAATTGGAATAATATTCGTAATATTGCCAATTATTTTTAGGCTCATTTTATAACGTATATGATGAAGAAAGTAACAAAAATTGCCTTGCTCGCTGCGTTGCTTGTTGGGGCTGTTCAGAGCGGTAAAGCTCAGGATGTTGTTTTTTCACAGTTCTATGCCAATCCCATGTACATGAACCCTGCCTTTGCGGGGTCGAAGGTGTGTCCTCGCATCTCTATCAACTATCGTTCGCAGTGGCCCGCTCTGGTGAGTGCATTCACCACGGTGTCGGCCTCCTACGACCAGTATATTGATGCCCTTCATGGCGGCATAGGGGCGCTGCTGATGACCGACCGACAGGGAGACCATGGCGCGTTGCAGACCAGCTCGGCTGCCGTCATGTACGCTTTCCGCTTCCAACTGGGGCGCAACGTTTGGGTCAATGCCGGCCTCAAGGCCGGGGTGACCAACACGAGCCTTGAATGGGATGGCTTGCGCTTCCCCGACATGATCGACCCCGTGGCCGGTTATATATTGAGCACCGGAGCCAAACCGCCGGCCGACGGCACAAGCAAATGGTACCTTGATTTCGACGCCGGCGCTTTGATCTATGGCCAGTCGTGGTATGCTGGCTTCTCTGCCGCCCACCTCACGCAGCCCAGCAATGGCTTCTATGGCGTCACTAAGCTGCCCATGAAGTTCACCGGCAATATTGGCGGACTGATAAACATCGCCGAGGAGGCGCGCCGCACCTCGTCGCTCGGTCTGGGCACCCCGGTCCTGTCGCCCAATTTCATCTATCAGTATCAGGCCGGATTCCATTATTTCAACTATGGCCTCTACCTCGACTGGATGCCTTTCCTGGTGGGTGTGTGGTTCCGCAACGGCCTCGAGAATGCCGACGCTTTCATCTTCCAGGTCGGCTTCCAGCAGGACTATTTCAAGATTGGCTACAGCTACGACGTCACCGTGTCGAAACTCTCCAACAACACTTCGGGAGCCCACGAGTTTAGCATCGGTATCCTTCTGCCGTGCCCCGAGAAGAAGCATAAAGTCAAAGCAATACGCTGCCCGTCGTTCTAATAGGATGATGGAGAGGACGGTGGTTGGCCGCATTGCTAGTGCTGGCCTTGCCCTCTTGGACAACAAAAGTTGAAACAAATTGAAACATTCTTCCATCAATCACGTAAAATAAACGAAAAGCATATATCATCATGAAAAACGTCAGAATCCTATCTCTTTTGTTGGTGGCAGCCGTTGTCATGACCGGCTGCAGCAAGCAGAAGTCGGCCACCACGGGTTGGAACTACAACGACCCGGAATGGGGTGGCTTTGAAGTGTCTGAATACAACGAGCAGATCACCGCTCCCGGTCTTGTCTTCATCGAAGGCGGTGCCTTCACCATGGGACGTGTGAGCGACGATTCGCGCTTCCAGTGGAACAACGTGGCCCATAACGTCACCGTCTCGTCGTTCTATATCGATGAGACCGAGGTGACCAACCAGGCCTACCGCGAATATGTTTATTGGATGAAGCGTGCCTACGGCGAGGAGTATCCCGAACGGGTGCGTGCCATCTATCCCGACACCAACTGCTGGCGCGACAAGCTGGCATGGCGCGAGGGTTTCGTGGACTATTATTTCCAGAGCCCCATCTACGACCAGTACCCCGTGGTCGGCGTCACCTGGGAGCAGGCCTCCAAATACTGCATCTGGCGTACCGACCGCGTCAATGAGAAGATTCTTGTCGACAAGGGCATCATTGTCCTCGACCTCACCGACCTGCGCGGCGAGACGGCATTCCAGACCGACGTCTACCTTGCCGGACAGTACCGCGGCGAGTCGAAGAACGAGCTCGACAACCTCGACCCCAGTGCCGGTGGCGAGCCCCGTCAGGTGCGCCGCGAGGATGGTATCCTGGTGCCTCACTACCGCCTGCCCACCGAGGCAGAATGGGAGTTCGCTGCCCTCGGCATGATTGGCAACACCTACGACGAGCGCATCGTCGAGCATAAGACCTACCCCTGGGCAGGCTCCAGTGTGCGCTCCGCCAACAAGAAATACTACGGTCAGTTCCTCGCCAACTTCAAGCGCAGCCGCGGCGATGCCATGGGCGTGGCAGGCAACTTGAACGACGGTTGGGATTACACTTGCCCCGTCAAGTGGTACTTCCCCAACGACTATGGCCTGTACAATATGGCCGGCAACGTCAGCGAGTGGTGCATGGATGTCTATCGTAAGGACCAGAACCCCGTGGGTGGCGAAGACATGGATCCCTATCGTGGTAACGTCTATCGCGCCCCGACCTATATCGACGAGGAGATTGCCATCAACGACACCACTGGCAGCATCATCTATAAGAACGTCGACGACGACCTGAACCGTCGCAACTACCGTCAGGCCGACAATATCAACTACCTCGATGGCGACTATGCCAGCAATATCTACGATTATCAGAGCAACCAGAGCATCACCGAGTGGGTGGCTGTTGCCGACGAGGAGGATATGGGTGACGCAGCCGGCGAGGGCGAGGATGTCCTTGGCAATCCCGACAGCGTAACCAATATGATGTATCGCCGCAATGTCGACAACCCCCGCAACGTCACCTCGTTGCTGAGCAACAAGGTGCGTGTGGTGAAAGGCGGCTCGTGGAACGACCGCGCCTACTGGATGCAGGCCGGCACCCGTCGCTTCTACGAGCAGGACCGCTCCACCAGCTGGATAGGTTTCCGCTGCGCCATGGACCGCCTCGGCTCCAACACCAAGCAATAAGCCTCGACTTACTTCTCGCAACTCATAATTGTCTTTTCATAAAAAAAGCCGTTCTCTATCAGAACGGCTTTTTTTTGTTCGCCCGACATGGGCATAATCTAACGGGTGCAAGTCTCGAGCGCGGCCTAACCCAAGTTCACCCCTTGCTTAATCTAACTATCCTGTCATGAGCGATTTGGCGCTTCGTGGTTTTATGTTTGGGTACTACAGATTTTCATTTTTCGGAATGGGTAGTGGCGATAGCCGAGTTTGTTCATCTCGCTGTCTCTTTGGATTATATCGCGGTTTTGTCGTAAAAAACATACGGCAAAATTACGAGCGTTTTCGTTAAGCCGAATGCAGAGGGCAAATCACAAAGTGTTTGCACTATGCTGAGGCGAGAAAACGGCCCTTGAAAAGGAACAATATTTCATACGCTCTGGGTAGTACAAACCGACTTTCGCTATTTTGCAGACTAGGTATTATTATAGATCAACACTTTACAAATCTGATTGGTTGAGAAATGCCCAAAAAAAAATTCAGGGTTGAACTTGGGTTAGTTTCGGAAGTAGGTGGTTCCGATAGGTATCGACATACCATCCATCAACCAGAATATACTTATTGGGAGCATATTCCACTAAAATGCAATCACCATTCTGTGCTGGAAGTACGTCTATTCTCATTTTTGTGAGATTTTTTGCTCTCAACTGAGACATTTTTATATGGCATAGGTGTAGTTGTGGGAGATACGACGATATTCAAAGCCAAGAGATTCTATCGGTGGACTTGAAATAATAACACCGTCCTCACCTGCCTGACGCTCTGCTTCTACCTGTCCTCGGGAAAACACACTAACCGGATTTCCAATCAATTCCAGTTCGTCGAATGTGTATAACTTATAAGAACACAAGCATACCCGCTTTGTCTGCGAGGCAAAATGCGCTGCTATCTCCGGCACATCATTCAAGGTTTGCAGCGACACCAGCAATTGCTGCTCAACCTTCTCAAACTTACCGCCCGGATATTCTTTCTTCCCCACAATCGGTTCCGTCAAGTTCTCCATCCCTTTTCCCGAACTGGTTATCTCATCAAGAATGATTGTCTGTCCATCCTCTGATTCCAGAATACAGTCACATTTCAGTCGCTTCTCATGGAATTTTGTACCCGCATACTTGTCAATATAACCTTCATAGTCAAGTACGGCAATGTCACGCTGGGGCTCGTTTCCGAATGAAGCATACCCGTTTCCTGCCTCCACAATAATCGCTCCACCAACCTCCTTCAGGTCAAAACGACTGTCCGTTGTGTGACTCTCATCAATCTCCACCACGCGTCTCTGTCCGTAATGGCGGGCGAAATATGTATCAATCAACGCCTTTATCATATCGCCTCATATCGTTCATAGATGTCCGTGATATCCTCCGACAGTCGGGCCGTGTCTATCAAGTGTACACCTTCGTTCTTCACCTTTAGGTCTCTCATCTCACCGTTCTGTATGGCATACACATTCAGTTCATCGAAACTGATGGCAGCACCATCCACCTTGTCCTTCTTGTCAGCGGCCTTCAGCAGTAGATTTAGTTGGTTGATGATATATGGGCTATGCGTTGTAATCGTGAGGGTATGTTTCCGCCTTCCGTTGCAACACGCCACGATGAAGTTCAATAGGTCTCGCTGTGTGGTCGGATACAGGTTCAGTTCTGGCTCCTCTATCACAAAACTAGTCCTGTGCGTCTCCAACAGGCGCCCTATACGCAATTCCGTGGCACGGCTGCTGCCGTCTTTCACCAGATAATTCCTCACATTCCTGCGGTCACGCTCCTGGGCCACACTCAGAGTCTTGCCCTCCACACTGTCCTGATAGAAAATCTTGGAGTAGAAGTCCACAGCCACTGCCACAGGAACAATACTTTGCAATCCGCTCGACCCGTCATCCAGCCTTATGTCATACTCTTTCCCGTCATCCACCACTTTATTCCTGAGTTCGCCGTCTTCCATCTTTTGATAGTATTTTATCCCCAGATGTCCAAGGTTCAACCTGTTCACATAGTCATAATGGCTCCGTGCACTGTCAAAATCCACTGCAAAACTCCTGATGTTGTTATCTTTCATCTGCAACATATCCCTGATAGCTACGGCACGCTCTGCAGGCACATACAGCACCTTCACACGCTCATACGTCTGTTTGGCTTTCAATGTGATGTTGCACATCCCCTCACCATACCTGATGACCGTGTAGTCCGACTCATATTCTATCACAGAGTCTTTCCGCAAATAACCGTGCATCGAGTGGAAATTCTCCAACTGAGGCAGAAACATTTTCTTATACTGCACCAAGTCATCCTGACGGTCAGGATGTGTCTGGACCTCTTTCTCCATCCAGGTGCAGTAGCTCACAATCTTTGCGATAGTACTCTTACCACTACTCTGCCTACCAATGAAGAAATTGAATCTCTTCAGTTCAAATGAGACTTCCTTCACAGGTCCCACGTTCTTTATATGCAGTTTTATCATAAACACGACAATTTAAGAGTCTGCCAACTCGAAGGTAAAAAAAACTTATTGCAAAAATAACGTCTTTCCCCCGAATTTATTGCATTCCTTCACAACATTTATTCTTCTTTAACGCAGAGCCTAAGAGCAGAATCATGAATTAGTCCCTGCCTTCCCTGATTCTCTATTTGATATTCTCACTCAATGCAGTCCTAATTCCTTCCAAGACTATAAGAAACTTCCATGCAGCCATAATTTCCATTTCTGGGTTTAGGCAATATACGATATCCAAGGTGTCTCTTACAGAGTCTCCTTGGTAGTGCGACAAAGCATTTCTTACCTCTGGCTTAAAATACCGTATTTGAGTATAAGCGTTCAGATCTGCCTCAATATCGTCTGCTGCATCATGCTTACCTATAGCAGGTTTTATCATCTTACGCCAAAGCGTGTCGTTACGCTTACTTTCCTCATATCCATAAGGTTGAGAAAGCGCAGAATTAATGTATATTTTGTTCCTCGATAAATGTAGGAAATTCTCTCATAAGTGCTCTCAGATTCAATAATAGCACGCCATAGCGCATCTCTATTCGAAACAGAATAATTGGAATATAGAAGGATATCGATGATTGACTGATAGTATTTTCTGATTTCATCAGGCCCACTAGATGATAACGCATCATATAATGTCAGATAACGTGGAAATTGTCCAGATACCATAATATGGATTGATGCCTCCAATGGCTTGGAAAACCAACTGTTCGCTCTGAAAGCGTGCAAAGATTCCATATTAACGCCCCTTTCGTATCTTCCTAATAATAGAACTAAACCTTGAAGAGCACAAGGCATTCAGGTCCTCAGTATTCGTCCAATCTATGTATTCCTTGATGACAGGCAACAACTTGTATATCGTTTCTATATCTTTGAGTTTCTTTTCCTCCGGTTCTGCCAGGAAATCATCTACCTTGTACCAAATTTTTATTCCGTTATGAACCTACTATTGCTATTCTTGAAAATCATGTCAATCGCCGCATTATCCAGCCCCAAATCTGATAGCACACAACATATCAGCAGCCTACGCACTTTCTTGGTCAAAGCATGAAGTTCAAATCCATCCAGGATATGTTCTTTTCTTGAGCGGGGCATAAAGTGCGCATAGTAGTCTCTCGAATCCACCAACTCATCCACATTGATGCCATCTCTTTTAATCCGCGAAACGTCCGAAAACTTGTCTATTACCGTCTTCATACGATTGGTGATGCTTCCCTTGTATTTCGACCTTATGCAATATCCGTCGAGTGCTCGCGCCAAAATCAAAAAGTCCATATTGCTGAACAGCCTCTTCTTCTCCAAACTGTCCACAAGATTATTCCTGACCGGATACATATCGTTAACATCAGCATACCAGGCTCGCATTATTTCTCCATAACGGTCTTTAATAGCTTCATATCCAAACAGAAACCTTGCATTATCAACCTTTTCCGAGTCTTTTCCTCGCCAATGGCTTGAAAAGAAATCGATGGAATGGTAATGCTTATCTCCGCTGTCGTACTCTTGATAGTAATCCTCGTCATAGAAAGACATTTCCGACGCCTCAACCACTCGCATCGTAGCCAACGAGAGGAATTCCTCAAACTGATAGACTCGCGAAAGCAACTTGTTGAAAGACACCATTTCTTTATGCGATATTTCCAACCAAGACGTTTGTCCTATTCCGTTATTCAACATCGCATAGTCACCAGTAAAACTTGCCCCTCCCTTTATCTGCAATTTGAAACCATCATCAAGTTCCACTGCATTCAGAGTCTTGCCGCCCACAATGGCTTCAAACGACAAACTTATAATCTGCCCTTTCTTTTCCTTATCCTCCAGAAAGGTCTCTCGCAGAACTCCAGGATGACACCAATGAGGCAACTCAGGATAATGCACGGCTATTTTAAACCGCCCTTCATCATCCATCCCTCCATAATGTCTGCCAATGAAGCAATATATGCAAGTATAACGGATGATTGGGAAGAAGCTTGACATATTCACACTCCCCGACGGGTAACACTTCACCAGTGTCACCTTCTTGGCATTGCCCAAGACACCGTGAATAATACCTTCTTCCGCTTTATTCAGGAAAGCCACTACAGCATTATTTTCCTTGTCAAACGTACCTATCAGCTCAAGGATGATGCTTTCACCCGGCTTATAGGACAGCACCCCTGCCACCATTTTGTCCGGATCATCTGGCCTCCACCAGTACCCTTTGAATTCAAATGCCTCGTCAAGCCTCATCTTCATCATCATTTAACGTCCACTGATGCCCTGGCAGTCTTCCGGGAAGCATAAGGTTATCTTCCCATCGCTGACTCTGTTCCCCATAGTATCTCAATCTATCTATCTCCAACGTAGCCCAATTGCTCACGTCCGGATTCTTGTGTTTCGTCAGCGGCTCTATCAACTTTGCTCTGGCATCATAGGTTGAAGTTGGTCCTGAGAACGAACCCAATTTGTCGCTCAAAGCAGCTCTAACCAGCTTGTCACTTCCATAGTTGTCCATCAGCAGCATCACCGCCTCCGACAACCCATCACCATTTAGTAGCGGAGCAAGCGCCATCAATCGGTATGGCCCCACGTCCGGATGCTGTCCGCACCAGGCAATAATCTCTTGCATATTCTCCTTCTTGAATATCAATTCAGGGTAGGGATTGTGCAAAGCACTGAATCCGAAAGCATAGTAAAACTTCATCGTTGGGTCTTTCTCTTAAATCCGGTTTCTGGTTTACCCACCGCTGCAACCTGTTGAATTTCTTATCTACAGATATATCCGCAATGAAGATGTGGCATTCGTCATTCCTTTTCAGACAGGTGTCTATCATATCCGGAGTTCCAGGTTCACCACCAGTCCCTTCAAGTATCTCGAAGGACATGTTCTTTAGTTCACCTTTACCCTTCACTTCGCTTGCCGCCTTCTCAATGCACGACCAGATAAACTGTTTGTTATTCAGTTTATCCGTCTTTGACGACGTTTGCCAAGAGAAAAATATCTTCAACACGTTTTTCATTCTTTCTTCTTATCACCTAATCATTCACCCTGAACCATTCACCCTGAACCATAAGTCTTTCTTTTATCTTCATCCAGTTCACGCTCAGCTATATCCCAGATGCAAACCTCAGCGTGTTCCACGGGAATATTTGCGATACAGTCAGAGTGTCTCTCCACTTCCGCCACTCTCCGTCCTTCAATATAAACGCAACTATCTTCACCGCCTTCTTTGCGAACCATGAATCATGAACCATTATTCTTCACCGTAAGTATTCCCTTTCACGCCATTGCATCTGGCCGCACGGGGTGTAACTGCAATTGTCATTGTTATCTCTTTGTTTTTTTTCACTTCGTTTATTATTCTTTTTCATCATTGATAACGAAACCATTCCGTTTTTATTGCATCTCCTTTAAAATTTCTGTTTTTATTCAAATAAAAAAGGCTGGCGCCCATAGGCACCAGCCCTTGTTTATTGCTAGCTATACTTCAGACCACATTCAAGCATTCAATCAATAACGCACTCACACATTCAAACATCCAAACATTCAAACATTCAAACATTCACGCACTCTCACATTCACACACTCACAATTCACTAATCCTCACTCATGCTGCCATTCGCCGTGGGACAGGGACCTGTCCCTCCGTCCCCACCACCCTGTCCACGTACCGGCCCATCCTCTCCCTGAAGATGTCCTGCACCGCCCCTTCATATCCCGAAGGTGCCCCCGCCGTCAATAGTATGTCCAGTAATTCTTCCATTGCTCTTATTTCACTATCAATCCTTTGCTCATTGCGCCTTGCTCATTCAGCACTTTCACGCAGGCATCATCAAATCCCCACAACTTGAGGGTCTTCTTCATTGTCATCTTCAACTGGTCAAGCACCGGTGGCAGCCACTCTTTCTTGTGCCCGTTGATTATCAAGCAAAACTCATAGTTCTGACGGGCTAAGGGTATTGATTGCAGACTCTGTGGTACAAGGTCAGGTTGCTGGCGTTTCTGGTGAACGGCACTATAGTAGGTGTAACTGTCCGTGAACTTCTGTGCGATATCTTCTGCAAATAACAGAAACGAGCCAGCGTTCTGAGGTTGTGGCGACGAACTCTTTGACTCAATCAAACACACTTTGCCATTGTGTTGTACCACACATTCACATGGCTTTACGCCCTCAATCTTGCTAAAACGCTCCGACTTCTCAATATAGAAGATATCGTTTTCATCAAACGAGAACGTCATGCCCGACTCTTCAAATGTCACCATATCGCCCCCTCCTAAAGATTGATTTCTTCTGTATAAAGCCTTATAGACTCCTCAATAATCGGATTCTGAGGCATCTCCTCACGAAGATCGGAAGTTCCCCAGCCACCATTTTCATCAAACGACACCACGGGAATAGACATTTTCTTTTGATGTGCCAGCAGGTACAACTTCTTTATCACAAAATAGGAGTGTGATGCAATGAAAAACTGCAGACCGGCCTTCGTCAGTTCCACAATGATGTCCATCAGTTGCGACACCAGCCTAGGGTGCAATGCACATTCTGGCTCGTCAATGAAGATGATGGAGTCCTTCGAGAGATAATGGTTCCCCAACAAGGCATCCAATATTGAGAGTTTCTTCACACCCTCTGATGCCATGGCTATGCTGATAGTCTGTTTCCCTTCACGGAACGCCCATTCCTTCCGCTCCGTATCATATTCTATATGCCCGCCAATGGCGCTTTCCAAAGCGGTTCTTGATACGGAAAACTCTTTGTAGTTGCGCCCCTTCGTGCTGGGTGTCAAGGCTTTTGCAAGATCATAGTAAGTGTCGTCAAAACCAAATTCCTGATAGTCATCTCGCACTCTGACTATAATCTGTTGCAGAGAGATAATCTCCTTGGCGGGCAGAAAGATGGAATTCTGCTGACGGGGCTGACAGGTGTTCTTCGTCACCGTCACTTGTTTGTTCGCCGATGGACCGAAGGTATATGCAAATTCCTGATCTCCATCCAGAGTCATGGCAAATTCCACAGTCTTGCTTCCGATAGAGACCAGTTTGCCCAGTTGATCCGGCTGATAGGTCCAGTACAATTTGTCGAACAGAATCTCAGCTTCCCGCCTCACCTCTTTGCCACGTTTGTATGCCTCAATGGTTTTGATGGCTGAGTAGAGAGCCTTCAGCAGGTATGTCTTACCCGACTTGTTCGGTCCTATCACCAAGTTAATCCTACCGGTGTTCTTCCATTGGAAGTCCTTTACCGGTCCGAATCCCTTTATCGTTGTCGAAGTTATCATATCTTTATGTCTTCTAAGCCTAACAGTTGACAAAGTTAACGATTCTTCCCCAATATTATTGCTACACCCCTCAAAAATTGCCATATTTTAACATTTGCCAACAAATCCCATACACAAAAACACCAATTATCCGCTTAATCCGTATAATCCGTGTTCGCATAAGAAGGTTCTCTAATTCTCCAATTCTTGACAGATTAATATTCGTTTCATTCGCAGGATTCGTGTTCGAAATATTTCTGTGCTATCTGTGATTTCTGTGTGACATTTGTGTTAAGGTTAAGGTTATCGTTATGGTTTTAGCACCCCTTCCACCTCATGCGGCACAAACGGCCCTTCTTTGCACTCGAAGATGACGCTCCCCGGCTCCAAGGACTCCAGTTTATGCCAAACGTTCTTGGGGATATCTACGCCGTAGATGCCATCTTCTGCGCAAAGCACCACTGACTCTATCACAGTGCCATCGTCATTATAGGTCGTGGAGCGCACCTTGCCGCGCAGGATAACGAAAGACTCATCCTTGGTGGGATGTCGATGGATAGGAACCTCTGTGCCGGGCTCCACTGCATTAAGCATACGATGACATTTGTCCTCCAACGACTGATGGAAGTTGTAGTTCATCCGCAAACGTGGTGATTCTTTTGCCTCCGATGAAACCTTATCAAGTAAAGTCAGGTCGATTACCTTCATCCAACTATCGCCTCCTTGATACTCTCCACAATATACCTCACATCCTCATCTGTCACATACGGCCCAGCGGGAAGGCACATGCCGATCTTGAATAATGCCTCGCTCACTCCATTCACGTATGCAGGAGCATCCTTATAGCATGGCTGCTTGTGCATAGGCTTCCACAGCGGACGGGCCTCTATCTGCGCCTGGTCCATAATCATACGCAAGGCCTCCACATTGGCGTTGGGCTCACAGTCGGTATGCGCACTTGTTGCAGCATGTATCACACCAGCAGCGCCCCCCCACAGCACCCGTCACGATGGCCTTGTAGGCATTCTCCTGACCCTTAATCTTCACATTCTCATCAATGGTGATGGTGCAAAGCCAGAAGTTTGAGTCATAGCGGCTGTCGGGATTCCCGTGTACGGTAATACCCTTCACATCCTTCAGCAGCTCCTCATACAGCGCCTGCACATGCTTATGGTGGGAAATGTGGTCGTTCACCACCGTCATCTGTCCACGACCGATACCTGCACAGATGTTACTCATACGGTAGTTATATCCAATCTTCTCGTGCTGGTAGTAGGGGTAGCTCTCGCGGTACTGCGTGGCATACATCATAATCTCGCGCCATTCATCCTCGTTGGCGGTCACCAAGGCACCGCCCCCAGAGGTTGTAATCATCTTGTTGCCGTTGAAGGAGAGCACACCGTACTTACCAAACGTTCCCAGCACCTGCCCATTCCAACGGCTACCGAAGCCTTCGGCAGCATCCTCCACCACAGGGATATCGTAGCGGTTGGCGATCTCCATGATGCGGTCAATCTGGTACGGCATACCATACAGCGCCACCGGCACGATGGCCGCAGGCTTCTTGCCCGTCTTGGCGATGCGGTCTTTGATGGCCTCTTCCATCAGTTCAGGGTCCATATTCCATGAATCCTTCTCCGAATCCACGAACACAGGTGTTGCACCCAGGTAGGTTATTGGGTGAGAAGAAGCGCAGAACGTAAAGCTCTGCACAATCACTTCGTCGCCAGGTTTCACACCGCAGTTCAACAATGCAAGATGCACCGCTGCCGTTCCAGCAGACAAAGCAACAACACGTTTGTTTTCACCAACAAACGCTTCCAGATCTTTCTCAAACCCGTTGACGTTGGGCCCCAGGGGCACCACCCAGTTGGTATCAAAAGCTTCCTTGATGTATTTCTGTTCAAGTCCTGCTTCGCTCATGTGAGCCAACACAGGTAAATTCTTTTTCTTTCTGACATAATATGATGTTTTAGTTATACTCGATTACTAGTGATGCGTTAATTTTAAATTTGTTTTTATAATTTATTGAAATTATTATATTTATAGCGATTTTAACTTTTGGCGATTTGAAATGAATGAGTATCTTTGCAGCCTAACACTGCAAGGATATGAACACAGGACGATACATTTTCTCTCAGGTGACCGACTTCATACCACGATACGAGTTCGACAAGTGCGTTGCACGATACTTCGGTGATTACCATACGAGGAGTTTTACATGCTACAACCAGTTTCTGTACCTGCTGTTCGGTCAGCTTACGGCTTGCCAATCGATGCGTGATGTCTGTCTGTGTCTGGAGGCGCACAAGAACAGCCTGTATCATCTCGGCATAGCCGTCTCGGTCGACAGCACGTCGCTCACCAAGGCCAACGAGAAACGGGACTACCGCATATACGAGGATTTCGGACGCTACCTGATTGGACTTGTGAGGCCAATGTACTCTTCCGAGGCCGTGCCCAGCGTGGATTTGCCCGAATATGAACTTATGGCTGTGGACTCCACGACAATCTCATGCAGCATCAAGCTGTTGGCCTGGGCTCTCGGCAAATACTCCAAAGGCGCCGTCAAGATGCACACTGTGATGAGTCTCAGAGGAAGCATTCCTGTAGACATACACATTACCCACGGCAAATGGCACGACAGTAACATGCTAGATGTGATGAATTTCAATCCGAACGACCTGTTTGTCATGGACAAGGCCTATGTCGACTTCGAGGCTCTGTACCGCATGCACAAGGCAGGCGCTTTTTTCGTGACGCGTGCCAAGGAGAACATGAAGTACGAGGTGATTGAGTCCATAGGCGGGTTTGACGCCGATATTGGTGTCCGTGGCGACTACATCATCCGTGTCACCGGCACCAAGTCAAAGAAACTCTACCCCGAACCGATGCGGATGGTGGTGTACTATGATGCCGACAATGACAGAGAACTCGCATTCATCACCAACAACACGGAGATTGCCGCCATCGATGTGGCAAACCTTTACAGAAACCGTTGGCAGAT
>JAFSQF010000110.1 GCA_017446745.1 Bacteroidales bacterium
TACGAGAGGACCGAGTTGGACAGACCTCTAGTGTACCGGTTGTAACGCCAGTGGCACCGCCGGGTAGCTATGTCTGGATCGGATAAGCGCTGAAAGCATCTAAGTGCGAAGCCGGCCCCAAGATGAGACTTCGTCACAGGGCGGTCGTAGACGACGACCTTGATAGGCCGCAGGTGTAAAGCCAGCAATGGCAAAGCCGAGCGGTACTAATAGCCCGAGGACTTTCCGTTGTACACTCCCCTATGTGTCTCCGCCAATATGGTCAGCTGTGGCCGTTGCAAGATGACCGCAGAAAAACATTTTGGTGGCTATTGAGCCGGTGTTCACCTCTTCCCATTCCGAACAGAGAAGTTAAGCCCGGCATCGCCGATGATACTGCACTTGTTTGTGGAAAAGTAGGTCGCCGCCAATCTTCACAGGAGGACGTTCCTTTCAAGGGATGTCCTCTTTTTTTGTCTGTGGTTCGCGGGCGTCCCCGCCCGCGATGTGTATGCGTGTGGTACGTGGGCGTCCCCGCCCGCGATGTGTATAAGTGGGTAGAAACGATTGTCGCAGGCGGGACGCCCGCGTACCAAGACGACAACAGTCCTCTGCCAGCGATGTTTATGCGCGTGGTACGCGGGCGTCTCGCCCGCGATGAGTATTCATGCTTCGGGAGGAGACTCCCGAAATGTTCACTAATTGGATGTAATATTATGTTCTTTCTTCCGTTTATTGAATATAAACATATTTAGAATAGTTTATCATTTCAATTATCCAACAGACCCTCATTCTTATGAAAAACAAGGCCCTTTTTCTTTTTCTTCTCGTCCCATTTCTCTTCTCGTGCGAATCGGAATCATACCTGCCTAACGATATCCTTGACGGCTACTGGGTTAGTGTTCAGCCTGCCAAATCGTCCTCTCTGATACTTCATTTCGACGATGGTTCGCTCTCTGTAAAAAATGGCTCCTGGAACTACCGCCCTTTTACCGACAATGCTTCTTGGTCTTATCAAATCACCACCGACTCCGTCCTTATTATTTCGCAAAGCTATTTCGATGGCGACGACTATGAGAATCACAATTATTCTCTTTCGTTAAGCCTCTCCTCATCGGGCAAGAAACTTACCCTCTGTTATGATCCTCCGTTTAGTTCGGTACGTCAGTATTCCTTTGTCAGACGCTGATCATTTGAATGATGGTTAATCGTTTGGTTTAAATCTGTTTATGTTTTATGTAGATTTTTTTTTGACTTTTTTTCTTGTCTCTTTGGGTTAATATTATTATTTTTGCTCTCTGGTTTTAAATAAACATAGAACAAATATATTATTAATCCATAGACTTTTATACTATGTATAGAATCGAAAACCATCCCATTCTCGACATTCCTCAATCGGAAATTGTCGAGTTTCTTTTTAATGGTCACACTGTACAGGGACGTCGGGGCTACACCATTGCTGCCGCCTTGCATCAGGCCGGTTTCCCGGTCCATAGTCACAGCCTCGACGGCAAACCACGTAGCCTGGAGTGCGGTATTGGCAAATGCGGCGCTTGCGAGATGCTCGTCGACGGTCGCATCCGCCGTATCTGCATTACCCCTGTCGACAATGTTCATGAAGTCTGTGAATTAAGCAAAGACTATTTCCCTGAGCCTTCGCAACCCTGCCGTCGCGAGGTGAAGGTCTATAAAACTCAGGTGGCCATTATCGGCGCTGGCCCTGCCGGGCTGGCATGCCGCGAGCAACTCAACCTCTTCGGCATAGACAACATTGTGGTGGATAGCAATGCCAAGATTGGTGGTCAGTTCAATATGCAGACCCACCAGTTTTTCTTCTTCGAGAAGGAGAAAAGATTCGGTGGCATGCGCGGTTTCGATATCGCACGTACTCTGGCAGGCGACAACCTCGATGGCATCTTGCTCAACAACGTGGTGTGGGATTTGCTCGAGGGCCGCCGTATTGCCATCAAGAATGTCGAGACGCAGGAGGTGTCATATATCGATGCCGACCATCTCGTCGTGGCCACGGGGGCTGTCCCTTTCATGCCCTCGTTCGAGAACGACGACGTCCCAGGTGTCTACACCGCCGCCGTCTTTCAGAAAATGATGAATCAGGAACATACCCTGCTGGGAAAGAACGTCCTTACGGTGGGGGCCGGCAATATCGGCTACCTCACTTCCTACCAGGGTATGCAGGCCGGCGCTAATATCCGTGCCATCATCGAGGCTATGCCCCACGAGGGCGGCTTCCCTGTTCAGGCCAACCGGGTGCGCCGTCTCGCCATACCTATCATGACTGGCTACACCCTTGTCCGCGCCATCCCCAATGCCGACCGCACGGCTATCACCGGGGCCGTCATCGCCAAATGTGAGAACTTCAAGCCCATACCAGGCACCGAGCAGACACTGGAGGGTATCGATATCATTAATATCTGCACCGGCCTGGTCCCCGACAACCAGCTTCTCGTTAAGGGCCGCGAGGTCTTCGGCCTCTACACTTATGGAGTGGGCGACGCCGTGCGCATCGGTGAAGGCACTTCGGCGGTTCTACGTGGCCGTCAGGCCGCCTACGAGGTGGCTCAGAATATGGGCATCCGCTTCAATTATGACGAATATCTCGAGCTTTCCCGCCAATATATAGACTCACAGCAGCGCCCAATCCGCATTCTCGACGAGCCTCAAAAACCGTCGTATGAACGTCAGAAACTCAGACCGTTTGTCCAGATCAACTGTCTCTATGGTTTTGCCTGCAACCCATGCTCTTTCTCTTGCCCTCAGGGAGCAATCACCAAAGCATCCACCTCCTCCACGCCCGTTGTGGACTACGATAAGTGCATCGGTTGCATGGAATGCGTCTATCAATGCCCGGGATTGGCTATCTTTGGCTATAACACCCAGAAACATTGGTGCTTCCTGCCGATAGAATATCATGTTGATGAGGGCTCCAAGGTGTTCCTTGTCGACAACGATGGCGATAGGATAGGAGAGGGCTGTATCGAAAAAATCCTCATCAAGCCAAACCGTACCAATGTTGCACGTATTCTTGTCACGGCACTTTTCTATTATACCTATACTGATATCAAGGGCTTTATCCTCTGCGACAAGTACCCCGAGCCTCTCCCTCTCTCCGAGGCCCCCAAGCCGAAAGCCAACGACCCGATCTACGTATGCCATTGCGAAGACGTGACGCTTGAACAGCTGCTGAAGGTTGTGGGTGACAGGAAATACATTTCGGTCGACGAACTGAAGCACATAACACGTATGGGCATGGGCCCATGCCGCGGAAAACGCTGCATCCCTCGTGCCAAGCAGATTCTGCGCGCACATGGCATAGAGGTGACCGGCGATGCCACTCCGCGTGCCCCTCTGTCGGCCCCTGTCACCTTGGGCGATGTCTTCACCCCGGAAACTAAAGAGGTCTTCGTATTCCCCAAGAGCAACAACGTGAGCCGGGAAGAGGTGCGCGTGCTGATCGCTGGCGGTGGCATTGCGGGTAGCGGCCTTTTCCGCTATTTCTCCGAGGCGGGACTGAAGCCGGTGCTGGTCAACTGGAGCCGTGGCGCATCGTGGCGCAATATCGGTGGCGGTCGTCCGGCTTTCTCCAATCCCGATATCGCCGACATCGCTACTCATAGCCATGAAATCTTCAAGGAAATTCAGAAAGTGCACAATATCAACTATAAGCCCACACGCTACGTCAATCTTGTCCACGACGATGCCACCTATCGCGCTCTCGATGCCTCGCGTGCCTGGTCCGATGCCTATATGGTCGACCGTAAGGACTTCAAGAACGAGATCTCTCCATATTGGGACGATTCGCGCGACACCTATTCTCATGCTCTCATCACGCGCGACTGTTGGCAGGCCACTCCAGGACGCGTCATTGATTACATCCGCGGTATCGGCACCTCGCTCGGCGGTCGCATCTTCGAGGATTGCGAGCTCCTGAGCGTCAGCCGTCAGGGCGACAAATTCCTTGCCCTTGTGCGTACTCATGAGGGGCATTATGTTGAGTTCCTTGCCCACCATTTCGTCAACTCCATGGGGTGGGGCGCCGAACGCTTCACCGATATGCTGGGCATCGACACTGGACTCTATCCCGTCAAGCATCAGGCTTTCATCACACGCCGTCTCCCCAATCTGGGTGTCCACGGCGATTCGCTCGATATGATTATCGACCGTCGTCACTATAAGGGCTTCTCTGCCGTCTATGGCCAGCAGTTCTTCCATACGGGACAGATCATCGGCTGCGCCTCGCCGGACACCGACGCCTACGAGACACGTCAGAATATCAAATACAACTCCAAAGAATTCCTTGAGATTGTCTCCGAGGTCTTTGCCGAGTGGATCCCCAACCTTCGTGAGGTTGGCTTCCATGCCGTATGGGCCGGGCGCTACACCGAACCGCGCTATATTGTCGACCCCTCCGTGGGGCTCCTCACCGGCCTTCGTGGGCATGGCTTCATGTTGGGCCAGTATCTCGCCAAGCTTTATGTCGACAAATATCTTGGCCGCCCCGTCCCCTCTTACATGGACGACCTCGCCCTCAGCGGCCATGGCCTCTCCGAAAATGCCTTTAAATAGCCCCTCACCGTTCCTCCAGCCCCTCGTCTCGTATGTTGCAACAATGTTGCAACCCCGATAGTCCCGTATGTTGCAACCATGTTGCAACCCCCAGAATCAAATGTCTAATTTAAAAAAAATTATTTATGTATCTTAAAAAGCTTTTTCTTCCCATAGCTCTACTGTCTTTGCTGGCCTCTTGTGGCGGCAAACACTCCGACCGCGACTATACCATAAGCGGTACGCTTCCTGCCAGCGTTGATGCCGAGTGGGTTTACCTCTATTCTACAGAAAGCGAAATGCCCACCGCTATTGATTCGGCGCGCGTCGAAAAGGGCTCGTTCCTTTTCAAAGGTGTAGCCCCCGACACCCTGCGTTTCCTTGTCCTGCATCCTGGTGGCATCGACCAGTACCCCGCCGTCGCGTGGTCGCTATTCCTTGAACCTGGCGACATTAAAATCGATACGCTCTCCGAGTTCGTCACCGGCACCCCCATCAACGATGGCATCGCCGTTTGGATGGATTCCATCACTACTATCATGATGGAAGAAGGCTCGCCCGAGGCGTTACGCAACTTCTTGAACAACCATTGGACCGAACATTCCGCCGACTTCGTCGGTGCCTTCACGCTCTCTCAGCTGTCGCCATATCTTGACTTCCCCTTTGTGGATTCCTTGGCAGCTCAGATTCCCACCGAGGCACGCACCAGCAGCATGGTGGCTCCTTTCTTCCAGCAATTGGAGACCATGCGCCAAACCCAGCCGGGACATTCCTTCGTGGATGTCAGCCTGGTCGACGTTGATGGCAACCCCTCAGCACTCGCCGACATTATCGGCAAGGGCAACTACGTACTTGTCGATTTCTGGGCCTCTTGGTGTGGCCCATGCCGTCAGGCCATGCCTCTCCTCCAAAGCACTGTGGCAAAATACGGACAGCTGAAGGTTTATGGTATTGCTGTGAGCGACAAAATCGACGACACCCGCAAAGCCATTGCCGACTTGCAAATCAAGTGGACCGTCCTTTCCGACCCCGACGCCCTCTCTGCCAGAACGTATGGTGTGAGTACCATACCGGCAATGATCCTTTTCGCCCCAGATGGCACCATCATGGCACGCGACTTCACGGTGAACGAGCTCGACGAATTGCTGTCGCAACACATAAAATAACACATCCACATATCTTCTCTCATCTTGCTCTTCATTCGATAGCAATAGAAAGGAATTATTTAGGCAGGCTACTGTGATGGGATGACATTCAATTTGTTGTCTTATATGTCGATTCATGGGCAACAAATAAACAGTTCATTGATTAAACATATTGTTGAAACCACACATGACTGCTGTTCAAACAAAAAAAGCATCGCGAAAGCGATGCTTTTTTTTGTTCTCATGTGTTGTGCGGCCTATAGTCAGCAGCTCAGTGCGGCAAGGTGTTTGCTGACCTCGCCTATGGCCTCTTTGACGAAGTAGTGGCAACTCTTCATGTAGCGTGGCTCGCGCTGGCTGTCGAGCAGCAGCAGGTATCCCATGATGATGTTGCTCAGCACCTCGGTGAGGGCGCGTGTGGAATGCTCGAAGCGTTCGCTTGTGGTTCCCTCGCTTGTGGCCATCTCGTAGAGGCTCTTGTAGTCGGCTGTGGCTTTTCGCAACGTCGCTATGCAGCTGTTCATCTCGTCGGTGAGGCTGTCGAACGAGGATGCTTTGGCATCGTAGGCTTCAATCTGCTTGAGGTAGGCTCCGCTGGCAATACCCTTCATGGCCGCCACCACCTGTAGTTGGCTCGTGCCCTCGTAGATGGAGAGGATGCGGGCGTCGCGGTAGAGGCGTTCGCACGCATATTCTTTCATGAAGCCGCTGCCGCCATGCACCTGGATACAGTCGTATGCGCAACGGTTTGCAAACTCGCTGGCGTTGAGCTTCACCAGTGGCGTAAGGATGTCGGCAATACGCGATGCTGGCTTGGAGGAGGCCGAGAGGTCCACATAGCGGGCTGTCTCGTACATCAGGCTGCGTGCGCCATCGGTACGTGCGCGCATCTGGGACAGCAGGTCCTGTACGGCAATGAACTTGTCGATGGTTTTGCCGAACTGCTCGCGGCTGGCTGCGTAGGCTTCTGCCTCGCGGCACGCTGCTTCACACAGTCCTATCGACTGGGCTCCAACGCCCAGTCGGGCCCCGTTCATAAGCGACATCACATATTTTATCAATCCCAGTCGCCTTTCGCCTACCAGCTGTGCCGGAGCGTTGGTGAACTGTAGCTCGGCAGTGGGCGAACCCTTGATGCCCATTTTGTTCTCTATGCGGCGCACGGTCATACCTCCGTCGGCCTTGTCGAAGACGAAGTAGCTGAGGCCGCGACCGTCGTTCGTGCCCTCTTCGCTGCGGGCCAATACCAGGTGGAGGTCGGCGTCACCGTTGGTGATGAAACGCTTCACACCGTTGAGGCGCCAGCAGTTAGCACCCTCGTCCCATGTCGCCTTCAGCCTGACGGACTGCAAATCGCTGCCGGCATCGGGCTCTGTGAGGTCCATAGAGCAGGTGGCTCCCTGATAGATGCGCGGCAGGTATTTGTCCTTCAGTTCCTCGCTGCCAAAATGTTGTATGGTCTCAGCGCAGTCCTGTAGTCCCCAGATTGTTGCAAAGCCCACATCGGCGCGTGCTATCATCTCTGCTGCCATAACCTCCACCACACGTGGGAAGTTCAGCCCGTTGTATTTCCTCTCCAAGGCCATGCCGTAGAGTCCGGCCTGCACCAGTGCGTCGAGGTTCTGGCGTGTACCGGCTGCATATTCCACGTGTCCGTCCACCAACTGCGGCCCGTCGTGGTCCACAGCCTCTGCGTTTGGCGCTATCACGTCGCCGGCAATGTCGCCCAACAGCTTCATTACCATCTCATATTGCTCTATGGCCTCGTCGGTGTTGGCGGGTGCCTCGGGGTGTTGGCCAGCTTGGGCAAAATTCTTCTCCTTGGTGGCCACCACCTGCTCCATGTCGGGATGATGCAGGTAGAAGCTAAGATTTTCGTTATCGTTGTAATAATTCATGTCTTTGTCTCAAAAAGTTATAATCCCTTTTTCCTGTCCTGTTCTGTATGTCGCAACAGTGTTGCAACGATTATTATTTCAGGTTCTTCTTGTAGGCTTCCATAAACTGAGGAATCACGGTCATCACGTCGCCCACTATCGTGTAGTCGGCTATGGCGTTGATGGGGGCGTCGGGGTCGGTGTTGATGCTTATGATTTTTGCGCTCTGTTCCATGCCAGCCCTGTGCTGCACGGCTCCGCTGATGCCGCAAGCGATGTACAGCTTGGGGCGTACCGTCACTCCTGTCTGGCCTATCTGGCGTTCTCCTTCGCAGAATCCGGCATCTACGGCGGCTCTGGTGGCTCCCACGCTGCCGCCTATGAGGTGGGCGAAATCGTGGAGAAGCGCGAAGTTCTCCTTGCTGCCCATGCCGTAGCCTCCGGCCACGATAATCTGCGCTCCCTTGATGTCTATTTTCTGCTCTTCGATCTCGCGCTTCAGGATTTCCACTGCCTTGTCGGCGGCATCAAGTGTCGACGGCACCTTCACGGGCGCTATCTCGCCTTTGTAGTTGGCGTCGAGAATCTCTTTCTTCATCACCCCTTCGCGCACCGTGGCCATCTGCGGCCGTGTCTCAGGACATACTATGGTGGCTATGATGTTGCCGCCAAAGGCCGGGCGGATTTGGAGAAGGATGTTGTCGTAGGTTTTCTTTGTCTTGATATCCTCATGGCTCCCAATCTCGAGTTGTGTGCAGTCGGCTGTGAGGCCGCATTTCAGCTTGGAGGCTATACGTGGGGCCAGGTCGCGTCCCACGCTCGAAGCACCGAAGAGCACTATCTGTGGCTTCTGCTCTTCTATGAGGGTTGAGAGCACCTCGAAATGGGGCAGGGTGCGGTAGGGCGAGAGCCTCTTGTCGTCGGCCACAAACGCCGTGTCTACTCCGTAAGGGTAAAGCGTCTCGGCAGCGCTCTTCACGCCGCTGCCCATCACCGCCGCCTCGAGCTTGCAACCCAGCTGGGTGGCCAGTTGGCGCCCTTTGGTGCATAGCTCCAGGCTGATGTCGGCTATCGCTCCTTTTTCATTTATCTCGCAATATACTAATACGTTGTTCATAAAATTCCCTTTTAATGCTGGGAGTGCGCTGTCTCGCGACTCCGTCGCGAAATCATTATAGTATGTGTTCTTTTATCAGTGTGGCGCTCAATTCGTTCAGCGATGCCTCCGTGGGCTCCAACCTCACGCTCTCTTTGTGTGCCAGCACCACGTTCTCAATTTTTTTCACCTTGGTGGGCGAGCCTTTCAGGCCGAGGCGCTCCATGTCGGCGTTGATGGCGTCGGCGTTGGTCATGCGCACTTCGTCTTTGGCGTGGCGTATCAGTCGGTGTGCGTTGGGGAAGCGGCAATCACGGGCTGCCAGGGTCACGGTGACCAGCACGGGCAGCTGTGCCTTCACATCCTCTGTGCCATGCTCCAGACGTCTGCGTATGCATATCGCTTTGTCGTCAACGCCTAAAAGCTTCTCGGCATAGGTCACCTGAGGCATCTCCAGCTTCTCGGCCACTTGCGGCCCCACCTGTGCCGTGTCGCCGTCGATGGCCTGGCGGCCTCCAAAGATGAGGTCTACCGGCCCCAGTTGCTTGATGGCTTGAGAAAGGGCGTAGCTTGTGGCGAGGGTGTCGGCTCCGGCGAAGCGCATGTCGCTGAGCACGAAGCCGTCGTCGGCACCACGCGATATAGAGTCTTTTATTATCTCTGCTGCTCGCGGGGGCCCCATAGTGACCACCGTTACCTTACTCCCCTCCACCTGGTCTTTCACCTGAAGAGCCATCTCCAGGGCCTTCAGGTCCTCAGGATTGAACACTGTGGGCAGCGCGGCACGGTTCACGGTGCCGTCGGCATTCATCGCGTCGGCACCCACGTTGTGCGTGTCGGGCACCTGCTTCGCTAATACTACAATATTCAGCATTCTTGTCTCTTTAATACTTGTTCCTTATACTTTTTAATTTTTCTCTACGTAGTCTATAATGTCGCCAACGGTCTTTATCTGCTCCGTGGCCTCTTCCGGGATGGTCATCTCGAATTTCTGCTCTATCGACATTATGAGTTCCACGCTGTCCAGCGAATCGGCACCAAGGTCGTTCACCAGGCTTTTCTCTTCCGTAATCTCATCGGCAGCCACGCCAAGACGCTCCTCTATTATGGCGCGTATGGCTTCGGTAAGCTGCTCTCGGGTCATCTCTTTTCTGTTCATATTCGTTATATTATTTTATTATTATTTCCTGTTTGGTGTTTTTGTAAGCGAATGTTAATAATAAACAACGCTTTACTATTTGTTTTTAACCGTTCTTTTTGTCTGTTGGTTCGTCAACAACAATTCAACAGTTCAACCTCCATCAACCCAGACCGCCGTCCACTTGAATCACCTGACCGGTAACGTAGGCCGAGAGTTCTGATGCCAAGAATAGCGACACTTTGGCCACATCGCTGTCCAGTCCGCCGCGGCGCAGGGGTATCTTTGTCATCCAATCCTTGCGCACCTCTTCGGGCAAAGCGCGTGTCATGGGTGTCTCGATGAATCCCGGTGCTACAGCGTTGCAACGTATGTTGCGCGAACCCAACTCTTTGGCTATGGATTTCGTGAAGCCTATGATGCCGGCTTTCGATGATGCATAGTTGCACTGCCCGGCATTGCCGTTCACGCCCACTATGGAGCTGATGTTGATGATGGAACCGGCTCTCTGCTTCATCATCATCGGTGCGAAGGCTTTGGTGTAGTTGAACACTGAGCGGAGGTTGACGTCCATGACCAGGTTCCAGTCCTCCACGCTCATTCTGAGAATGAGCTGGTCTTTGGTGATGCCGGCGTTGTTCACCAGTATGTCAAGACGGCCATAGTTCTCGCCCACCCATTTGGCCACATCCATGGCTTGTGCGTTATCAGCGGCGTTGCTTGCCAGGAAGTCGGCACGTACACCTTTGGCTCTCAGCTCTTCAAGCAGCGAGGCACTGTTCTCGTTCTCTTGAAGGTCGGTGAATATAATGTTGGCGCCTTCATCGGCAAAAAGGAGGGCGTGGCTGCGTCCTATACCCCGCGAGGCTCCGGTTATAAGGGCTGTCTTATTCTCTAACAATTTCATATTAAAATTCTAATTTTTGTTTGTTAAGCAATGGTTCATTATTAAACTCCGCCTAACTGCCTAATTAATCTGTTGATTTGTAATTAACAAATAAGCAGTTGGCCTCTTCAACATACCTACTCGGTGTGCTTTCAAGCGTTCTCCACAAGAGTGAAGATCATGCTAGCCTTCGCACTCATTTTGCCGTCCACTTTGGCTTCGGCGTCAACGAAGAAAGTCAGTCCTCTTCGTGCCGTTATCTTTGCTGTGACCATTAAGGTGTCGCCCGGTCTCACAGGTGTCTTGAAGCGCACTTTGTCGAGGCCGGCATACATCGGCGTGCGGCCCTGCAGCTCGTCGAGCATCAGCGTGCTGCTGCATTGCCCCATAATTTCGCACAGTATCACTCCCGGCACCACAGGATTGCCCGGGAAGTGCCCCTGCACAAAATATTCCTCACCCGTAACATGATACAGCCCGTATGCCGTTTCGCCCTCTCTTCTCACCTCGTCAACCAGCAGCATGGGCTCCCTGTGCGGCAAATATTGTTTTATTTCTTCTCTATTCATATCTTCTAAGGATTTTCTTTTATGTTTATTATGTGCGATAGAAGCTTTTGTCATTCTTGGCGAAAGGCTATCATATCCTTCTCAATGCCACGCAGGCGTTTTGACCACCGAAACCGAACGAGTTGCTTATTGTCAGGTCGGCCTTGAAGTCGCGTGCGGTATGCGGCGTGTAGTCCAGGTCGCATTCCGGGTCGGGCTCGTCCAAGTGTATTGTCGGGGCCACCTTGCCGGTCTGCAAGGTCTTTGCACAAATCACCATCTCTATGGCTCCTGTGGCGCCAAGCATGTGGCCCAGCATGGACTTTGTACTGCTTATCACGGCTTTGCGAGCCTCTTCTTCGCCCATCGATTGCTTGATGGCCAGGGTCTCGGTTTTGTCGTTCAGGGGCGTGCCTGTACCGTGGGCGTTGATATACACCTTCTCGCCTTTTTTCCAGCCGGCTTCTTCCAGAGCCCATCGTATGGCGTTTGTGGCGCATTTGGCGTCGGCTCTCGGCGCCGTGTAGTGGAAGGCGTCGCAGGTGTTGCCATATCCGCACACCTCGGCGTAGATCTTGGCACCGCGCTTCTTGGCAATCTCGTAGTCCTCAAGGATCATCACTCCCGAGCCCTCGCCCATCACGAAGCCTTTCCTTCTCAGGTCGAAGGGCAGTGAGGCAGCCATCGGGTCCTCGCTTGTCGACAGGGCTTTGCTGTTGGCGAAGCCGGCAATGGCTATCTCGCAGATGGCGGCCTCTGCTCCGCCCGTTATCATGGCGTCGGCGCGGCCTTCTTTAATCATTCTATATGCTTCTCCTACCGAGTGGGTACCCGTGGCGCATGCCGTCACCACCGGCAGGTTAGGCCCTTCGGCGTGGAACACCGTTGCCACATTGCCCGACGCTATGTTGGCTATCATCTCGGGTATGAAGAGCGGCGATACGCGGCGCGGCCCGTTGGCAAGCATGGATGCGTGCTCGCGGCAGAATGTCTGTATGCCGCCTATGCCCGACCCTATGGCGCAGCCAAAACGGCTCGGGTCGACGTGCTTCTCCACCTCCAGACCGCTGTCGTGCATGGCCTGGGTGGCTGCCGCTATGGCATAGAGCGCGTAGCGGTCGTTGTGGCGTATCATGGCTTTGTCAATCCCGAAGTCCTCCGGCTTGAAGTCCATGATCTCGGCGGCCACCTTCACGGGCAGCTGCTCTGCGTTGATGTTCTCTATCTTCTTTATGGCGCATTTGCCGTCAAGCAATGCTCCGAAAAATGTGTCTATATCGTGTCCCAACGGGGTGACGCACCCCAGTCCTGTTATAACTACTCTTCTCATCTTGATTATATGTTATTGACGTGTTTGTGGTTCTTTCTGTTTCCTTATTCGTTGTTCTCTTTATCATACTCTATGGCACTCCAGTCCAATATGGCTGCTCCTGTCACGAAGCCGCCTCCAAAAGCACTCAGCAACAGCTTCATGCCATCTTTCAGCACTCCCTCTCTCGACAACTCGTCCATCAGTATCGGTATGCTTGCCGACGAGGTGTTGCCATATTTTGTCATGTTCAGCGGGAATTTTGCCTCCGGCTCGCCAAGATGCTCTCTGATTGAATCGTTGATTCTCTTGTTGGCCTGGTGCAGTAGGTACATGTCTATCTCTTTTCCCGTCAGTCCGTTGCGCTCCAATATTGTGTCGACGTCTTTTATGCACGACCTCACGGCCAGTTTGAACACCTCGCGACCTTGCATCACCAGGGGCTGTGTCTTCTCTTCAACCCGGTCGTAGGGGGTCACCTCCATCTGACGCTTGTAGTAGAGCACGTCGGTGTGCGTGTCGCCGGTCACTATGAAATCGCGGAAGCCCTCTCCTTCTGTAACCACTACGGCTCCCGCCCCATCGGCAAACAGCACCGAGGTCTCCCTCTCGTGCCAGTTGCAGAAGCGCGACGGCTCCTCGGCGGCCACTATCAGGATGTTCTTCGCTTTGCCTGTCTTCACAAAAGCGTCGGCTATGTCGAGGGCATAGATGAATCCTACGCACGCTCCGTTGATGTCGGTGCAGGGGCATTTGCACCCCAATGGGCCCATTATGATGCTGCTCAACGAGGGCGTCACATAGCTGTTGGCCACGTTCGAACATATTATATAATCGATATCCTCAGGTTTCATTTTCGACGATTCCAGAGCTTTCATGGCTGCCGTCATGGCCAGCTCGCTCAGCGTCTCTGTGCTTAGCAGTCGTCGTGTCTCTATGCCCGTTCGTGTGCGTATCCAGCTGTCGCTCGTCTCCAAAAAGCCTGCCAGCATGTCGTTCGTAACCACTTTCTCGGGCAAGGCGCTACCTGTTCCAATTATTTTCATAATATTAATGTATTCTATATATGTTTTCTTTTCTGTTTTGCGTTATATGTATATTTCATCAGACTTTTCACACTTTGTCATCGCGCTACTTACGTTTCTTTTTACGCTTTCGACTTCGCCTCCCTATCCAAAATCGTGTGCAAAGAAAATTAAAAAATCTTAAATAATTTTGTTAAAAATGATATTCCGCACAATATTCGCGGCAAAATTACGATATTTTGGGTGAAATTATCATTTTTTGGGTGAACGACACATAATTTTTTTAACATTTATGTCTAATCGTGACTTTAAAATACCAAAATTTCTTACCGAAAAGAAGGGCATATACCTTTTTCTAACCTCCACGTTGCTCTTCGCGGTACTCTTTATTCTTATATATCAACCGGTGGGTTATATGCGTGCCACCGAGTTCCCTTCGGTGTGGAATAAGTACCTATATACTGCTATTCAGATTTTTATAGGCTTTGTCATTCTCCTTTTCAGCCGTCTCCTTTTCTACCACCAGCAGCAACGTCATCATTTCACCGCATGGACCCTCGTGGCATGGATTATATCTGAAATTGTTGTTATCTCATTGGTACTCACCTTTGTTGCTTCTTTCCTCAATGCCGACGAGAATTACGACTTCCGCACGCTCCTTTGGCGTGTCTCGCTCAACATCGTTTCTATCCTCGTCATTCCCTATGGCGCCTCGGTTCTCATTCTCATGCTTCGCGAACGAAGTCATCAAATCGAAGAGCTTAATAACCTTATAGACAAACAACAGGAACAAGATCTTGGTTCCTCAGAGAATTTGAATTTCTACGACCGCGGTGGCAAACTCTCTTTCTCCACCAACCGGGCCAACGTCCTCTATATCGAAGCCGCCGACAACTATTCCAACATTCATTATATAAATGAGGGCAAGGAGGATACTTTTATTCTTCACAATAGCATGAAGCAACTTGACGACCCAGAACGCTACAAAGGGCTTCTGCGCTGTCATCGCGGTTATATGGTCAATATTGATAATGTCAAGCTTTTGCGCAAGGTCAAAGGCATCCTTGTCCTCGAGTTGACGCAGGGTGCCAAACCCATTCCAGTCTCCCGCTCCTACACTGAGCGTGTGGTCTCTTTCTTTGCCGGCTCTTCGTCCGCCCTCCCTTAGCCCGTATCCCGTTTGTCCCGTTTGTCCCCTTTGTCCCGTGTGTTGCAACACTGTTGCAACAAACCTTATAATCCCAACCATGAAAAAACTCTTTTTCCTCCTTTTTTTCCTGCCCACGTTTCTTTTCGCTCAAAAGGAGCAACTTCCCGATACCCTCATTTGGGGTGCGCGACGCTACACCGTCGTCGTGCCACGCGATGTCCCTTCCGTGCTGCAAACCTATTTCCTCCGCACCTATACCTCTTCTCCTTTCCAGTCGTGGAGCTCCGAAAACCATCGTGGACATTTTGCCTGCTTCCAGGTCGTTAACAACCAGCTCTGCCTCTCATCCATCAAGGCTATCCGTTATAAGATACCATCCTCCAACCTCTGGGCTGCCTCGGGAATTGACACCGTGGTGGGCCCCGATTTTTTTAGCATACATTCGCTCAACCCCGATTTGGAGAATGTGGCCGACTGGTTCTCCGGCATTCTCCGCATAGAGCTTATTCCGAAAGATAAGACCGAGGCCAAGAGCGACGAGGCCCGTGGCTTCCGTCTTCTCCATATCGTAGATGGCGCCATTGTCGACAACCTTTTTTTCGAGAAAGAGCCCAAGAAGGGCTATACTCCTCAGCAGACGGCTCTGCTCGAGATGTACGGACGTTTCGTCAATTTCTACACCAGATGTGCCGCTGACCGCGAGGAGGTCTCTTTCAACGGCCATGCCGGCCTCTTCGAGCATCCCCTGAACCATCCTACGCTTCTCATGCCCCTCTTCTCCAACAACCCGCTACTCTGGCCCTACAACTGGCAGGCGGCCTCGCCTTCCGCCGGGGCCCCCTTCGGCACGTGGCTTCTGCGTTCCGATTCCCTCTTTCTCGTCTCTGCGGCCTCCCATTCAGGCTCCGACCCCTATATTCCCGTCGTCAACACTCTGCCGCTCAACGATATTCTCGCTTCGGCCAATACTCTTGGCTCCATTAGCCTCAATGCCGATGGCCGGTGTCTTGCCTCTTGGCTCTCAGGCGATTTCGTTGTTCATTACGGTTCGTGGCAGGTCGATGCCTTCGGCATCCACAACTACGTGGTCTCCAAAACTCAAAAGCTACGTTTAAAAAACGGTGTCGTCATTTCCTCCTCATTCTCACCCTCCAGCTTCGACGACGACAGCCTCGCCCTCTCTTCCTCTGCTTTCCATTCCTGCAATCCCGAAGCTATTTTTTCTATTGATGATAAGCAGCTTGCTTCTGCCGTCGGCTCTTTCCCCAAGCCCAAGGTGGCCCCCACCTTCGAGGGTGGCGTCAAGGCTTTGCGCAACTGGTTTCTGAACAATGGCCTCACCGACCAGCGCGCCCGTCAGCGCCTTTTCCGCGTCCGCATTGCTTTTCAAGTTAATTGCGAAGGTAAGGCCTTCAATTTCAAGGTTGTCAACAACCCTAAAGGTGAGCTTTTTGAGTTCTCCAACATGGTGCTCGATATCGTGAAGAATATGCCTCAACTCTGGCATCCCGCCACCGACCGTCGGGGCAAGCCCGTCGACTGCTGGCAAATCCTTGAATTCACCGTCTCCAACGGCATACTCACCAACGCCAACTACAAATGATACTCTTTTTCTCAGCCTGCGGCAACAGCCGTTTCGTCGCCTCACGCCTTGCCGAGCTCACTGGCCAGCGGCTCATGCAAATCAATCCCCTCGATGCCAGTCCGTCGCTTTCTCTTGCTCCGCAAGAGCCATTGGGCGTTGTCTGTCCCGTTTATGCATGGAACACCCCGCGCGTTGTCAATAACTATATTAAGCGTCTCAGCGTGAGTGGCTCGCCCTCCTATCTCTTCCTTGCCCTGACCTGTGGCGACACCGTGGGGCGTGCGCCGGAACGCTTCGCCAAACTTCTGTACTCCAAGGGGATGAGCCTCAGTGCCGCTTTCTCTTTCGTCATGCCCGAAACCTATATCAACCTCCCGGGCTTTAATCTTGACACTCCCGAAGGCGCACGCTCTAAAATCGAAACGGTAAAGATGCGCCTCCCCCTTGTGGCCGAAAAGATAAACGGCAGGGTAGGAGAGGTCGATGTGGTGCGCGGCAAGTGGTCGTGGCTCAACTCTTATCTTGTTAATCCGCTGTTCTACGCCCTTTTGATAACCGACAGGAAATTTACTGTTTCCGACGCTTGTACGTTGTGTGCTCTCTGCCAGAAGCTCTGCCCGCTGCAAAACATCAGCATTGTGAATGGACGTCCCCGTTGGAACGGCCATTGCACCAACTGCATGGCCTGCTACCACCATTGCCCCGTCAATGCAATCCATTTCGGCAAAGCCACACAGCGCAAAGGGCAGTATTTTTTTCAGGATGCCAGATGATAGCCTCCGTGGGTGCGACGCCATGATTTCCTAATCTCTCACACCTTCTGTCGCCCCACACTGTCTTTCACTATTCGGCCCATACTTCGTCGATCATCAGCCAGGCCTTTTCTCCGGCATAGGCATGTCCTTTGGGCAGCACTCCAGGATGCGTCACTCTTATTTCCACGGCTCCTTTTTTCCGCAGCTTCCCTTCGAACACCACTCTCTGCCCGTCGTTAATCTTCTTCATCTTCCGGAAACGTTTTTCGCCCACGGCCCTTATTTCCACCTTTTCGGGTGCCACTACCCAGTCGGTGGGGGTGTTGCAGAAGCCGATGCGCAGCCTCTTCCCTTCTTCCGTTTTTGCTGTCAGCGTCAATGTCTTCACGCCGTTCCATCCGCACCATCCGGCGTCGTAGCTGCCGGCCACTGCACGTCGCCCGTCGCCGAGTGCCTCCGGAAATCCTTTGCCGTAGCGCTCCGAGGGCTCCTCGCTGCTCGAAACGACGTCCACCGTTCCTTGCCTTTGTGTCGAGGCCATTGCCTTGTCGATCTTACTGTTTTTCCCGAAAGGGTCTGCCGTCAGGCTTGTCGGCCTATGCGTGGTGGTGTCGCTCGTTCTTATTGTGAAGCGCATCGTGTAGGTGCTGTCGCCGCTAAGGCGGTATTGCGTCCTCACACCGGGGCCGCAGGTGGCTGACCCCACCCCGGCAAGGCGGCTGTCGATGTTCACTATGCTCCCGGCTCCGGACTTCGCCGGTGGCATCTTCCACCACCGGTCGTGCGCTGCCATCACGCTGTCGTCATATTCATGCTGGCTGAAGTTGAACAGCTCCGCCCCGTCTATCGTCACCTCCACCTGCTCGCTCGCGCTCTTCATCCTCAGTCGGTCGGCCTCTCTGTTGCCCTCCTCTTGCGGCACTGCGTGCCGGTGCGTCAGCTCGCGCCAGTCGGCCACTTCCCATGTCCCGTACTCGCCGGCCACTCGCCGGTCGGGATAACGCTCTGCATCGTAGCCTCGCCATTCCGTTTTCACAAACCGCTCTGCCATATGCATCTGTAGCCCCACGCGTGCAAGGGTGGGGAAGACCCCCTCGCCCTGTAGCCGCACGCTCACCTGCATGGCCCCGTCGCCGGCCACCTCGATCACCTCCCTCACCGGCATCCTCCCGCCGTCTCCGTCGGTCAGCTCATATTCCATCACCACCTCGGCAGCGGCGTATCTCTCGGTCTTGCCAATGGTTTCCGCGGCCCGGAGCTCGAAATTCTCCACCCTCAGTCTCTCCAGCCCTTCCCATGCTCGCGCACCGTTCCGGTCTGCCCGGTCGTTCTGCGTCGGCGGCCTCCACAGGTTCACCCGCATCCCCCTAAGCACCTCGCGCCCCCCATAGCTGTACCTCTCGATCTCTCCTTTCTCCTTGTTTATCACTATCTCAAATCCCTTTCCTCTGAGGATCAGCTTCTTCCGTTTGTCGGTTATCTCTATGTTTTTTTTGCTGTACATCTCTACGCTTCTCTTCTCGCTTGCTGCTTTGCTCAGCCCTTTGCTCGCTCCAGAGCTCTTTCGCTTCCCGCCATACACGGCTTTCACCTCGGCCATGCAGGGATATGGCTCGCCCCAGCTGTCGGTAAGGCCATTAGCGCAGAAGTCGCCATCGTCTTCTATCCCAAAGAGTTGCCCGAAGTCGCCTCCAAGGCAGATGCCACCGTTACTCATCACAAGCCCTTGGTCTTTCCAGTCCCATATAAAACCGCCCTGGAGGTGCATGTATTTGTCTATCGTGTCCCAATAGTCACTAAGCCCACCCAAGCTGTTACCCATGGCGTGGCAGTATTCCACCATGATGTAGGGGCGCAGTGCGTTCTGGGGGGTGTATTGAGGGTTATGGATATCGAGGCCTCGTGCGATGCTGTCCATCGTGCGTCCGTACCATCCAAGGAAGTCGAATCCCGGATACATCACCCCGACGATGTCGGTATTCCACTCCAGCTCGGCGCGCTCATAGCTCACTGGCCTCGTCGGGTCCTCAGCCTTCAGCCTACGATAGGCCTCCTCGAAGCATACACCGTTGCCGCATTCGTTGCCCAGCGACCACACCACCACGCTGGCATGGTTCCTGTCGCGCTGCACCATGTTGTTCACCCTGTACCATATGGGCTCTGTCCATCCACTCTGCTTTGCCAGGCTCCGCTCGCCGTAGCCCTGCGCATGGCTCTCGTTGTTGGCCTCGTCCCATACGTAGAGGCCGTATCTGTCGCACAGCTCATACCAGTATTCGTCGTCGGGATAGTGGCAGGTTCGCACGGCGTTGATATTGTTCGCTTTCATCAGACGCACATCCTGTTCCATCTCCTCGCGGCTCACCACATGACCCGTCCGTGCGTTGTGCTCGTGGCGGTTAACTCCTCTTATCGTCACCGGCTCGCCGTTCACGCACAGCAAGCCTCTCTTAATCTCCACTGTGCGGAAACCTATCGGTTTTGTAACCTCGTGCAGTACAATCCCGTCTCTATCGCGTAGCCTTATCGTCATGGTGTATAGGTTCGGTGTCTCTGCCGTCCATGGTGCCACGCGCCCCACCTCGGCTCTCAGCGTTGTCACCCCATTCTGCGGCTCATCGTCCCACACCTTTATGCCCAGCTCAGGAAGTTCCATCTCTACGGTAGCTCCCTCCCCCGATGCCACGCTCTCTATCCGCACCTCTATGCTCCCGCGCTCATAGTCTGTCGTATCCATTCCTGCAATCACCTTGTAGTCTTTTATATAGCACTTCGGCAGGCTGTACAGCACCACGTCTCTCGTTATGCCGCTCATGCGCCACATGTCCTGGCATTCAAGGTAGCTCCCGTCCGTGAAGCGGTGCACCACCAGGGTAAGCCTGTTCGCCCCGCTATGCAAGAAGTCGCTGAGTTCCCATTCCGCCGGTGTTTTCGAGTCTTCGCTGTAGCCCACAAACTCGTCGTTCACCCACAGCTCCAACCCCGACGCCGCGGCCCCTACCTTCAGGAATGTGCGCCGCCCCTCCCAAGCCTCCGGCAACTCTATCTCTTTCATATAGTAGCCCGTGGGATTTCCCTCGTGCGGCACGTGCGGCGGGCGGCTCGGGAACTCGTTCTTCATGTTCACATACACCGGAATCCCGTAGCCCTGCAACTCCATGTTCCCCGGCACGTCGATGCTGTCGCAACCCTTGGCATCCAGCTCCACGTGTCCATCAAATCCCGACCTGGCGCTCTCTTCATATCTGAAAGCCCACCGTCCGTTGAGGTTCATCACCCATGCTCTCTCGCCGGGCACAACGTCGGCATGCGGCGCCACCTTGCCCACTTCCCACACCTCCAGACTGTCCCAATAGACCCCCTGCCCATAGCTCACGCTTATGAATGATGTTATTATCAATACTAATGCTATCAAGTGCTTCTTTTTCATATCCTGAGATGATTATTTTGGTAAATGTTTAGCCTAATCTATTCTGCTGTAGTTTGATTTTGAACGAATAAGTAACCGAACGAAAATTGTTTACACTTTAGAGATGTTGTTTTATGTAAGTAATTAGTCAAATTTATTTGACATTTATGATAATTCACCTGCATTTACCGGCATTCACGTTCTATAACTGTTATTTATGGTAATTGCTGGTCATTTATGGCAATTGCTGTTCAAAGAAAATGAAAGTTAATTTAGATCAGCCACTTAACAGTAAAAAATAAGGTGTAATGATGCACTATCCTCTCTGAGCCCCTGAGGGGCGGCATATAATAGACGTGGGTGTGAACCCACGGGGAACGATATATCCTTTTTTCTCTGAGCCCCTGAGGGGCGGCATATTATGTAACATTAAATATGGTATTTACATTTTATGATTACTCAACTTTCGCAAGTTCTATGTTGGTGATAATTAGTGTCGCTTCGCGACAGAAATCTCGCAAATCCTTTCAAATCTTTCAATATTTATCTGTTTGATTTGAGTAGATTTGTAAGATTTCTCGCCATAGGCGACTTAATATCAAATATTTCGCATACATGCAAAACTTGAATTTTTTTATTTTTGCTTAATTCGTGTAGAAAGACAATCCGTGTAATTCGTGTAATTCTTAGAGAAAAGAACA
>JAFSQF010000111.1 GCA_017446745.1 Bacteroidales bacterium
ATCCCAATAGTCGGTATAATTCGATTGCCGTTTATAGATGAGATCAAAAAGTAATTGGTAATTCCGCCAAGTGTAGTTCTCTGGTTTTATTTTTCTCGGCTTATCTCGCAAGTCTTTGTCGCGACATAAATTGATGAATTCACGAATATGGTTGTTGGATACAGCCGTCGACTCTTTCCCTATTATTAGGATGTCTTTGTTTGGATTTCCGAGACCAGGAAATTGAATTGGATTGTTTTTTTCGCAATCGTTGAGGTATGCCTCAAAAAGTTCTTCTCTATCCATATTGCTCTATTTTTGGTGTTAAACTATGTCGAAATGCAAAAGACGGAAAAATTTTTGAAACGACCAAATCTACGAACTACTTTTTTCAAAAAAAACTGCCTTTTTAACAAAACACTGCGTATTCCGGTGATAGCCGTTCACTAATTCCGATGATATCCGTTCACTCGGTTGGTGATTTACTCTATCGGCGGCAAAGTTAATACTTTTTTCTTAACCCACATTGCAGCCTGATGGGTGCTAAGTGGCTGTTTTAGAGATGGGGTATTCTGCGGATGGTAATTTCTGGGGCCACACAATGATTATAGCGGTTTAAATGTACCACCCGTAGCGGAAAGGAATGTACCCTACATCCGTTTCCAAATTGGAATACATCTTACGTGCCTTATTTGGATGGTTCAATATGAATATCTTTTCCTGACTACTACATTTGTTCCATTAATCTAGAGGAGGCCAACCATCAGAAAGAGACACTTCCCTTCCGTCAGGATCTCCCGGCTTCACAGGGTTCCACGCACAATAAGCATACGGCGAGATAGATGGGTACTTGTCGGCCAGCGGGTCGACGGAGAGCCACATGGTCATCAGTTCGTGGTCCATGTATCTCGCGCCGAAATAGCCGTAGCCTGTTTCAGTGTCTCTCTCTTTGCCGGTGGAAACAAAGGGGTAAAACCGTATGGTTTGCATGCGGCTTACCCCCTTCTTTTTGATTGTTGGACAGTTCATTTAGTTACTGTTTTCTCTTGGGATTTCTGTATTGTGACAAGTACAAATCTCTCGTCCATTCACAGATGAGTAACGCAATATATCACATTACTGTTTACGGTATCAATATATAGTCTTTTTACATCTTCGTCCGAAAATAGTGTTCGGTAATAACCACTAGTATTGTTCAAATAAAGATAAATTATATCATTCGTATCAGAGTTGGTGAATATATATGGTTGAAACAATTCTTTGGCACGGATAATAATGTTGCTATCTTTTATTGAATAAACATAAACGCATGTGAAATCCGAATTTAATCCGCACGATTCTTCTCGTTTCATTGTTTCCATACGCATACTTCCTTTTATATTCGTCTCTAAGATATCGGAAATATCATCGATAGGATTGTAGCATGCACAAAAAAACAGAAAACAAGGAATAAAAAATAAATTACGGATAACTAACTTTAAATTTTTTCCCATTCCCTATAATATTAGATGCCGCTGCAACGGCACGAGTTTGTATTTCATTTTTCAACGCTCTCTGACCAAGTTTCTTTGGATCGAAATCATAAGTGTCTTTGAAACCTGTTATTCTTTGCTTTCCATCTAGAGTAACAGTTGCACTTCCAAAAGCGAGAGAGTACTCCTGACTATCATAGAAATTAATTAATTTGCTTTTGCTATCAGATTCTGTCGGAGACTGGTTGCTTTCTTTTATATACATTAGAATCCCTGCAAATTGGCTTCCTGTCAGTGTTATGTCACCTTCTCCATTCCAGAAGTTTGTAAACAAATCTTTTGCTATTCCGGAACCCGCTTTTTGCCGAATAAAATTTCCTGTTTTCCCCAAGTCAATATCTGAATGTGCTTCCATTGTCCCATGATCAATCTCAAAAACATCACCTTCTCTTAAATTTAGCACCCCTTTCGAGTTGACAGAGTAACCTTGTTCTTCAAGCATATTGGTGGCAATTTCAGGTGTTGTATTTAAGTATGTAGCCAAAGTCCAAGCGTTGTCTCCCTTTTCTGCTACAAGGTTTCTATTTTCATCAGGTTTCCATGCTTCATTCCCATCAGGGTCAACCAATTTAATTGGATTCCACACACAATAGTTGTAGGGACTTATGCCGGGATACTTATCAGCCATCGGGTCAACGCTGAGCCACATGGTCATCAGCTCGTGATCCATATAGCGGGCACCGAAGTACCCGTAGCCGGTCTCCTCGTCGCGTTCTTTGCCGGTGAAAACAAAGGGGCAATACCGCATGGTTCTTGTGCGGTTTACCCCTTTGGTTTTATGTACTGATGTCGTCAATTATTTGTCGTTATCATTTGTTCCTTCTATCAATAAGTATGAAATGTTCCAAATCTTACATGCCCATACTCTTCAAGAGAAATGGCTGTTTTAAGTAGGTTGTCGGCGATGTTTCTCCCGCAAATCAGCCGGTCTTGCAAAGTTGAAACCTCTGATAGTTCTACGAAATCAAACTCAAGATCACGCGCGTAATCCTTTATCAACGCGACAAACTCCTTCTGGCTATGTGCTTTTGCAATTAAGTTAACATATGCTCCAGCAACATCACCAAGCATCTCATCGTTTTTTTTCGTGGTCTTAATATGGAGAATTCCATACCAAATATCTGGATAATTAGTTTTATTAGAATCCATGATGAGGGCTATTGGGTTTCTTTAATCCGTTTCTGTCTGTTGGATGATAGTGTGGTTCCCCCACTTTGGGAGATGGGTGTTTTACTGGTCGACCTTTTCCTTGATTTCTTGCCGCATCTTTGGCTTTTTTTTTGTGTGGGGTGATGGACTGTATTTACCCTAGGCTTACCACTTCCCCCTAAAACATTTCCATAGCGATCTGTTTTCTGTCCAGCGGAGGTTTGAACATCATCATTGCCATTATCTGTAGCGCATTGACGGGTATCACCAGAGAATAATAAGCTGGCTGGTATTATCCATGCAATTGTAGCAACTGCTTCAATGGCTACTCCAGCAGCAGTGGAAAGTCGTTCTAGTAATAAGGCACCGATTGGAACTGCAATAGGAGCAGCAATGTTTGCGTCCATTTCTGTTGTGGATGCATCAGCGGTTATGTTTACTTCTGCTAAATGTACAGAGGTATGCAACCTCCCTTGCTCATCCCCATAAACAGTTTGTCCTTCACTGTTGGTCAATAATACGGTTTTACCCAAGTATTCCTCACCATCTTTCAATGTTGTCTCTTTTGTAACAGAAGGATTCCACTTAAGCCGACCTTTTTCATCTTTATACCAATCATCATTGTCTATCGCTTCATTTCCATCCGGGTCAACCAACCTCACCGGATTCCAGGCACAATAGGCATATGGAGAAATACTCGGGTACTTGTCCGCCAGCGGGTCGACGGAGAGCCACATGGCCATCAGCTCGTGGTCCATATAGCGGGCACCGAAATAGCCGTAGCCGGTTTCCTCGTCGCGCTCTTTGCCGGTGAAAACAAAGGGGTAATACTGCGTGTTTTGAGTGCGCTTTGTCATGTTATTTCAATAACCTTGTTGTTCCTTCAATCCGTTGTTTTCACTTTGTAGCAAGCATCCGTTCCTTGTCCTGTATGGTTTTAGTTCGGCATATGTTGTTGTAAAAAGTTCATGATGCAGAAACGACTATGGAGCATTAATCTTTTCATCATTATTAACCGTGGTTCTAGGGAAAACAAAGTAACCCTGCGTACAATCTAGTCGACCGTCAGAAAAACAGTATATGCCAGGGCCAAATATAACAGACAAATTTTGTTCATGAGGTCCAATTATGGGCAACTCTCCAATGACAACGTCATTTTCATTGCACAAGAAAACACGTCCAAACTCCAATCCTGTCATGTTTTCGATAATTTCTTTATACTTATTGTCAATAAAGAAAACCGTATCATTGCACAGTATTCCACTGACATACAACATTACAATACCCTCGCCATCCTCTATCTTTATATAACATCCGTCTCTGTTGCTTTGACAGGATACAATTCCAGGAATAAAGAGCATGGCCATAAAAAATAGTCTTTTCATAAAACTATTGATTTGGATTATGATATCCTGACACTCTACTTTTATATTCAGATTTCACAGCGGACAATGGAGAAACTTTTGGGGGAGCGAACCACCCATTCTTTGTATACACATAAACAACTCCGTTATTGTCTGTTCCATAATATACTGCGCCATGTTTTATTTCTCTTCCACGTGAAAAACTGATAACTGTTTTGCCAAAAACGGCATCATCAGGTTTAATAGGAGAAAAGCCATCACTTAATCTTTGGCTATATTCTTCCGGTGTATCAATTCCACAACCACCAACAATCTCGTTTGGTGCCGTAGGTGTATGTCACGTCGTTGCCAGTCATATCGCTATAACGTTTCTGAAGCACTCTGTAGTATGTGTAGTCGTAATTTATTTGACCCAGAGGGTTGACCTCCGTCAACAGATTACCGGCGTTGTCGTAGGTGTATCGGGTTTCTCCCGCATCGGGATGGGTGCGTTTTGTTGGTGTTATGTAAAGCTTCTCATAAGTGTTTCCGTGACGGGAAACAGTATTCAGGGTTCTGCGACTGCCAGGCTCGCAATTTTAACAAATTGGATTTCGCTTTCAACGCCTCCCTAACCGCTTTAAGCAACGGTAAAAAAATAAGGTAATATGATGGATAAAATGAGAGCGCGTTTCTACGAAACGCATAGAATATTGGTTGTCAACAGCCCCACACTATGTGCGGGGTTATTGAGAGTAAGCCCCTCCGGGGCTATATTGTATCAACTTATTTTTTGATGATTGCTAAATGTTGCTAAAGTCGTCAATAAAGAGGAACATCCAACCTTGTTAATAGCAAATCTTAAATCATTGTTATACAATTGCTACATACTAAAAAGATTTTTCCTTAAGTCGCGTTTTAAACCAGACAAGAAATAAAATGCCGAAATTTTCAAAGAACTCTGTGATATAGCGGTTAATGCCGCTTGAAATGTTAAATAAAAGTTTCCGAACTATTGTCTTGTAGCACGCGAAAAAAAAGATGCCCCACAATAGGGACATCTTTTTTTTTAATGTGTTGGCGGGCTGTCTGCAGCCGTGCTAAGCTATTAGAGGAGCTTGGCGAGTTTGGCGGCCAGGTCGCCGACGCGGGTGCTGTAGCCCTTCTCGTTGTCGTACCAGCTGACGATCTTGACGAAGTTGCCGTCCATGACCTGGGTCAGCAGGCTGTCGAAGATGGAGCTGTGGGTGTTGTCGATGATGTCGATGCTGACGATGGGTTCTTCGCAATACTGCAGGACGCCTTTCATGGCGCCTTCAGCGGCTTCCTTGACGGCGGCATTAATCTGCTCCTTGGTGACGGTGCAGTTCAGCTCGGCAGTGAGGTCGACAACAGAACCGTCGGGAGTGGGGACGCGCATGGCGAAGCCGTCAAGCTTGCCCTTGAGCTCGGGGATTACCAGACCCACGGCCTTGGCGGCACCGCTGCTGGTGGGGATGATGCTGACGGCGGCGGCACGGGCACGACGCAGGTCGCTGTGCGGCTGGTCAAGAATCTTCTGGTCGTTGGTATAGCTGTGGACGGTGTTCATCAAACCGCGTTTGATGCCGAATTTGTCGTTCAGAACCTTGGCGACAGGGGCCAGGCAGTTGGTGGTGCAGCTGGCATTGCTCACAAGCTGCATCTCTTTGGTGAGTACATTGTCGTTGACGCCCATAACCACGGTGGCGTCGACATCTTCGGCCTTGCTGGCGGGGACGGTGAGGATGACTTTCTTGGCGCCGGCGTTGATGTGCTTCATCATCTGCTCGCGTTTCTTGAAGAGACCTGTGCTCTCCACAACGATATCAACACCAAGCTCTTTCCATGGCAGGTTCTGGGGGTCGCGCTCGGCATAGATGCGCACCTTCTTGCCATTGACCACGAGGTACTCTCCTTCGGCGTGGACTTCACCGTCGAAGTTGTCGTGCACCGAGTCGTATTTGAACAGATATGCCAGCGTGTCGGCACTGGTGAGGTCGTTGATGGCCACGATGTCGAGCTCGGGGTGAGCCAACATGGCGCGGAAAGACATTCTACCAATTCGGCCAAAGCCGTTTATTGCTACTTTTGCCATAAAGTATTGTTGTTTAATGGTTAATGAATTAATTGTGTCTTGATTTAATTTTACAAATATACAACTATTTTATTTCTTGGCAAAAAAATCTTAATTTTTCAAAATAATTCGTCACTCCTTTCGTTTTCTTCAACGTGACAAGAACTGATACAATCCTCTCTACCGTCGACAGTCCTTCGTGGAAACGTTCCCTGCGTTCGTTTAATAGCTGGATGAAACTGGAACGGCAGCTTTCGGTCAACTCCATCGAGGCCTATCTGCGCGATGTGGCGCAACTGGCGCGCTTCGCCACGGAGCATGGCGTCGAGCCCGGAGCTGTCGACCTCGACCTTTTGCGACATTTCGTGGCCATGCTCCACGACATGGGCGTGGCTTTGGCCACGCAATGCCGCATCGTCAGTGGACTGCGCACCTTCTACCGCATGATGGTTATAGAGGATGCCGTGAACGACAACCCCGCCGAGCTCCTCGAGATGCCTCGCAGCTCGCGACACTTGCCCGACGTGCTGACCAACGACGACATCGATGCCATTTGCAACACCTTCGACCTCAGCATGCCAGACCAGGCACGCAACCGCGTCATTGTCGAGGTGCTTTATGGCTGCGGCCTCCGCGTGTCGGAGCTCGTCAACCTGCACCTTTCCAATATCTACGCCGACGACGAGTTCCTCCTCGTTACCGGCAAGGGCGACAAGCAGCGTTGGGTTCCGATCAACCATACCGCACTGCACCTCCTCCTGCAGTATATCCACACCATACGTTCGCAACAACGTATACGCCATGGCGAGGAAAACTATGTGTTCATCAACCGTTTGGGTACGCACCTGTCGCGGAACTACATCTTCATGTTCCTCAAGGAGGCTGTGCAAAAGGCTGGTATCGACAAGAATATCTCGCCCCACAGCCTGCGCCATAGTTTCGCCACCGAATTGGTGACCAACGGCGCCGACCTTCGTGCCGTGCAGGAAATGCTGGGCCACGAAAAAATAAGCACCACGGAAATCTACACGCACCTCTCGCACCAATACCTCCGCGATACTATCTCAACCTACCACCCGCACTATAGGGAATCTATAAAAATAGCCCCGTAGGGGCGACATTTTATATAATTGAATTTACAGAACCCACATAAAAACGATAACTAAATCATCGCAGGCGGGGACGCCCGCGTACCAAGTTAAATCATCGCAGGCGGGGACGCCCGCGTACCAAGTTTCGCTATCAAAACCTAATTGCATTGGCGAAGCTGGGAAGCTTCGCCTCCTACCAGGTTAATTAACATTATCAAAAACAATACCCATCTGATGCACGATCACCGTACCTTAAAATACGTTTTTTCGCTCCCCTTTCTTCTCGTTTTGCTTGTCATGTCGGGATGTCGGAGCAAGGATTTCCTCGTTCCCGAAGAGGAATTCACTGTAATGAGCCTCAATGTCGACGGCCTGCCCAGCCAAATTCTTTTCGTCGACGTCAACCCCGACGGCCCTGGCGCGGAATACATGCCCGATGTGAGCCTTTATATCGGTGAGCAATACTGCGAGTTTGTTGGCGTCCAGGAGAATTTCAACTTCGATGCTCAACTGCGCTCTCGCCTCGATGTCGACTACCTGCACGACACCTGGAGCGGAGGTATCCTGAGCGATAATTTCAACAACGATGTCTCCGCTCCGCGCTACTATTGCGATGGCCTTTCCGGCTTTTGGCTCAAGAGCTTACGTCGTGGCGATATGGTGGCACGTGTGGAATGGAACGACAACTGCGGCCTCTTCGACCACAGCTGGGACGGCATAGCCACTAAGGGCTTCCGGCGCTATGAGCTGACGCTGGAAGGCAACTCGGAGGTGGTGGTCTACAATATGCATATGGATGCCAGCACTCCTGAAGATGAGGCCGCCGGCCTCGATGGCCCCGACCGCATTGCGCGCCTCAACCAGTGGCGTCAGCTGCGCGACCATATCTTGGAGCATCTCGACCACCGCCCCGTGGTGGTGTTGGGCGACATGAACAGCTACTATGCACGCGACAGTATCGTCAGTCAGTTCATCGACGCCATCCAGTCCACCGGGCGTGCCTCCGTGGGCGACGTCTGGGTGGAGCTGGTACGCGGCGGCATCTATCCCGACCTGCAAGAGGGAATCGTCACGCACGACGGCTCGGGGGGCTGGCGCCGAAACGGAGAGACACTCGACAAGATTCTTTATGTCAACCCCATAGGAGGCCGCCATATCCGACCCGTGGCCTATATGCTCGACACACTCCACTACCTCCGCCCCGACAGCGTCACCCCTCTCGGCGACCATTTCCCCATAATGGCCACTTTCAGATTCACCGACTGACCCCTGCGGGATGTTCTGTCTCTGCCTTACTTATCAGCTTCACATCTCTAACATTTTTTATGCCATGAAACATAAGATTTTAGCAATTTTCAAAATTCTTGTTCCCGGTATTTTCTTTTCGCCTTTAGCGGTTTGGGGCAGCACGGTGGCCGACACTGTTGTGCCTCAGAGCTTTGAATACGTTCTACGTGATGGAAAACCGTTGATGCTTGATTTCTATAAGCCAGCGGCTCCGCGGCCCGATTCGGCATGCCTGGTCTACCTCTTTGGCGGAGGTTTCTACAGCGGCTCGCGACAGAATGCCGATGTGCGCCTCTATTGTCAGAGCCTGGCTGCTCGTGGTTTCGCCGCCGTGGCCATCGACTATACGTTGCATCTGCGTTCGGTGAACTACGATACCGTAAATCTGTTCAACATGACTGGCGTATTCCGTCAGGCCATCAACTTGGCCGCTGCCGACTGCGCCGCTGCCGTCGACTTCATCTGCCGTCATGCCGAGGAGTGGGGCATAGCCGCCAACCGCATAGTGCTGTGCGGAGGCAGCGCGGGAGCCATCAGCGTGCTTCAGCTCGACTATTGCCGCGCCAATTCGTTGCCCGCCGCTTCTGAGCTGCCGCAGGACTGGCAACCTGCCGCCGTGGTGGCCTACGCCGGCGCTATCTTCGCCGAGAAAGGCAAGCCCAGCTATGCGACACCTCCCGCCCCCACTTTCTTCCTGAATGGCACTAAAGATAAGATTGTGAACTATAGGAAATTCCCGCCAGTTCTTAGAACGGGCCTCTACGGGGCTAAAAAAATCCAGAAAACATTCCGAAAAAACAATTATTCTCATTGGATATTCCGTTATGACGGGATAGGCCACGAGATAGCGTCGCTCCACAACTACACCCTTGCGGAAATGGAGGCCTTCGTTGATGCCACACTTGCCGGACGCCAGATGAGCTATGATGCCACGGTGCGCGACAACAACGTGCGCCCCACTAAATGGACCACGATGAACGTCTTCGACCTTTACAGAGAATAGTAATGTGGCGGTCGACGCCTTTCGTTCACACTACCATTTTCTCTATCTCCTCCTTGTGTTCGAAGAGGGTGCACCCGCCTGTATGCTCCCATCCGAGGGCATGTGCGGCGCGGATTTTGCGGAACAGGGGCGACTGCAGGGCCCCACGCAGGCCTACCTGAACCACGTTGCTGTCGCTGAAGGGCGAGAAAGGGCATGGCTCGGCGGAACCGTCAGGTCCGATATGGAAGAACCCACGCCCCGAGGCAAGACAGCCGCCCATCTCTTTCTCGTCGCCGGGGAACGAGAGGAATATCATGCCCGGGTAAGCTTCGCGAACACTTCCCAAAAGCTGCTCCATTTCGGCCACATGGCTGTCGGTGAGGGCCAGATGCTCGGTACCCGGCTCGGTGGGCACATATTCCACGTAGAAGACTATCTTGCAGCCCTTATGGCTCAGCATGTCAAGAAAATCGGACGATGTGACCATCTGCATATTCTCGGTGGTGACGGTGATGCTGGTGCCAAAAAAGAGCTTGTCATGGGTGAGCATGTCCATCGACAGCATGGCACGCTGGAACACACCCTGTCCGCGCCTTTCGTCGGTGCCCATGGCGGTGCCTTCTATGCTGATGATGGGTATCATGTTGAGGTGTTTACGAAAGAACTCCATATAGGTGGGCCCTATAAGGGTGCCGTTGGTGAAGATGGGGAAAATCATCTCCTTCACTTCGGCCACTTGCTCCAGTATGTCGCGCCGCGTGAGGGGCTCGCCGCCGGCAAGCAATGAGAAGTTGATGCCCAGCCCTGCGGCCTGCTCAAAGATGTCGCGCCACTGCTTTGGACTTAGGGTGGGCTTGCCGTTTTGCTCGTCGGCGATGCCGTTGTTGCGGGCGTAGCAGCCTTTGCAGTGCAGGTTGCACGTTGTGGCTATGCTGCTGATAAGAAATGGTGGAATGTCAAGCCCCTCGCTTGCTTTTATCATGCTCCGACGGGTTTCAGATTTCTCAAACAGGCGTTGCATGCGCAGTGCAAAGCGCGCCTCGCGGGGGTTGGAAAGGACATTTTTATAGGCCCTTGTCATGATGCCTCGAATGCCGTTGCTCATGTAGTAGGCCAGATTGAACGTTTTTTCTGTCATGTTTAATGTAAGGTGGCTTGGCTTTGGTGAGGCTGTGGGCTCTCACAGCCCGCAAATCATGGAATACAGCTCGGGGAAACGGATTTGGAGCGTCACAGGACGTCCGTTTTCAAGAAAACAGTGCACACTTCGCGCCGTGCACACCGTCTTTGCCTTGCAACGCATGGTATAGTCGAAAGATATCTTAAGAGCGGTCATTTCCGCCACATGCACTTCTATCTCAATGACGTCCTTGAAGGTTGTAGGAGCCTTGTAGCGGCATTCCACTTCCACCACAGGACTCACCACGCCCTCGGCCTCCATTCGGTCGAAGCCGTAGCCCAGCTGGTCCATCCAGTCCACCCGCGCCTCCTCCATGAAACGTATGTAGTTGCTGTGGTGCGTTATGCCCATGCGGTCGCACTCGTAATATTTAACTTCGTGGCGATAGGGCGCAATACGACTTTCCATCCGCTTCGCTTATTTCTTCTTGATGAGCGTTATAAGCCAAAGCAGCAGAATGGCTCCGATTACCGAGGTCACAAGGCTTCCGATGAAGGTGCCTCCCCATTGGATGCCAATCCACGACAGCACGTTGCCGCCTATGAAGCCTCCCACGATGCCAACAATGAGGTTGACGATGAAACCAAAGCCGGACCCTTTCATGATTTTCCCGGCCAGAAAGCCTGCCAAGGCCCCCACGATGATGCTTACTATGATTCCCATAATCGTTATTTTTCGTTTTTTTTTATCGTTTTTTCATGCCAAAACGCACGTCACTTTATTATATTGTATAATCTACAGCAATTAGCGGGTCAAGAGGTCAGACCCCTTGACCCGATTTGCGGTGACAGTGATGGTCATCCGAACAGCTTTTCCAATTCTTTATCGTTTAATCCAGTGGCTTTAGCTATTTGTTTTTTTGTCAGTCCCATGGACTGCAATGACCTTGCAATCGCCATTTTTTCCTCGGTGCGTCCTTCGGCAATGCCTTCGGCACGTCCTTCGGCACGTCCTTCGGCACGTCCTTCGGCAATGCCTTTGGCGCGTCCTTCAGCAATGCCTTCGGCACGTCCTTCGGCACGTCCTTCGGCAATGCCTTTGGCACGTCCTTCGACAATGCCTTCGGCACGTCCTTTGGCAATGCCTTCGGCGCGTCCTTCGGCAAGTCCTTTGGCAATGCCTTCAGCACGACCCTTAGCCTCGGCACCACGTTGTAGGCTGGATTCCACCCAGACGTTGTCCCAAAACTTCTCGTAGGCCGCCAGCTCGGCATCGGAGAAGGCCGACAGCTGAAGTTGTTCGATGGCTTGTGCCACTTCGGCGTTGTTGGTCAGCTCCGGAGCAATGGTCTCCGTCTCGTCGTTTATCTCGGTGAGGTAGCGCAGCCACAGTACTTGCATCTTCTTCTCGACCATGGTGGTGGGCTTGAATTTGGGCAGCTCGACGAACACCAGCTGTAGGCCGTTAATTACGCGGTTGCTATCCTTCTCGTGCACCATACGGTAGTAGTGGTAATAGCTATCCATGCCGTCCTCGAAGGTGTCGTTGACCAGATTGAGCGAGTAGACGGGTTGTAGCTTACTGTATTCGAAGCCCTTAGGAGCCTGGCGCACGTAGGCCTTGGCGGTATTGAAGAGCACGCGTGTCTTGAATTCGGGGGTCCAGAGCATCTGCATCTCCACCACGAACTGACGTCCCCGCTTGTCCTTGCAGCGCACGTCGACGATGCTGTATTTCCGCCACGGGCTTTCGGGAATCATCTCCGCAGGCATGTATTCAATTTCCTCTATCTGTTGGTCTTTCTCGAGTGGCAGCAGCGCGTTGAGGAAGCTCTTCACTAGGTTGGGGTGCTCGCCAAACACCTTCTTGAATGTCAAATCAGCTTTGGGATCCAGATATTTCATGACTTTTTTTTACGTTAGGAGTTATCGTATGGGTTGTTTTGCAATCGCTGAGGGTGCGATTGTGTGTTGCTCTCGTTGTCTCAAATACGCAAAAATTCACATATTATTGTTTGCATAGTCAATAAAAGTTAGATATGTATAATATGCAACGTTCGGAGGCGTTGCCCGCTATGATTATTCAGTTCTGTGGTGAACTTGGATTGGGGTTCGATGATTGAATTGGAATTTTTTATGTATATTTGCAGACTTTTTTAATGTGTTCTTGCTTTTGGGTGGTTGTTGCATTGTGTTGTAAAATAGAAAGATATGTTGCAATATCTTGGGTATTGGCAATGGCTTTTTTTTACACTGTGGCTTTAAAAAATAAGATTATTATGACTGTCAGAGATATTTTCGAGCTTCGTAGGCAGGGTAGGATAGAGGAGGCATACGATGCCATCCGTCCGATGTATGCCGTCCATAAAGGCAAATATACCAGCCTTTGCATGTTCTGGACTGCTGGCGACATTTTCAAGAAACGTCTTGACGATGGGCTTGTCGACGAGGCGGCAAAGATTTTGGAAGCCATGAAGCGCGTCTTGCCATACATTAGGGAGCACGACAGGCAGCCCGCTGATGCCAATGCTGCCGCATTGGGCTCGGCTGGCGATAATGGCTCGGAGTCCGCCGCGGCCTTTATTCAGCATGCCTCGCGGCGGCTGGCGCAGGCAAGGGGACGCGACGGTTCGACACAACAGTCTCTTGGCACACAATCCGCTCCACTCCCCACCGATACAGCCATTCGTGAAACGATTCCGAGCGATAAGGTGGATAAAACGCCAGATGTCAAGCCGGTAGGGGAACAGGAAGGAGCCATCGAGACCTCGCCAGCTGACACATCAGCAGGCTCAACGGCGCCCAAAGAGTACACATCAGGCAGATTGGCCGTGGGACTCGACGAGGGCATCATCCGTCCCATCGATGGCATAAACGCCATCCAGCGGGTCGTTCTGGCTTGTATTGTAGGCCATCCCGGCTATTGCCTCGCCGAAATTGCCACCTCCACGGGCATCCCAGAGCCTGTGGTTCAGAAGCATATCGCTGTCCTCGAGGATCACAACCTTGTGGCATTTCGCGACAGCAATACCGCCTCTGGTTATTTTGTCGTCTCTTGATTTGATAATCAACTGAAAAAAATTGATAAACAATACTGCATATTTACATATTTAATTCAAAGACACAGATGAAAAAATATTTATTTTTACTCGCCGTCGCTTTTACAACGGTATTTATAGGCTGCACCAAGGATGAAACACAGTCGGTCAAGGACAAGTACTTCAGCCAGTGGAACGACTGTTCCGCTCTCACTGCTCTGATGCAATATGTCGACGATGTCACCAACCCTTCCTCGCCCAACTTCATTCCTGCATCCGACCGCATCGCCACTTTTGATATGGATGGCACTTTCATTGGCGAGCTTTACCCTACCTACTTTGAATACAACCTCTTGGAATACCGTGTTCTTGACGACCCCACCTATCGCGACCTCGCTCCCGACAGCGTGCGCGAAACGGCTCAGCAAATCCGCGACTTCGTCAGGAATGGCACTCCCTTGCCATCCCATTTCGATATGAAGCATGCGCGCTCCGCCGCTGTGGCTTACGCCGGCATGTCAATAGCCGAGTTTGATGCCTACGTCAAGGCATACGCCGCTAATCCAGCCAATGGCTTTACGGGCATGACCTATGCCGAGAGTTTCTATAAACCCATGCTCGAGGTGTTCAAGTATCTCGAGGATAATGGCTTCACCTATTATGTGGTCTCTGGCTCCGACCGCTTTATCTGCCGTGCCCTTGTCGAATCGCTCGGCATCGAACCCAACCGCGTCATCGGAATGGATGTCAAGCTGGTTTCCGCCAGCCAGGGCTCCGAGGCCGGCGTCAACTACACCATGGGCAGCGAGGAAGATATCATTCGTACCAATGAGCTTATTATCAAAAATCTAAAGACTAATAAGGTGTTACAGATAGCTCAGGAAATCGGTAAGGTCCCCGTTCTCTCGTTTGGTAATAGTGGCGGCGACGTGGCCATGCACAACTATTGCCTCTCCAACACCTTGCGTTGCGAGGCTTTCATGCTCATCGCCGATGATGATGTGCGCGACCATGCCAACCGCGACAAGGCTCTCGCCCTTGGCGAGCAGTGGCGCGACAACGGCTTCCATGTCATCTCCATGCGCGACGACTTCAAGACCATCTATGGCCCTGGAGTCTCCCTGGTGCCTTTCTCGTTTTGATTATGCCTTTCACGCAACGCTTTAACGACGAACTGGCAGCATTGCCTGTCTCTGCTATAGCAGAGCAGCTCAACGCAGTCCTGCAAGCCCATGAAGCTGCTATCGTCACTGCCGAGCCGGGAGCCGGCAAGTCCACTCTGCTTCCCCTCACCATTCTCGACTGCCTTGGTGGCGATGCCGGCAAAATAATACTCCTCGAGCCTCGTAGGGTGGCGGCACGCCAGATAGCCTCTCGTATGGCCTGGCTTTTGGAGGAAAGGGTAGGGGAGACTGTGGGCTACCGTATTCGTTTCGATACCATGGTGTCGTCCCGGACACGCATCGAGGTGGTCACCGAGGGTATCTTGACGCGCATGCTCCTCGACGACCCGGCCCTCGAGGGGGTCTCCGCTGTCGTCTTCGACGAGTTCCACGAGCGCAGCCTAGCCTCCGACGAGGCTTTCGCTCTCACGCGCCAGTGCCAGTCGCTCTTGCGTCCAGACCTGCGCCTCGTCGTCATGTCGGCCACTATCGACACGGCTTCGCTCGTCGCCGCACTCCATTGTCCGGTGCTGCAAAGCCAGGGCCGTATGTTCCCTGTCGATATTGTCCATTCCAACGAGGATGCCGATGCTTTCAATGCCCCTCAGATGGTGGCACATACCATCCTGCATGCTCATCGCTCCTTTCCGGGCGATATACTGGCTTTCCTTCCCGGCGAGGCCGAAATACGCCGCACTGCCGGGCTGCTGGCCAGTGGCTTTGATACTTCTGGCAACGAGTCCACCCACATCTTCCCTCTCTATGGCCTCCTCTCCAATCAGGAGCAGGCACGGGCCATAGCCCCAAGCCCTGCAGGACATCGCAAGGTGGTGCTGGCCACCCCTATAGCCGAGACGTCGCTGACCATCGAGGGCGTTCGTGTGGTTGTGGACAGCGGCCTCTGCCGCTCCATGTTGTTCGACAGCCGCAGTGGCCTTAACCGCCTGCAGACGCAACGCATCTCGCTCGATATGGCCACCCAGCGTATGGGCCGTGCCGGCCGTGTGGCTCCAGGGGTTTGTTTCCGCCTTTGGTCCGCCGCCACCGAGGCGCGCATGGCTGCCATCCGAACCCCGGAAATACAGCTGGCCGACCTGACATCGCTGCTTCTTGATGCCGCCGTATGGGGCGAACGCGATGTGGAGGCCCTCCCATGGCTCACGCCTCCTCCAAGGGCTGCCGTTTCTTATGCACGCTCCCTGCTCCTCTCGCTCGGCGCCGTCGCACCCGACGGCACTCCCACCTCTCATGGTCGACTGTTGTCGCGGATGCCTTGTCATCCTCGCATCGCTCAGATGCTTGTTTCGGCACAAACCCCGGTGCAGAAATCCCTTGCTGCTGATATCGCTGCCATTTTGGAAGAGAAGGACCCTTTGTCCACTAATGCTTTCTCTGCAGAATGGGGAAAGAACCATGACGACGATGTGTCGCTCTGCACCCGAGTCGACGCTCTGCGCAGGGCACGTGGCTGTCGCAACCCCGGCCCCTGGGCGCGTATAGCCAAGATTGCCAGTCAGTATGCCGACCTTGCGCATGCCAACGAGGACAATGCGCCTGCCAATCCTTTCGATGTGGGTGCTCTGTTGGCCTCGGCCTATCCCGAGCGCGTGGGCAAGGCTTGGCGCGATGGCTCCGCCACGTTCCAGCTTGCTGGCGGCGAGTTGGTGGCCGTGGCTCCCTCCGACCTCCTTGCCAGCGCCGATTGGATTGTCGTGGCTGCTATGCATCAGAAACCCAATGGGGTGGGTAAAGTTTTTCTGGCCAGCGTTGTTCACCCCTCCGATCTCGTCTCTTTCGCCCGCCAACGCGATGTGGTGCAATGGGACAACAAGTCGGGTACTGTCGTCGCCCGTAGCGAGAGGCGCATAGGTGCTATCCTCTTCGATGCCAAACCTCTCCAGGGCGATACCCATAAGGCTATACAGCAGGCTGTTTGCAATGCTATTGTCCGCTATGGGGCAGCCCTTGTCAACTTCTCCGACCCGGTGCAGAATATGCAACGACGCATTGCCTTTGTTGCTTCCCGACACCCCGAACTTGCGCTTCCGCCAGTAGATAACGACAGCATTTGCCAACGAGCCTTGGAATGGGGGCCTCTTTTTGTGGGCAATGCCTCCACCACCGCCGAGCTGAAGAAAATAGACCTTTGTCAGGTGGTATGGAGCCTTCTGAGCTTCGAGCAGCAGCAGTCTGTCGACCGTATGGCGCCGACGCATATCCAGGTCCCCACGGGCAGTCGTATCCGTATCGAATATCGTCTTGGTGCTGAAGCCCCTGTGCTGCGCGTGCGCCTGCAGGAATGTTTTGGCCTCGTCGACACCCCGAAGGTCGACGACGCGCCAGTCCTCATGGAGCTTCTATCGCCAGGCTTCAAGCCGGTGCAGCTCACCACCGACCTTCGCAGCTTCTGGCAGTCCACCTATTTCGAGGTCCGCAAAGAGTTGCGCCGCCGCTATCCCAAGCATTCCTGGCCCGACGACCCATTCGCCGCTGCTCCCGTTCGTGGTACGAAAGTTCCACGCGAAAAACTCCTTTAATCTTGATTGAAATGGTCGAAAACGAGCTGGGCTTTGGCAGGGCCAATGGCTTTGGCCAGGTCGTCGAGGGTCTGTAGCTTCACCTCTTTGACAGAGCCGAAGCGGAGCAGGAGGTCGCGTGCTGTCTTCTCGCCAATGCCGGGGATGTCGGTGAGCTGGGTGCGGAAGGTGCCCTTGCTGCGCTTGTCGCGGTGGAACGTGATGGCGAAGCGGTGCACCTCGTTCTGTATTTGTTCAAGCAGATGGAAGACGGGGTCGGTGGGCTTGAGCCCTACGGTGCCGATCTGCCAGCTGGCGTCGTAGCAGAGCAGTTCGCGCGTGCGGTGCCGGTCGTCCTTGGCTAGGCCGGCAATGGGAAGGTCTATCTTAAGCTCGTCGCATATCACCTGGCGGGCCACTTCCATCTGTCCGGCCCCGCCATCAACAATGAGGAGGTCGGGGAGGGGAGTGCCTTCGTCAACGAGGCGTTTGTAGCGGCGGAAGATGACTTCAGCCATCGAGGCATAGTCGTCGGGGCCTTCCACGGTTTTGATGTTGAACTTGCGGTATTCCTTGCGGTTGGGCTTGCCGTCGGTGAAGCGCACCATGGCTGCAACGGGGAAGGCTCCTTGGATATTGCTATTGTCGAAGCATTCGATGTTGACCGGTGGGCGGCTGAGGTGCAACTCTTTCTGAAGAACGCGTATGCTGCGGCTCAGTTCCTGCTCGCTCTCCTCGGGGTTTACGAGCTGGCGTTGGTGGCGGCTTTGTATTTGGAACGCCGTGACGTTGCGGCGGCTAAGGTCCAGCAGCTGCAGGCGGTCGCCGCGCGTGGGTACGGTGAGGTGGAGGTAGTCGTCGGGAATATCGTCGATGAGGAAAGGCACCACGGCTTCGCGGGCTGTGCTTTCGGTCTGCTCGTGCAGCGCCGGGACGATGGTGGCCAGAATCTCTTGGTCGCTCTCGTCGAGCTGTTTCTTGATCTCGGTCGAGAAGCTGTAGATGATGCTGCCGTTCTTGATGCGCATCATGTTGACGTAGGCGTAGCGGTCGTCGGAGAGGATAGAGAAGACGTCGACGTCGCGCACGTTGGTGCCCACGATGGTCGACTTGGCCTGATACTCTTCCAGCAGGCGTATCTTGCGGCGCAGCACTTCGGCCTCCTCAAAACGCAGCTGGTCGGCAAGGTCGAACATCTCGGTCTTCATGGTCTCGACGATTTCGCCGAAGTCGCCGCGCAATATCTTGCGTATGCGGCTGAAGGTCTCGAGATATTCCTCGTGGCTCTCCTTGCCCACGCAGGGGGCCTTGCAGAGCCCTATCTGATGGTTCATGCATGGGCGGTCGCCGCCAACAACAACCTGGTGCTCAGCATCCCAACGCAGTTTCTTGTGGCAGGAACGGTAGCAGAAAAGCTTGCGGATAATGTCCTGCAGCTCGCGCAGGATGCGTTGGTTGGGGTAGGGCCCGAAGAATTGGCCTCGCAGCCGGCTACGGTCGCGTGTGAAAAGCAGCTGGGGGTAGTCCTCGTCGGTGATGCAGAGCCACGGGTAGCTCTTGTCGTCTTTCAGCAGGCTGTTGTAGCGGGGCTGGTACTGCTTGATGAGGTTGTTCTCGAGCAAAAGGGCGTCGACTTCCGAGGCCACAACGGTGATGCGCAGATCGTGGATGTTGCGTACCAGCATCTTGATTTTTGAGCTGTGGTCGTCGTAGCGGTTGAAATAGGAGCTGACGCGGCGCTGCAGGTTGCGCGCTTTCCCTACATAGATCACCTTGCCGGTGGCGTCGAGGTACTGGTACACCCCGGGTGTCTCCGGAACGGTCTTGAGCTTCAGTTTTATATGCTCAATATTCTTGTTTATTGAAGCATCTATCAATGTGCAGAATGTTTTTGAATGCAGTGGTTGCAACAGTGTTGCAACATACTGTACGCAGGCGTCATTGCCTGCGATTGTGGTGCTTGGCACACATGCGTCCTGGCCTGCGATGATTTTTCTTCACAGAATGCGAAGAACTCCTTGCGTAAAGCTTCCAGATGATTAATTCTCTACAATCTTGAGAGTGAGGCTATTGATGCCGTGAATCTCGTATTTGCTGGTGCGCTGCTTGATGCGGTAGGTGTAGAGGCCTGGGGAGTTGTAGGTGCGTCGAGCGTCGATGGTGTCGGTGATTGTGCAGTATTGTCCTACCATTTCGCCACGCAGCTTGCCCTTGCTGTCGCGCAGGCGCATGACGGGGGCGAAATTGTGCAGCTCGTTGCTGTCGATGTAGAAGTCGACCAGCAGCGGCAATTGCGACTGTTGGAAGATGGCGGTGTCGTAGCGAAGGGTGAGGGCCACACAGTTGCTGATGTCGGTGTTGTTGACTTGCACCTTGAATATCTCGGGGTTGAAGCGCAGCCATGTGTTGTTCTCGAACGGGTGGGTCTCGTCAATCAATGTTTTGTTGCCGCAGGCTGAGAAGAGGAGGGCGAGAGCGAGGCCGTAGCGGACAATCCGTCCGCGTCCAATGGATATTTTTTTCATCGATATAATATATAGTTGTTACTTCGCAGAAAACGGAATTTGCAATCCGCATAATATAAACGGATTAAAAATCCTTATAATAAGCAGTTTCGGATTGCAAATCCGAAACAACATGCGCAGAATGCGAGAAGTTACTTAGTTTTTCCATTATTTGGATGGCGTTGGTGGCGGCACCTTTGCGGAGGTTGTCGGCCACCACCCAGAGGTTGAGGGTGCATGGCTGCGAGAGGTCGCGGCGCAGACGGCCCACGAAGACCTCGTCGTGGTTCTGGCTGTCGACGGGCATGGGGTAGATGTTCTGTGAGGGGTTGTCGAGCAGCACCACGCCAGGCGTGGAGGCTATGATCTGCCGCACCTCGTCGAGGTCGTATTCCTCACGCAGCTCAACGTTCACTGCCTCGCTGTGGCCTCCCATGACGGGCACACGCGCCACGGTGGCGGTGATGGCTATCGTGGGGTCGCCGAGAATTTTCCGCGTCTCATCAACCAGTTTCTGCTCCTCGGTGGTGTAGCCGTCGGGTTGGAAATCGCCGCCGTGAGGAAACAAGTTGCGGAAAATCTGATGGGGATAGGCTTGCGAATGGGCTGGCATATCGGCGAGAAGGGAAGGGGCGTCGTGGCCCAGAGCTTGCGTTTGGCGCGCGTGCCAGGCCTCCTCCTCTTGCAGTTGGCGCACGGCGGCAATGCCGGTACCTGTGATGCTCTGATAGGTGCTGACCACCAGTCGCTTGATTCCATAACGCTGCTGTAGGCCGCTGATGGCCAGCACCATCTGTATGGTGCTGCAATTGGGGTTGGCAATGATACGGTCGTCGGGCTTGATGGCGTCGAAATTGATTTCGGGCACCACAAGGGGCTTGTCGGCATCTTTGCGCCAGGCCGACGAGTTGTCGATGACAATGGTGCCGGCGGCGGCGAAAAGGGGTGCGTATTGCCGCGAGGCAGCGGCTCCCGCCGAGAAGATGGCGAAATCGGGACGCATGGCTATGGCATCGTCAACACTCATCACCGTCAGCCGACGACCGTGGAAGTCAATGGATTTCCCCTTTGATTTCAGCGAGGCTGCGGCAATGATCTCTTCGTCGGCGAAGCCACGCTCTTCAAGTACTTTCAACATCACGCCACCAACAAGGCCGGTGGCTCCTACTACTGCTATTTTCATTGTTTTTATGTTATTGTCTAAGGTTGCGAAAAAGTGTTGTGTTTGTTGTTGTATGTGCACACGGGGACATGTGCTGTTCGTCTTAACGTACCGTGTTTTCTTTTATTGTGCGAAAAAAAACAATAATTGTCAAGGGCCGTCTCTCTGATTTTTTGTATTTTTGCAAAAAATATGAGCAGGCCTTTTCGCCTTTGTAATTGTATATTTTATTAAAATATAAACAGATGTATGATTACTGACGGGAGGGTCTCTCGGCGAAAAAAGTTAATTAAACAAATCAAATATCAATAAGTATGACTACTTTAAAAACGAATATTGCAGGCGGGGACAGCCGCGTACCGACTTTATCCTTAAAGCGCATTCTTTTTGTTGATGGGCTGCTGATTGCTGCAATGTGCCTTGTCCCTGCGATGTCGCATGCTTTTTCATTGCCACTCTATAAGCTTAATCCAATGCTGCTGTGCCTCCTTGCAGGCATGGTGATGGTGTCGGATTGGCGCAATGCTCTGCTTCTTGGCGTGTTGTTGCCAGTGGTATCGATGCTTGTGGTGGGTATGCCAACCCCTTCAACGGCTCTGTGTATGGTGGCCGAGCTTGTCTCGGTTGTCGCTGTTTTTCACCTTACGGAGAGGCGAATGCCGACTTTTGTGTCTCTCTTTGGCGCAATGGTGTTTGGTAAAATAATGTATTATGGAATGAAAGCCCTTGTGGTCGGCCCCTCTGTACTGATAACCACCAATCCGTGGATTCAGTTGGCCTCGATGCTTGTTTTTTGCACCCTGTTTGCCGTCATCTACAGGAAACGTTAAGCTGGCAATAGATGGAAAGGCGCAGGAACATTGCCGTGGTGCTGGCTGGAGGGTCAGGCCGACGTCTGGGAGGCGACATGCCAAAGCAGTTCCTCACCATCGCCGGGCGTCGCGTTGTTGAATACACCATCGATGTGTTTGAGCGCAACGCTGCAATCAACGAGGTGGCTGTGGTCGTCAATCCCTTGTACTTGAGCCTAATGAGGGAGATTGTAGAGAGCAACCGCTGGACTAAAGTGCACCAGTTGCTCCAAGGTGGCGAGGAACGCTATCTGTCGACCCTCTCGGCTATCGAGGCCTATAAAGGATGCGGCCCCTGCAACCTGATATTCCACGATGCCGTGCGTCCTTTGGTGTCCGACCGCGTCATCAGCGATGTGGTAGAGGCATTGGAAAGGCACGACGCTGTCGGTGTCGCCGTTCCTCTTACCGACACCTTGTTCAAAATGAGAGAGCATGGCGATGAAGTGGAGGCGGTGCCACCCCGGAACTTGTTGCGCCGAGCCCAGACACCTCAGGCTTTCCGCTACGAGGTGATAGCGAAGGCCTACGGAAAAGCATTGTCCGACCAGGATTTCGTGACCACCGACGACTGCTCAGTGGTGCTGCGCTATATGCCCGAGGTGTCGATTCACGTGGTAGAGGGCGAAGAAAGCAATATTAAGCTCACCTACAGGGATGACATTACATTGATAGAACAATTTTTAGAAAAGAAAAAAACAACTTCCAACGATTAAATAATTACCTTACACTATGAATAAATTCGGCTACCGTTTCCGGCTCATGATGGCCTATCGCGACGCCTTGCGTACCCGCCTGCCTTTTCTTTATAAACGTATGATCGACAATGCCCACGACCGTGCCGTGGCAGCAGCTCATAGGCTCAAGGACAAGGATAGGATAGAGGTGGCTTTCCTGCTCACTATCCCGGGGATGTGGAAACTGGACTATGTCTTCAGGCTTATGCAGCAGAGCGGTCGCTATCATCCCTATGTGGTAATCTATCCCTATTCACAATTCAAAGGTTTTGATAAAAAGGAGCTTTCGAACACCGTGCGCCGTACCGAGGACTTCATAAAGCAACGCGGCTTCGAATATGTGATACCCTACGATGAAAAGACTGGCACATGGAATGACATCCGTAAAAGCCTCAACCCCGACATCGTTTTCTTTACCACCCCTTACCGCGACATTCTGCCCTCTTATTACTATTACAATTTCAAAGACAAGCTGACGTGCTATGTCCCTTATTCATTTTTGACGCTGAATCTTTATAAGCTGAATTATAATCAGATATCTGTAAATCTCTTTGGCCTTAATTTTGCCGAGACAGATATGCACCTCGAATTTGCCAAGAAATACAGTCCGACGCATGGCCGCAACTTCGTTGCTACGGGCTATCCAGGCATCGAGGTGTACTCCCGAAACGACTATGTGTCGCCCGATGTGTGGCGGCAGCAAGAGACTACGAAAAAACGCGTGATATGGGCCCCGCACCATACCATCGACGACAGCGATAACTTCCAGATTTCGACGTTCCTCATCTTTTGCGAAACGATGCAGCAGCTCGCCAAAGAGTATGCCGGAAGCATCCAGTTCGCTTTCAAACCCCACCAGCTCTTGAAATTCAAACTTGAGAAGCTTTGGGGCGTAGAACGGACAGAGGTCTATTACCGCTTCTGGGCCGAAACCCCGAACTGCCAGCTCGAAGAGTCGGGCTACGTAGACCTTTTCATCCATTCCGATGCTATGATTCATGATAGCGGCAGCTTCACATCAGAATACCTATGCCTCGGAAAACCTGTGATGTTCCTTATACAAGGATCTGATGCCGAGAAGCAATTCAACGACTTCGGCGTTATGGCTTTCAGACAACACTATCACGGAAAGACTGTCGATGATATCCGCCATTTCCTTGACAACGTGGTTCTTCGTGGCGACGACCCCATGCGCGCCTCTCGCGACGCTTTCAAACATCAGTATCTGGGCCCTCGCGATGGCTTACTGCCTTCGCAGTGCATCATGAATGCCATAGAGGATATGATAAATGGTTGATTGTGCCGGCTATGAAGACGTATGACTTTATAGTTGTCGGTGCCGGACTTTTTGGCTCGGTCTTTGCTCATGAAGCTGCAAGGCAGGGCAAGAGTTGCTTGGTGGTGGAACGGCGCAAACATATCGGCGGTAATTGTTACACCAAGAACGTCAATGGCATCAATGTGCACTGGTATGGCGCCCATATCTTCCACACCTCCGACGAGGCCGTTTGGGAATACATGAACCGCTTTTGCCGCTTCAACCACTACGTCAACAGCCCCATCGCCAACTATAAAGGGCAGCTCTACAACCTGCCTTTCAACATGAACACTTTCTGCAAGCTTTGGCCCGACGTGCATACGCCCGACGAGGCTCGCGCGCGCATAGCGCAGCAGCAGGCCGAGTTCGCCGACATCACGGAGCCGCGCAACCTGCTCGAACAAGGCATGAAACTGGCCGGACGCGACATCTTCGAAAAACTGGTGAAAGGCTATTCCGAGAAGCAATGGGGACGCCATGCTGAACAAATCCCCGCTTCCGTGCTGCGCCGCTTGCCTATGCGTTTCACGTTCAACAACAACTATTTCGACGACCCCCATCAGGGTATTCCCATCGGCGGATATACACCAATATTCGATAAACTTTTGGATGGCGTCGAGGTGCAACTCGGAACCGATTTCTTGGCCCATCGTAACGTGCTGACGGCTATGGCTGATAGAATCCTCTTCACAGGACCTCTTGATGCCTATTTCAACTATCGGCTGGGCCATCTGGATTGGCGCTCGTTGCGTTTTGACCACCAGCTGAAACGGGGCATGGACAATTTCCAGGGCAACGCTGTGTTCAACTTCACGGATGCCGAGACGCCCTACACCCGTATCTTGGAGCACAAGCATTTCGAATTCGGCCAGCAGCCCGACACCGTGGTTACCTATGAATATCCTTCTGAATGGAAGCCTGGCGACGAACCCTTTTATCCCGTCAACGATGCGCGCAACGAAGCCCTTGCCGCCGACTACCGTAAAATGGCGGCCTCCGAACCTAATGTGAGTTTCGGAGGCCGCCTGGGCGAATACAAGTATTATGATATGGATATAACCGTGGCGCAAGCCCTGCGCCATCCATGGCTTCACGAGTGATTGTGGCTGCTTTTAAGTGTTAGTTCAAGTAATTATCCGTAACTGAACAAAATCCAATTTGTTGTTTGTTGTTTGACTTGCTGGTTTGTAGGCAATACTTAACTCTTGGCACCGGTTTTTTTCTCAATCTTGATGTAGTTGGGCATAGGAACGGTGTAGCTGCCGACGTTGAGTGAGGGCTTGATGCGGAGCCCCACTTTCGACGAGGTGCCGTCGCTCTTGAAGCTGCTGACAAAGTTCTTCAGCGACTGTATGCCGTCCTTGCTGAACATACTGTAGAGGTCGGTGCTCACGCCCAGCGGAACGGCGGTGGTGGCATTCTTAGTGATGGTGTATTTCTTGTTGGAACTGCCGTTGGCGAACTGGCTGCCGTCGATGTCGAGAATCCAGTCCATCATGGAGAGGGCGGCATTGTTCTGTGTGGGGTTCTTCACGTTGATGTTGACGTTCATGGCCATGGGGACTTTCTTGTTGAGAAGCGAATTGGTGAGGTTGAGGACGTCAGAGGCTGAAATTTGGCCGTTGGTGAGCTTCTTGACGTTGATGCCGGCAACGGTGAGGTTGGTTACATCCTTCAGGCTGTATTCGCAGTTGGCAAGGTTAGCAAGCTCGGCCACTTGAGAGCCGACGGATTTGACGACATCACATGATGGAAGGGTCATGCAGGTGGCTGCTATGAGTAGGCAGCAAAAGATTTTTTTCATTTTTTTTTACTTTTTATTTTTTTTCTCTGATTTCTAAACCACCAGGCATTCTGTCTGCGACGCTTTTTGTAATCGTGGCAGCACATCACCTGAAAAAAATGATTTGCAAAATTACGAATAATTTCTTCATGTGAGAAAAAAAATGTATTTTTGTAGTTTGTTTAACAAATAATGTTTTAAAATAACTTTTTATGTCTCAGGATGCTGCATGAAGGCATCTGTAATAATTTTTTAGAAAGTAATGGAAGAAAACAACGAAAAGCAGCTGAATTTCCTCGAGGAAATTATAGAAAAAGGTCTTAATGACGGCACTTATAAGTCTATCCTTACCCGTTTCCCACCCGAACCTAACGGCTATCTTCATATCGGACACGCCAAGTCTATCTGCATCAATTTCGGCCTCGCAAAAAAATATGGTGGCAAGACTAACCTGCGTTTCGACGACACCAACCCGGTGAAGGAAGACACCGAATATGTAGACTCCATCCAGAACGACATCCGTTGGCTTGGCTTTGAATGGGCGGGGGTGCATTATGCCAGCGACTATTTCGACCAACTCTATGAGTGGGCCGAGGTGTTGATCCAGAAAGGACTGGCTTATGTCGACGACCAGACGCTCGACGAAATACGTCAGAATCGCGGCACGGTAACCACCCCGGGCACCAACAGCCCCTATCGCGACCGCTCGGTCGACGAGAACCTCGACCTCTTCCGCAGAATGAAGGCCGGCGAGTTCGAGGACGGCTCCAAGGTGCTTCGCGCTAAAATCGACATGGCCCACCCCAACATGATGTTCCGCGACCCCATCATGTACCGTATCCTCCATGCCCACCATCATCGCACCGGCGACAAGTGGTGTATCTACCCCATGTACGATTACGCCCATGGCCAGAGCGATTCCATTGAGAATATCACCCACAGCATCTGCACCCTCGAGTTCGACATCCATCGTCCTCTCTACGACTGGTTCATAGAACAGCTGGGCATCTTCCCGAGCCACCAGTACGAATTTGCACGCCTTAACATCAACTACACCGTGATGTCGAAACGCAAGCTCCTGCAACTTGTGAAGGAAGGCTACGTCAGCGGATGGGACGACCCCCGCATGCCCACCATCTGCGGCTTCCGCCGCCGCGGCTACACTCCCGAGAGCATTCGCAATTTCTGTGAGCAGATCGGCGTGGCAAAACGCGACAATGTCATAGACTATGTGCGTCTCGAGAACAGCTTACGCGACCACCTCAACAAGGTGGCACAGCGCCGCATGGCAGTCCTCAACCCCGTGAAACTCGTGATAGACAACTATCCCGAAGGACAGAGCGAGATGCTGACCGCCGTGAACAACCCCGAATGCGAGGCCGACGGCACGCGTGAGGTGCCTTTCTGCCGCGAGCTCTTCATCGAACGTGAGGACTTCATGGAAGAAGCCCCCAAAAAATATTTCCGCCTCAGCATCGGGCGCGAGGTGCGTCTGCGCTACGCCTACTTCGTGACGGCACAGAGCGTGGAGAAGGATGCCGAGGGCAATATCACATGCATACATTGCACCTACGACCCCGCCACGCGCGGCGGCGACGCCCCCGACGGACGCAAGGTGAAGGGCACCATCCACTGGGTCTCCGCTCAGCATGCCGTCGACGCCGAGGTGCGCCTCTTCGACCGCCTCTTCGCCACCGAAGCCCCCGACGAGGTGGAGGAAGGCCATACGTTCCTCGACAACCTCAACCCCAATTCGCTGACGGTGCTGAAAAACTGCAAGGTGGAGCCTCGTTTGAAGGAGGATGTGAAGCAGGCTGAGGCATCATCCTGGGCCTTGGCACTCAGTGAGAATGGTGTCGATGCCCCCTTGCGCTTCCAGTTCGAACGTCTGGGCTATTTCTGCACCGACCCCGACGGCGATGCCGAACACCTGGTCTTCAACCGCTCCTGCACCCTTAAGGACTCATGGGCAAAAATAAAGGAGTAAAGATACTATGCGACGTCAGGCCAGCCTATATCTGATTGTCATTGGCATGTTCATGCTCTTTATCTCGGGCAATTTCCTGACCGAGGGGCTGGCGCGTGTGGGCGTCGACAATGCCGTGGTGTCGCAACGTATGTCGGAAGGACTGGAAAATTTCTGGTTGCCATCCCTCAACACGCCAGGCAACCCCGACCGCTCCAACTATCTGCCCCTGGGCTATTGGTTGGAGAGCAAATGGTACGCTGTGTTTGGCACCAACTCGTTCTTGGTGGAGAAATTCTACTCTGTGCTGATTTTCTTGATCCTCGGCGTGTTGGTGGTGTGGATATGGAAGTTGGTGGGCAACAGTGTAAGCTCCGGATGGCTGCCGTTGCTCTGTTGGCTGACGATACCGCTGGTGTCGTGGTCGGCCACGAGCAACCTCCTCGAGGGGACCATGACCATTTTCATACTCCTTGCCGTTGCTTTCATGCACAAAGGCAGCCATGCGTCGTTCGTGGCGCGCACACGCCTGTCGCTGGATAAGGTCGCTGGCCGCTACAGGTTAGGGCGCACCACCTGGTTCGTCCTTGCCGCTTTGATGATGGAGCTGGCTTTCCTCGTCAAGGGCTTCGCCGGGTTGTTCCCACTGTCGTTCCCGTTGCTTTATTGGCTGATAGTGCGTCGCGAACGCCTCCTCTTCCCCCTTTACGAGACAGCGGTAATCCTGCTGGTGTGGTTCGCCACCCTCGGCATCATCGTGGCCTTTTCTCCCGAGGTCTACAATCACCTCTACGACTATCTGCATAATCAGATGATTGGCGGCGTACTTCATGAACGCACCGTGGCCTCTCATTTTTTTATACTCTATGCTTTCCTGCGCCAGGCTGTTATCCCTATCGCTGTCATCGCGCTGCTGAGCATGGTGCGTATCAAGAGCAAACCGTTCTATCACTATCTGCTGTTTTGGCGCCACAAGGGCAAGCTCACCGCCGACCAGCAATCCCGAGCCCGTATGGGTTGGTTCTACCTCTGTCTGGGGCTCTCGGGTATCGTGCCTATTATGATAGGCCTGAAGCAGCAGGAGTTCTACCTGGTGCCGACCCTGCCGTTCTTCGCCATAGCTATGGCCTGCCTGCTCTTCGAGCTTGTCGACGACTGGATTGGCATGATGAACCCTCTGTCACGAAAAGTGTCCACCATCCTTGGTGCCATTGTCTTTTGCATCGGTGTTGTGCTCAACTTGGCAAGTATCCAACGGGTCAGCAGCAACCATGATCTGCTGTACGACATGAAACTGATGCTGCCCTGCCTGGAAACGGACGAATGCGTCAGCGTCTCGCCCGAATTGTTTGAGATGCCTGAAGTCGAGGAATTCTTCTACCGCTATAAGGGCATCACTTTCGATACCGGATGGGACAACACACATCTGATAACCCTCTACAGCAAACCCGGGATGACGCCTGACAACGTTCAACTGAGCAAGCACGAATTGGCCACACGACAATACTCTTTGTGGCACATTAATAAATCTGACAATTAAGAACCCATTAATCGATACTTATAATAAATGAATGTAAAGAACAGATTGTTAAGGATGCTGATGGCACTGCTTGGCGTCATTGTTCTCGTGGGTTGCGGAGGAGCGTATGAGACGGGCGACTACTACAGCGTCAATGGCGTGAAAGGGGTGGTTGTCACCGCAACCGACAGTGTGCTGCTGGTTGTGTCGCTCGACGAGGCTCGAGGGCTGAACGCCGACTCCGCACTTGCATGGGGCGACGGCCCTGAGGAGTGGCACCTGCCATCGAAAACTGAGATCGAACAGCTGTGGCGCTTCAGGTCGGCCATCAACCAAACCTTGGAACGCAAAGGGATGGGGAGAATTTTCGGCAGCCACACGTTCTACTGGAGCTCTACCGAATGCTCGCCGTCGCATGTCTACGCCTGCGGCCCGGATGGAGTGAAGTGCTATTTCCGTTCCAACAAATCGCACCTCTACTGCGCCCGTAAAGTGATTCTTGTACCCGCTAAGCAGTAATAATTTGTTCTTTAACCTGTTGGTTTGAAGGCGACAATTAAATAATTCAACAATTAAACATAGTAACTTAACGCAATAACACAATATATAAGATATGAAGATTTCATATAATTGGCTGAAAGAATATGTCGACACAGAGTTGACACCCAACGAGCTCGACGAGCTGTTGACCTTTTCGGGCCTTGAAATAGAAGGTGTGGAGAAGGTGGAGACCATTAAAGGAGGGCTCGAACATGTGGTTATAGCCCAGGTACTTACTTGCGAACCGCATCCCGATTCCGACCATCTGCACCTCACCACAGTGGATGTGGGCAAGGAAGAGCCTCTTCATATTGTCTGTGGTGCACCCAACGTGGCTGCCGGCCAGAAGGTGGTGTGCGCTCAGATCGGTACCAAAATATGGACCTCCGACACCGAATACCATGAGATCAAGAAAGGCAAGCTCCGCGGTGCTGTGAGCGAGGGCATGCTCTGTGCTGAGGACGAGCTGCAGCTGGGCACCAGCCATGATGGCATCATGGTCCTGCCTGACGACGCCCCTGTGGGAATGCCTGCCAAAGACTACTTCAAGGTGAAGGACGACTATACGCTTGAAGTGGCCATCACGGCCAACCGTTCCGACGCCACTTCGCATATCGGAGTGGCACGCGACGTGGTGGCGGTGCTCAATACGCGCCAGGGAGCCGACAAGCATATCCTCTGGCCCGAGGTGGCCAACGATATCACCGTGGGCCAGCAGAACGATGCCCCGGGAGCCATCAGCGTCAACGTGGAACGCAACGACCTCTGCCCACGCTATAGCGGGCTGACCATACGCAACGTCAAGGTGGGTGAATCGCCCGACTGGCTGAAAGATAAACTGCGCACCATCGGTCTGCGTCCCATAAATAATATTGTGGATATCACTAATTTCGTTCTCATGGAGGTGGGGCAGCCCCTCCACGCCTTCGATGCCGACCGTATAGCTGGCGGCAAGGTGGTGGTGCGCTGCCTTGACGAGGGAACCCCGTTTGTGACCCTCGACGGTGTGGAACGCAAGCTCGACGGACGCGACCTTATGATCTGCAATGCCGGCCAAGGCGGCAATCCCGAGCCTATGTGCATCGCAGGGGTCTTCGGCGGTCAACAGTCGGGCGTTACGATGCAAACACGCAACATATTCATTGAAAGTGCTTATTTCAATCCGGTAAGTATCCGTAAAACCTCCAAGCGTCATGGACTGAAAACTGATGCATCGTTCCGCTACGAGCGGGGATGCGACCCCAACATCACCCTGTGGGCACTGCGCCGTGCCGCCTATTTGGTGCAGCAACTGGCAGGCGGAGACCTCTGTGGCGATATCGTCGACGTCTACCCTCAACCCATCCAGCGCGCTACGGTCGACATCGATTTCAAGCGTGTCGCCGACCTGGTGGGCAAGGCCATACCTGTCGATGCTATACGAACGGCACTGACATCGCTGGATATTGAGATCGTCGAGGAAACGGAGCAGGGCATGAGGCTCCTCATACCCACATGCAAGGTAGATGTCTACCGCGAATGCGATGTGGTAGAGGAGATTATGCGCATCTATGGCTACAACAACATAGAAGTCGACGAACGCCTACACAGCTGCCTGGCCTATGGTGTGAAACCTAATCCCAATAAGTTGAAGAACATAGCCTCCGACTATCTGACTTACAACGGATTCAACGAGATTATGAACAACTCGCTGACGCGCAGCAGCCTCTACGATGGCAATGCCGATTTCCCGTTGGAGCACTGTGTGAATATCATCAACCCCCTGTCGAAGGAATTGAACGTGATGCGCCAAACGCTGCTCTACGGGGCACTGGAATGCATGGTACGCAACATGAACCACAAGATTTACGACCAGAAAATCTATGAGTTCGGACGTTCATACGTGCAAAACAAAGAGGTGGAGCAGGAGCAGCCCGTCACGAAACGGTTCACCGAGACGCAGCACCTCACCTTCCTCATCACCGGAGCTGTTCAGGGCGAGAGCTGGCATGCACCGCGCAAAGAAGTTGATTTCTACGATGCCAAGCAGCACCTCGAGAACCTCTTGCATCGCCTGCGCGTCCCCATGGGACGCATCGAGCAGGTACCGGCCACCGAGCATTTTCTTGCCGAAGGACTAGCCTACAGGGTTCGCGACAACCAGAGGCAGCTGGCCGTGGTGGGACGTCTGTCAAAGGCCACGTTGCAAGCACAGGACTGCAAGCAGGAGGTGTACTATTGCGATATCAATTGGGATATGCTTCTCAAGATGTTCCCCTCCAAGGAAATAACCTATACCGAAATACCCAAGTTCCCCGAGGTGCGCCGCGACCTGGCTCTGGTGGTGAAAAACGACGTGACATTCGCCCAGATAGAGCAGGTGGCTCTTCAGACTGAGAAGAAACTGCTTAAGAGCGTTTCGCTGTTCGACGTCTATCAGGGCAAAGGCATAGCCGATGGCTTCAAGTCGTATGCCGTCAGCTTTATCCTTCAAAGCGCGGACAAGACACTGAACGATAAGCAAATCGAGGCCGTTATGACCAAGATGCAGCAATCGCTCGAGAAACAGTTGGGGGCAAAAATACGATAAACGTTGGGACTGGAGCGATACGACATCAAGATTCTGTTGGCCCTGAACCAGAGCATAGCCGGACGGAAGGATTTCTTTCGGTGGCTGTTGGACAACGGCTATCCCGAGTTGGCCGCTTTCTCCAACGCCATACGAGGCGACGTGGATGCCATGAAATGGCTTTTCGCCAACCATAACGAATGGCTGGCCGTACTCTCTAATGCCATCGACGGCGACGATAAGGCGCGAGTGTGGATTGGCAAGGCCTGTCACCCCTGCAACCTGATGTTCGCCCTGGCCTGCCGCGAGGATATCCGTGCTATAAGATGGCTACGCGACAGGCAACTCAACATCTTTTTGCTGATGGCGAAGGAGGTGGCCACAGTGCTCGAAACCCAAGCTTTGGAAAATCAAGGACCCTATGTGCTGCACTTCGGCTCGTGACATACTTCGATATCCTTAACATTCTTTAACGTTTTCAGCAAAATAATTGATTTCGCTTGCAAGTTAATATAAGAAACCGATACTAAATAGTACTTTATAGTATTACTTATAATATTACAAAACTGACAAAACTAACACAACGTAAATGGAAGAGAACACTTTTTCTCGCGAAGAAAACGGGAAGTCGCGGAGGCCGAACTTCGGCCGAGAGAGAAATGGCAAAGAGGGAAACTTTGCCAATAATAAGCGTAAACCGAAGAAATTTAAGCCTTTAAAAGGCTCTGACGAGATTATCCAGAATAAAATAAAGCGCCGGAAGAACCGTCAGGCGCCGCCGGAGCAGAAACTCGATGGCACGACGCGCCTTAACAAGTACATCTCCAATGCGGGCATCTGTTCGCGTCGGGAGGCCGACAAGCTGATAGAGATAGGGGCCGTGATGGTGAATGGGGAGGTGGTGACCACTATGGGCTACAAGGTGAAGGAAGGCGACGTTGTGAGTTATGGCGGCGAGGTGCTGCGCAGCGAGCCGAAACGCTATTTCCTGCTCAACAAGCCCAAGGGCTTCATCACCACTGTCGACGACCCGCAGGAGCGCAACACGGTGATGCAGCTCATCCAGGGATGCTGCCGCGAACGCATCTACCCCGTGGGGAGGCTTGACAAGAACACCACGGGGCTGTTGCTTTTCACCAACGATGGCGCCTTGACCAAGCGCCTCACTCATCCGTCGTCGAGAGTGTACAAGATTTATCAAGTTGAGACCGACCGTCCCGTCTCACGGGAAGATATGCAGCAGATGCTCGACGGCGTTGAACTTGAGGATGGGCCTATAGCTGTCGACGACATACAGTACCAGCCGCAGGCCAAGGACCGCCGTTGTGTCGGCGTGGCCCTGCATTCCGGTCGCAACCGCATCGTGCGTCGTCTCTTCGAACATTTTGGCTACGAAGTGGTCAAGCTGGACCGCACCGTCTTTGCCGGCCTAACCAAGAAAGACCTTCCGCGAGGACGCTACCGCGAGCTCACGCAGCAGGAGGTCAACTTCCTGCAAATGGTCTAAAGACCGCTTCACGATATTCAACCATGAAAAAAGCCGCACAAAGTGTGCGGCTTTTTTCATGGTTGAACATTGAGGCTAAATCAGTAGCGGATATTGCGGATCACGTTGACCTTGATGGTGATTGTGGAGCTCAAATCCACTGGTTCCAAACCGTCGAGGTCCTGAATCACGAAGGTCACCATACCCTGTTCCCATTCAAAACGGATGTTCTCTGCCACAATAATATGGTTGCCGTTGTCGTCGAGTTCGTTCAGCTCAAGAGGGTAGACGTAGGGCAGGGGATTCCACGAGCCAAGATTGTTGGCCTGGTCGTAGATGTTCCATATTTCTGCTGTAACGGTGCCAAAGTCCACCACGTCGCGGGTGATGTCGCTGTTCTCGAAGCTGGCATATAGATAATTGTAGCCGCCTGGGAGGTTGGCACCCCTAACCCTTTTCCACATTGCCGGGGTGATGTCGTATTCGTAGGAGAGAACCTGAGCACCGTCGATGTAGGTGTTATACTCTTTTGTGCAGCCTGTGAAGGCTGCCACAGCCACAACGGCCGCAATGATGAAAGCTAATTTTTTCATTTTGTTGTCGTTTTTTTTTTATTATTTATTATTTTCGATATTTCGTTGTTTCGATGTTTCGATATTTCGATGTTTCGTTGTTTCGATATTTCGATGTTTCGTTGTTTCGATGTTTCGATGTTTCGATATTTCGATGTTTCGCAGCCTCCTTTCTCAGCTATCCCTAACCTCTTCCACAATCCGCGTCACCATCTCTTTGAGCTCGGCAATAAACTGAGAGGCATCATATTTGTGGGCCTCTATGAGGCGCAGCTTGCGTTCCCATTGGCCTGTCAGTTCGGCGCTCTTCAGAAGCTCTTCGTTGATGAGGCTAATCAGTCGTATACCAGTCTCGGTGGCGATCAGCGATTTGCGTTGCTTGGTGATGTAACCGCGTTTGAAGAGTGTCTCGATGATGGCTGCGCGGGTCGACGGGCGTCCGATGCCGTTCTCTTTCAGGGCGTCGCGTAGCTCGTCGTTGTCCACGAAGCGTCCGGCTGTCTCCATGGCGCGCAGCAGGGTGGCCTCGGTGTAGTGCTTCGGGGGCTTGGTCCATTTCTCGCTGAGGGTGGGCGTATGTGGTCCCGATTCGCCCTTGACGAAGGAGGGTAGCATCTTGTCGTCGTCAGACTTTTCGCTTTCGTCGTCGCTCGTGGTGGTGTTTTTCTTCTCCTGATGCCAGGAGCCGTCTTGCTCCAGCCACTTTCCGAAGCAAACCCTCCAACCGGGATGCAGCACCTGCTTGCCGTTGGCCTTGAATTTAAGCTTGTCGCCAGTCTTTTTCACTTCCGTGGGCTCGGTCTGCACCTGACCTGTCACGGTGGTGGTAGCCACTTTGCAGTCGGGATAGAACACGGCGATGAAATGGCGCGCCACCAGGTCGAACACACGTTTCTCGTTTATCGAGAGGTCGCCGCCGGAGGGGTTCACACCGGTAGGGATGATGGCGTGGTGGTCGGTGACTTTGGAGCTGTCGAACACCTTCTTGCTTTTCGGAAGCTTAGAGGCCAGCAGAGGTTGCGTGAGGTTGGAGTAGGGGAGTAGCCCACGGAGAATGGAGGGACACTGTGGGTAGATGTCGTCGGAGAGGAAGGTGGTGTCTACGCGAGGGTAGGTGGTGAATTTCTTTTCGTAGAGGCTTTGTATGTATTTAAGGGTCTCGTCGGCGGAGAAACTGAATTTTTTATTGCATTCCACCTGTAGGCTGGTGAGGTCGAAGAGGCGTGGTGGAGCCTCGTTGGAGGTCTTGTTGGTGATGTTCACAATTTCGAAGGGGCGGCCTTGGATGGCGGCGAAGGCTTTGCGCCCCTCTTCCTGGCTTGCAAAACGGCCACGCACAGCTGCCGCCGACTTCGTTTTTGTCTCCGCGGCGCCATTGTCATATTCCTCATCGTCGCCCTGCAATGTGAAGAGGGTGTCGCGATAGATGGTTGAGAGGACCCAGTATTGTTCTGGCTTGAAGTTCTGAATCTCAAGATGACGGCTGACGATAAGAGCAAGCGTAGGTGTCTGCACTCTGCCGATGCTCAGTACCTGTCCCTTATCCATGCCTTGTGAGCCACGGTATTTGAGGGTGTAGAGCCTGGTGGCGTTCATGCCGAGGAGCCAGTCGCCAATAGCGCGGCAGAGGCCGGCCTCGTAGAGCGACTGGTAGTCGTCCTGCGGTTTCAGGGCACTGAAGCCGTCGCGAATGGACTGCTCGGTGAGGGAGGAGATCCAAAGCCTGCTGACGGGACAGCTGGCCTTGGCTTTCTGCATCACCCAGCGTTGGATGAGCTCGCCTTCCTGGCCGGCATCGCCGCAGTTGACGATGCGCTCCGCCCCTTGCATGAGCTTCTCGATGGTGTGGAACTGCTTCTCGTAGCTTTTGTTTTCGATCAGCTTGATGCCAAAGCGCGGAGGAATCATGGGCAGACGGCTCAAGGTCCAGGTGCGCCAGTAGTCGGTATAGTCCTGGGGCTCTTTCAGGGTGCAGAGATGGCCGAAAGTCCAGGTCACCTGGAATCCGTTGCCTTCCATATAGCCATCGTGCTGGCTATTGGCACCCAACACCTTGGCAATATCCTTAGCAACCGACGGCTTCTCTGCTATGCAAACAATCATTGGTTAATTGTTTTGATTTTATTTATTTCGTTATCTCGTTATCTCGTTATTTCGATGTTTCGATGTTTCGTTATTTCGATGTTTCGATGCTTCGTTATTTCGATGCTTCGATATTTCGATGCTTCGATGTCTCGATAATTCGATGTTTCGATAATTCGATGCTTCGATGCTTCATCACTTTTCCATCAAAAAACGCTATTGCAAAAAAAATATTGTTCTGTTGAAAATATTAATTGCCTATTGTCGTTTCTAAAGCGACGAAACAATATAACGAAATGATACAAGAAAATTTGGCGGCCATAGCCGCCACCATTCCTCAAGGAACACGGCTTGTGGCCGTTTCCAAAACCAAACCCGTCGAAATGGTGCAGGAGGCCTACGATGCCGGGCAACGGCTCTTCGGCGAGAACTACGCCACCGAGTTGCGCGACAAATATCCTCTACTGCCAAAAGATATTGAGTGGCACTTTATAGGCCATTTGCAGCCGAAGCAGTTGAAATACTATATTGGCTTTGTGACGATGATACATGGCGTAGACAGCGTAGAGCATCTGCTCGAAGTGGAGAAGGCGGCGGCAAAGGTGGGCCGTGTGGTTGACGTGCTGTTGCAGGTTCATGTGGCTGCCGAGGAGACCAAGTTCGGCTTTGTGCCAGAAGAATTGGAGGCGCTGCACACTATTCCGCAGCTGGAGCATGTGCGGGTGCGAGGCGTGATGGGGATGGCCACGGCTACAGATGATATGGAGCAGGTGCGGCGCGAATTTCGACGCATTCACGCCATTTACGACACCCTCCGACAAGGCTTTTTTGCCAGCCAACCCACTTTCAACGAGATCTCGATGGGCATGAGCCACGACTACCGCATCGCTATTGAGGAAGGCGCCACGCTGGTGCGCATTGGCTCCTCCATCTTCGGCCCGAGAAACTACAGCAAACAACAATAATTAAATAATTAACAATCAATCAACAATGCATATCTTTCAAAACAAGTCAAAGTTAATCCTCTCCTATGTGGTAATCACATTCGGCATCATGGTCTATACCTTCGCGTGGTCGGCATTCATGTTGCCGGCCAAGATTGTGGGTGGCGGCGTGAGCGGTATCTCATCGGTTCTGAACATTGCAGCAGGCATCCCCCTGCCTATTGGAGTGCTTAATTTCATCATCAATGGCGTGCTGCTTGCCATCGGCTTCAAGGTGTTGGGTTCCAAATTCGGAGCCAATACCATCTATGGCATCGTCATGAGTTCCCTCTGCTTCATCTTCTGGCAACAGCTGCTACATGTGGAGAACCTATTCCTCAGAGATGGGGCGATGGCCTTCGACCCATTCATGTGCGCCATCATCGGCGGAGCTCTGTGCGGCGGCGGCATCGGCCTCACATTCTCCATGGGAGGCAACAGCGGCGGAACAGATATTATTGCACTTATCGTCAGTAAGTTCTATAATATCTCGCCAGGCAAGGTCATTATGTATCTTGACATTTTCATCATCGGCAGCTCCTATTTTGTATCGCACGAGATCACCAACGTTGTGTACGGTTACATCGTTATGGTGACGATGACCTATGTGCTCGATATGGTGCTGGATGGAAATAAGCAGACCTATCAGATTATGGTTTTCTCATCAAAGAACAGGGAGATAGGGGAAGCCATAACTAAGGAGATAGGACGTGGGGTCACTATGCTTGACGGCGAGGGAGGCTATAGCCATCAGCCACAGCAAGTGCTTGTGGTTATGGCACATAAGACGGATAAAACCAACGTGATGCAGGTGATTCACCGCATCGACCAGAATGCTTTCGTCACGGTCTCGAAGACCCAAGGCGTTTATGGCCGCAATTTCGAAAAACTGAAAATGTAAGACAATAACAAACAACAATAATTAAACAACCAACAACAATGCACATACTATCCCCTTCGCTACTCTCGGCTGATTTTGGCAACCTGCAGCGCGATATAGAGATGCTGAACCAAAGCCAGTGCCAATGGCTTCATGTTGATGTCATGGACGGCCTTTTCGTGCCAAATATCTCGTTCGGACAACCCGTAGTCAAGCATATAAAGAAGTACGCTGCAAAGCCCCTTGATGTTCATCTCATGATTGTCGACCCCGGCCGATATGTAGGCGAATTTCGCGACGCCGGAGCCGACCTGCTGACGGTACATTATGAGGCCTGCACCCATCTCGACCGCACACTGCATGCCATCAAGGATGCCGGCATGCGTTGCGGAGTGGCCCTCAACCCTCATACCCCCGTGTCGCTCCTCGAGGATATCATCCAGGAGTGCGACCTGGTGTTGCTCATGTCGGTCAACCCGGGCTTTGGAGGACAGAAATTCATCGAGAACACCTACAATAAGGTGCGTCAGCTCAGGGAGCTCTGCAACCGAAAGAACGCCAAGAGCATCGTGGAGGTCGACGGCGGAGTGAACACCTCGAACGCCGCCCTTCTTTACGAGGCCGGCGCCGACGCCCTGGTGGCCGGCAATGCCGTCTTCAAGTCCGACAATCCACAACAAACCATAAGCCAACTCCTGAAGCCATGAACCCTCGTCCTCGCCTTATCGTCGCTCGCGGAAAGGAGAAAGCCATCCAGCGACGCCATCCTTGGATTTTCTCCGGGGCGGTGCGCCGCATTGAAGGCACCCCGCAGAATGGCGACCTCGTTGATGTTGCCGACAGCGAAGGGCATTGGATGGCCTGTGGCCACTATCAGCCCGACACCATTATTTGCAAGGTGCTCTCGTTCGACAATGCCGAGGTGGACGAAGCCTTCTTCCGCCGCCGTATCGAGTCGGCCATAGCCTATCGTCGGCGGCTGGGCTTCTTCCGCCGCCCGGACACCAATGTGTTCCGTCTCGTCAATGGTGAGGGCGATTTCCTTCCCGGGCTTATATGCGACTGGTATGGGGGAGTGCTTGTCATGCAGGCCCATAGCATTGGGATGCACCGTCTGTTCCCCCTCTTCGCCACCCTCTTTTCCACGCTTCTCGACGGCGACGGCATCGTCTCCATTTTCGACAAAAGCAGCGCAACACTCGCGGAAGGCAGCGCCGATGGTTTCGTGTGGGGCGCAGAATTACCAGAGCAGGAAATTGTGGAACATGGCAACCGCATGGTTATAAATTTCTTCGAGGGTCAGAAGACGGGCTTTTTCGTCGACCAGCGCGAGAATCGGGGGCTCGTTGCCGAGCTGGCGCGTGGCTGCCGGGTGCTGAACTGCTTTGGCTACACCGGAGGCTTTACGCTTGCAGCCCTGCGTGGTGGCGCCGAATATGTGGAAACTGTCGATATCTCAAAAAAAGCCATAGAGCTCTGCAACCGCAATGTTGAGTTGAACTTCGGTACAGAAGCCCCCCATCGCGGCGTGGTGGCCGACGTGCTGCGCTATTTTGACACCGACGACAGCCAGTTCGACCTCATCATCCTCGACCCGCCGGCCTTTGCCAAAAACCACCGCTCGCTGCAACAGGGGTTGCGTGGCTATCGCAATATCAATCAAAAAGCCATGGAACGAATAAAATCCGGCGGTCTGCTGCTTACTTTCAGCTGTTCGCAGGCCGTCGGCCGCGACGATTTTCAGACGATGGCCTTCACGGCTGCCGCAACGGCCCACCGCGAGGTGCGCATCGTGCGACAGCTGCCTCATGCCATCGACCATCCCGTCAGCATCTACCACCCCGAAGGCGAATACCTCAAAGGACTCCTCTTACATATTGAATGACACCCACACACTCATAATTAAACATCTTTACTTGTTGTTTGATTTATTGATTAGTAACCAACAATAAAACATCCAACATCCAACAACATTTTAAAAGAAAGCTCAGGTGAAGCTTTCCTAATCGCAGGCGAGGACGCCCGCACACCACGACGCATAAACACAGTCGTTGATTGCACCTACTTGATTGTTCAACTTATCGCTAAATTCCTGTAAATTCACCTATTCGTTACTATAGAGCGAAACAATTAAATAACCAACATAAATATATGTCGATGGAAAAAGGTTATCTGAAAATAGACCAATACGACCAGCAATGTGTCGATGAAATGGCATCACATTATAAAGAAATCCTGCGCCTGCTGGGCGAAAATCCCGAACGCGAAGGCTTACTGAAGAGCCCGGAGCGAATCGCTAAGGCCATGCTTTTCTTCACCAACGGCTACGACCTCGACCCCGAATCGATCCTGCGCTCCGCCATGTTCCACGAGGACTATAAGCAGATGGTGGTGGTCAAGGACATAGAGCTCTATTCGCTCTGCGAGCATCACATGGTGCCTTTCGTGGGCAAAGCCCATGTGGCATATATACCGAATGGCACCATAGTGGGACTGAGCAAAATCCCACGGGTGGTGGATGCCTACGCCCGACGGCTGCAGGTGCAGGAACGCCTCACTAAACAGATAAAGGATTGCATCCAAAACACACTGCAACCGCTCGGTGTGGCCGTTGTGATTGAGGCCCAGCACATGTGCATGTCGATGCGCGGCGTGCAGAAACAGAATTCCGTGACCACTACGAGCGACTTCACCGGAGCCTTCCTCAACAGCCCAAAAACCCGCGAGGAATTCATGCATATCATCGGCGTCGACCTTCATTGAACGAGATATATTGTTTGATTGTTGAATTAAATATAGTAAATAAAAATGAAAGCTTTAATATTGAACAGCGGACTCGGTTCGCGCATGGGTGTCATTACCAAAGACCACCCCAAATGCATGACCGAAATATCATACAAGAGCACAATCCTCAGCCGCCAGCTGCACCAGCTTGTGTCGTTCGGAATCAAAGACGTGGTAATCACCACCGGGTATTACGACCAGGTGCTGGAGGACTATTGCAATGCCCTCCACCTACCCCTGAACATCAAGTTCGTGAACAACCCGCTCTACGACAAGACCAACTACATCTATAGTATCTACTGCGCCAAGGAGCAGTTGAAGGATGAGGACATCATTCTGATGCATGGCGATCTGGTCTTCGAGAGCTTGGCGATGGAGGCTGTGATAGACTGCCCCAAAAGCTGTATGGCGGTGAGCAGCACCTCGCCTCTTCCCGAGAAGGATTTTAAGGCTGTCATCAAGGATGGACGCATTGAGAAGGTTGGCATTGAGTACTTTGACCATGCTATGGCAGCACAGCCACTCTACAAACTCAATAAAGAGGATTGGAACATCTGGCTTGACAACATCGTTAAGTTCTGCGAGAGCGACAACCGCAAATGCTATGCAGAGAATGCCTTCAACGAAGTGAGCGACAAGTGCAAGCTTTATCCTTGCGATGTGAAAAATATGCTCTGTGCAGAGATTGACACCCCAGAAGACCTGGAGGTGGTCAGCAAGAAAGTGGCTGAAATCAACGAACGAACGGTGTATATGTGCTTCAGCACGGAGTACATCCATAGTGGCCATATAGCCATCATCAACAAGGCCCGACGATTGGGGCGTCTGATAGTGGGAGTGCTGAGCGATGAGGCGGTGAGCAGTTTCAAACGCTACCCTCTGATTCCCTTTGCAGAGCGCAAGGCGTTGTTCGAGAACTTGGCAGGCGTGGAGCGTGTAGTGACACAGGACACCCTCTCCTACGCCAAGGTGCTGCGAGAGCTGAAACCCGACTATGTGGTGCACGGCAACGACTGGTGCGAAGGCTTCCAGAAACCAATCCGCCAGGAGGTCTGCGAAGTGCTGGCCGAGTATGGCGGCAAGTTGGTGGAATACCCTTATAGCAACAGTCCGCAGTATAAAGAGTTGGACGCAGCCCACCGAGCAGAAGCCGCAATGCCGGATGTGCGTCGTGGCCGTTTGCGCAAGCTCATCAATATGAAAGGGCTGGTAACGGCTATGGAGGCACATAGCGGTATCACCGGTCTGATAGTGGAGAAGACCACCGTGCTCCAGGATGGCAAGACTTATCAGTTTGATGCCATGTGGGTGAGCTCGCTTTGCGACTCCACCGCCAAGGGTAAACCTGACATTGAATTGGTGGATATGACCAGCCGTTTCCGCACCATCGACGACATTATGGAGGTGACCACCAAACCCATCATCTTCGACGGTGATACGGGAGGACTGACGGAACACTTTGTCTATACCGTCCGTTCGCTGGAGCGTATGGGTGTGAGCATGATTATCATTGAGGACAAAACCGGCCTGAAGAAGAACAGCCTCTTTGGGAATGAGGTGAAGCAGACGCAGGACAGCATCGAACATTTCTGTGAGAAGATACGAGCCGGCAAGCACGCTCAGAAGACCAAGGAGTTTATGATCTGCGCACGTATCGAGAGCCTGATTCTGGAGCGGGGAATGGAAGATGCACTCACGCGAGCCATGGCATTCACTGAGGCTGGAGCTGATGCCATAATGATTCATAGCCGCAAGAAAGACCCGGCAGAAATCTTCGAGTTCGTTGAGATGTTCCGTGCGAAGAACACCACCACACCGATCGTGGTCGTTCCCACCAGCTTCAATACCGTGACCGAGCAGGAGTTCAAGAGAAGGGGCGTCAACGTGGTTATCTACGCCAACCAGCTCACCCGCACCGGTTTCCCAGCCATGCAGGATGCTGCCCGTACCATATTGGAGAACCACCGCGCCAAAGAGTGCGACGACAAATGCATGAGCATTAAGGAAATCATAACGCTGATTCCAGAAGAATAGCTAACGAACACAAAATTCACTAATCAAATAAAAAAAATGATTAGACCAGAATACTTTATAGAGAAACTTAGGGAGAACGGCATCGACTGTTTCTCCGGTGTGCCGGACTCGCTGTTGAAGAATATCTGTGCGTATATCACCGACCATTGCGATGCAGAGCATAACATCATAACCGCCAACGAAGGCGCCGCGGTGGGTATTTCTGCCGGCCATTATCTGGCAACAGGCAAGCCCGCCTGTGTGTATATGCAGAACAGTGGAGAGGGAAACATCATCAATCCGTTGGCATCGCTGACAGATGAAGAGGTGTATAACATCCCCGTACTGCTGCTGATAGGGTGGCGAGGCCGTCCGGGTGTTCACGACGAGCCGCAGCACGTGAAGCAAGGCAAGGTTACAACCGGGCTGCTGAATGTGATGGGTGTGAACTATGAGGTACTCTCTAAGGAAGAGGACAAAGCAGAGAAACAGATTGCCAAGGCTATAAAGGCTCTTCAAGACAAGGAAGTATTCGCTTTGGTAATAGAGAAGGATACTTTTGAGGATTATACACTACAGAATGTGGAGGTCAATGACCTTACCATGAGCCGGGAAGAGGCCATCAGGACGGTGGCTGCTGCTCTTGGTGAAAAGGACTGTATTGTGAGTACAACGGGTATGATAAGCCGTGAACTGTTCGAGTACCGTGCTGGTATGAGCCAAGGACACGAGCGAGACTTCCTGACGGTAGGCTCTATGGGACACGCCTCGCAGATTGCCTTGGGTATCGCAATGGCAAAGCCAGACCGGAAGGTATGGTGCTTCGACGGGGATGGTGCTGCCATTATGCACATGGGCAGTATGGCCATTGTGGCCAACAAGGCGCCAAAGAACTATCTACATGTGGTGTTCAACAATGGTGCTCACGACAGCGTGGGTGGACAGCCTACGGTTGGTTTGAAGATAGACCTGCCTGCTGTCGCCCGTGCTGTAGGGTATAAGCATACAAGCAGCGTGGATAGCAAGGAGGCTCTTGCAGAGACTTTGAAGACTATCGTGGCAAAGGAAGGCCCCTCATTGTTGGAGGTTAAGGTAAAGAAGGGCAACCGCAAGGATCTTGGTCGCCCGACGACTACGCCTATTCAGAACAAAGAAGCTTTGATGGCATTCTTGAAGGACTAAAATTTCTGTGTAATCTGTGATATCTGTGTGAGTATGAGTCAAAAGATAATAAATGGAATAGATAAGCTTCCGGGCATCCTGCAAGAAGTGGGATGCCAAAGGCTCTTCCTTCTGATAGATTCCTCCTATCCATTCCTGAACATCAAGAATGCGATAGAGGCAATGCCTGTGGTGAAGGTGAAGTTCTCAGACTTCACACCCAATCCGCTGTATGAGCAGGTGTGCAAGGGAATAGAGCTGATGAAAGAATCCAAGAGTGATACCATTCTTGCCGTTGGTGGCGGTAGTGCCATTGATGTGGCCAAGTGTATAAAACTGGCGGTTTTGGCAGAAGAGGGGGATGCTGCTATTATTCCACCATTAGTCTCGCAGCGGCTTCCAATTGAGGGGGGCAAGATTCCGTTTGTTGCCGTTCCTACTACGGCAGGCACAGGTAGTGAGTCCACGCATAATGCTGTGATGTATTATGAAGGGGCAAAACAGACAGTCACCAATGATGGCATTCTGCCGGAATATGCAGTGCTGGAGCCTTCCGTACTTAAGACCTTGCCGGACTATCAGAAGAGATGCACTATGCTGGATGCCCTAAGCCAGGGGATAGAATCATGGTGGTCAATCCATAGCACCGAAGAGAGTAGGGAGTATTCCAAGAGGACTGTGGTGCTGATAATGGCAAATTGGCGCAAGTATATCTTTGAGAATGATTCAGCAGCTGCAGCACAGATAATGATGGCAGCCAATTATGGAGGAAGGGCGATAAATATAGCAGAGACCACGGCACCACATGCAATGAGTTATAAGATTACATCGAAGTATGGCTTGCCACATGGACATGCGGTAGCCGTATGCCTGCCAGAGGTTTGGCAGTATATGACCGATAATATGAAAGAGGTAAAAGATAAGCGTGGCAGCAGATATTTGGAAATGGTGTTTGCAGAAATAGCACATGCAATGGGTTTCGATAAGGTAGGCGAAGCAATCGCCCAATTCCGACAGATGATGCACGAAATGGGGATGCTGTATCCCAAATCAGATAATATAGTTGCGGATTTGAAAGAGCTAACCGAGTCCGTCAATCCTGTAAGATTAAAGAATAATCCCATAAGTATTGACGAGGATATTGCCTATGCTCTTTACTCACGAATCATAAATGCATAGTACTGCAGAAGAATCATAATAAGCTATCGATACTATCTAATTCAGAAATCAGATGTGAAACCGCGGGGCCTGCTGCAAGCCTTTTTTCCATTCCAGGTCCCTATATTTTTTTACCGCTATTCAACAGGCAATAAAAAAGCATCCATCCGATAGGGAATGGATGCTTTCATTAGTATTCTTATAACGTTGTTGTCGTTGGCTTGGTGGCTTCCGAACCTGCTTTGTTCGGGGGCTGTTTGTTCTATTCCACCAAGGAGAAGACCAGGTTCTGGAAGAAGCTCAGGAAGAGGGTGGCAAAAGCGTCGTTGGGGTCCTCGGCCTGGACAGGCATGTTGACAAGCATGGTGTTGTCGGTGGCGTTGTAGGAGAAGTTGAGGACTATTTCTACGGGATCACCTTCTGTAATCTCATAAACGGTGCCTTCCATAGTGCCCAGGTTGGTGGTGAGGTCGTAGTTGAAGTCGAAGTCGATGGTGGTGCTTTCGCCGGCGAACTGCACGAAGACCACGTCGGTGCTGTCGCTGTTGATGCTCAGCTGAAGTGCATCGCCATCATCGTTGAAGTTGAGACGGAAGTCAACGCTGATAGGAAGCCCAAAGCTGTTGGTGCTGTCCATCATCGGAATGAAGGCGGAGAGGTCCATCGTGGTGTCAACGCTGCTAATCCATTCGGTACCGGCGAAGTTGTTGGCCTGGTTGGCCTTGATGGCATTGGCCGTCTCGACGTCGGAGACGGACGGGGTGTTGACGAGGTTGTCGTTCTCTTTCGAGCAGGAGGCTGCTCCAATCATTAGGGCTGCGCCAAGGGCGATGGTGAAGATTTTTTTCATTTTTTTTTTATTATAAATTAAAGGTTAATATTACAGCGTTTGTTTTTCTTTGAGCCTTTCTCACTCAGCCTCTCTTCCGATGCTCATTACGCTTATAAGAACGGCAAAATGACATAAAAAACTACAAAAGGTGAAAAAAAAATTCAAAAAAATAATTTTTTCGTAAATTTGCAATTCAGTTGACTACAGCAAATATATTGTAAAACCATTAAAACAAAATACATTATGGCAAAAAGCATTGCAATTTTGACTGGTGGTGGCCCCGCTCCGGGAATGAATACGGTTGTTGCCTCGGTGGCAAAAACATTCCTGCGCGATGGCTATCGCGTTATTGGCCTTCATGGCGGCTACTCGGCCCTCTTCACCGATAAGCCCCGTATGCAGGACCTCGATTTCCTCACCGCCGACGAGATTTTCAACAAGGGTGGCTCAATCTTGAAGATGAGCCGCTTCAAACCTACCGACGAAGACTTCGAGAAACGCTTCAACCTGAAGCTCTTCACCGACAACGAGGTGAAGCTCCTCGTCACGGTGGGTGGCGACGACACCGCCTCAACGGCCAACCGCATCGCCAAATTCCTTGAAAGCAAGCACTATCCCATAGCCAATATCCATGTGCCGAAAACCATCGACAACGACCTGCCGCTGCCCAACAGCTCGCCCACCTTCGGCTACAACAGCGCCAAAGCACAGGGTTGCGTGCTGGCCACCGCGGTGATGGAGGACGCCCGCACCAGCGAGAACTGGTTCGTGGTCAGCGCCATGGGACGCTCCGCCGGCCATCTGGCCTTGGGAATCGCCGGCGCTTGCCACTACCCCATGGTAATCATTCCGGAATTCTTCAACAAAACGGAGATCACGGTGGAGAAGATCGTCAACATGGTGGTGTCGTGTATCGTCAAACGCAAAATCATGGGTATCAATTATGGCGCCGCCATGATCTCGGAGGGTGTATTCCACAGCCTCAGCGACGAAGAGATAGCCAATTCCGGCATCCACTTCAGCTACGACGAGCATGGCCATCCCGAACTGGGAAAAGTAAGCAAGGCACATATCTTCAACGACTTGCTGGAACGGAAAGTCAAGGAGCTCGGCCTTAAGGTCAAGTCTCGCCCCGTCGAGATAGGCTACGAAATCCGCTGCCATACCCCTATAGCATTCGACCTCACCTACTGCTCCCTGATGGGCATGGGCGTCCATACCCTCTTCAACCAGGGCTGCACCGGTTGCATGGTATACGTAGACCAGCAGGGCAACATCTCGCCGCTCTACCTCAAAGACCTTCAGGACCCCGTGACCGGCAAAATACCTCCACGTCTTGTCAACGTCAACAGTAACAAGGTGATGTCGTATGTCAACGACATTATGGACTACATCACCCCTGCCGACTATGAGGACGCCAAAAAATACCTCCCCAATCCCGAAGAATACGACTTCAAGCGCATCCTCGGTTGGTAGGCCCCTCAGAGCTTCTTCTTTGATGCAGCCAGAAAAAAAACTCTACGCTTTCTTTGCCGTAGAGTTTTTTTTTTGCACGATTCAAAAATATATTTGTATCTTTGCCAAATTATAATAAAATATAGAGGCTTTGGTTTGTTGTTGGAAATCAAGAGTATGGTTGTTTCGCCCCAGAGGGGCGGCAGTCCGGCTTTTGCAGCGCCTTCGGCGTTCTAAACAACTTTAGCCCATCAAATAAACAGTTATTCGTTTCATCAGTTCAACATTGTTTCTTATGAATATACATATCGTTCAGCACAACATCATCACCAACAATCCGGAGAAGAATATGGAGTGGATTATGGCAGCGTTGGACAGTCCGGCCTCGCGCGATGCCCTCCTTACCGTCTTTCCTGCATGCACCCTTTGTGGCTATCCCCTTTTTGGCTCTGCCGCCTACAACGACCTCCAGAAACGCGCTCAGGCTGTGCTGCAACAGCTGGTGCAGAACTCCGAACACCGCGCTTTCCTTATCGGCATGCCGCTTCAGATTCAGGACAAAGGGCTTTGCAACGCCATTGTCTTCGTTCAGAACTGCGCCATCCGCGCCATCATCACCAAGAAATACCTGGCCCCTGACGAGCAGAAATATTTTGTGCGCGGCGAGGGGGTGCAGAGCATCAATTTCCAGGGACAGCAAATAGCCATCGGCTTCTACGAGGACCTCAAGGAGCTCACCAAAGGTCATGCCGAGCAGCCCGATGTGGTTATCTGCTGCGGATGCAATGTGTTTGAATACAATAAGCCCTACAGCATCCGCTACCGCATGCACAAGATTGTGGAGAACCTCAACGCATCGCTGGTGTTTGTGAACCGCATTGGCGGCGAGGGTCCCTACCTCTTCGCCGGAGGCTCTATGGCCCTGAACGCCGCCGGCTCAGTGCTCTGCCAATTCCCCTATTTCGAGGAATACAGCGACACAGTAGACCTTCAGTTGCTCTCCACCATGCAGGGCGACGAGAAACCCGAGGTCGTGGAACTCGTCTACAAAGCCCTCGTCATGGGCCTGCGCGAATATTTCTCCAAGAACGGCCTACGCAAGGCTGTTTTAGGCCTGAGCGGCGGCATCGATTCGGCCCTTGTCTGCGCCCTTGCCGTGGCAGCCCTCGGCCCCGACAACGTGCACGGCATCCTTATGCCTTCCCAGTATTCCACCGACCACTCTGTGAAGGATGCCGAAGACCTGGCAAACAACCTCGGCATCAAATATGATATTGTACCTATTAAAGACTGTTTCGACACCCTCCGCAACACCATGAAACCCGTGTTCGGCGACCTGGCCGAGGACGTCACCGAGGAGAATATGCAGGCACGCATCCGCGGAACCATCATCATGTCGTATGCCAACAAATTCGGTGCTTTGGCACTGAACACCACCAACAAGAGCGAGGCGGCCATGGGCTATGGCACCCTCTATGGCGACAGCTGCGGAGCCATCTCCGTAATTGGCGACCTCTATAAGACAGAGGTCTACGAACTGTCGGAGTTCATCAACCGCGACAAGGAGGTCATTCCGCGCAACACCATCACCAAAGCCCCCTCTGCCGAGCTGCGCCCGGGGCAGAAGGACAGCGACTCGCTACCCGACTATGCACTGCTCGACGCCATCCTGAACCTACATATCGAAGAACAACTCTCGCAGGACGAGATTGTGGCCGAGGGCTACGACGCAGAACTGGTGGCATCGGTGCTCCGCAAAGTGAAGGCTAACGAGTGGAAACGCCTGCAATTCGCCCCACAGCTGAAGGTGTCGCCCATGACGTTCGGCCTTGACCGAAGATTCCCAATCTCATGACAGTTTTTTTTAGAATCGTCGACACTTCGAAATCTCGTATCATCGAAATCTCGAGCCCTTTCAACATCTAATAAATAAACCTTACAATAAATCTGCAATGACGCAGCTGGAACTGGCTGAACAATATATAAGCAACACCAATGTCTCGGTGTTCCTCACCGGAAAGGCGGGTACGGGAAAAACGACATTCCTCCGTCACATCGCCTCCACCATTAATAAACGCTTCGTGGTCTTGGCCCCTACGGGAGTGGCCGCCGTCAATGCCGCCGGTGTCACGATCCACTCTTTCTTCATGCTTCCGTTGTGCCCTTATCTGCCCGACGTCAAGGACCTGGTGACAGAATACCAGATGCCCAACAAGTTCAAACAGCTCCGCAAGGAGAAAATTAAGATCATTCGCACCCTCGACTTGATTATCATCGACGAAATCAGCATGGTGCGCGCCGACTTGCTCGACGCCGTCGACATGACCCTGCGACGCTACCGCCGCAACGGCAAACCCTTCGGCGGCGTGCAGCTGCTGCTGATTGGCGACGTGCAGCAACTGCCACCTGTAGTCACCGACGAGGAGAAGCCCTATATCGACCAAGTCTACCCCTCGCCATTCTTTTTCCACAGCAAAGCCCTCCAAAAAACAAACTACGTCACCATACAGCTCTCGCATATCTTCCGTCAGCAGGACGAACGCTTCGTCACACTCCTGAACAATATCCGCGAGAACCGCTTTGACCGCGACACCCTCGACACCCTCAACTCGCGCTACCAACCGCAGTTCAACCCGCCCGACAGCGAGGGCTACATTCGCCTCACTACCCATAACTACCAGGCCAACAACGTCAACCAACGTAAGCTGCAAGCCCTGCCCGGCCGCCCTATCGAGCTAAAGGCCTCGGTGGATGGCAATTTCCCCGAGACTTCATATCCCACCGACGCCAACCTGACGCTTAAAATAGGAGCCCAGGTGATGTTCGTGAAAAACGACAGCAGCGGCCATGCCTATTTCAACGGTAAGATAGCCACCGTGGAAGGCTTCGACCCCGACGAGGGCGTGGCGGTGGTGGACAAGGAAGGCAACCATATCGTAGTGGACCAGGAACGCTGGGAAAACATAAAGTATGACGTCGACCCCACCGACAACCAGATTAAACAAAAAGTCGACGGCACTTTTGTGCAATATCCCCTTCGTCTGGCTTGGGCCATCACCGTGCATAAAAGCCAAGGACTTACCTTCGACAAGGTTATTATCGATGCCGCTTCGGCATTCACCTACGGCCAGGTTTATGTGGCCCTGAGCCGTTGCAGAACCCTTGAGGGGCTTGTTTTGGCCTCGCCAATCTCCGAACGTTGCGTGTTCGACAACGAGGATGTGCTGCAGTTCAACAACACTTTCCCCTCCTTGGATAAGGTGCAGTCCAACCTCCAGGCTTTCCAGTCGGGCTACTTCTTCGAACTGCTCTACGAGCTCTTCGACTTCAATGCCATCTTCAAGGCCGCCGAGCGGCTCAGCGGCCTCTTCTACCAGCACATGAGCCGGCTGCTCCCCACGGAGACCAGGAAAATGTCGGACCTGCTCAACAACGACTTGGTAAACCTCTTGGCCGTTGCCGAGAAATTCCATAAGCAGCTGACCGCCATTGCTATGCAGAATGGCGGCAAGACCGACGACCCCTTCACGCTGGACCGCATCGCCAAGGCCACGACCTATTTCTCCGACCAGCTCGAGAAAATTCTGCTGAAAGCCGCACCGCTGATGGAGGTGAAAATCGGCAACAAAACCGTGGCCGCAGACTTCGACGAATGGATGGCGGAATTTCGCAACGCCCTGGAATTGAAGCAGTTGTGCCTGAAAAGGGTGGGGGAGAAGGGCTTCAGCACCGCCACCTACAATCAGGCCAAGGTGGATTTTATGCTCGACAAGGACAACAAAGGTTCCGCCTTGCGCGCCTCGTATCATAAACGCGAGGCTAAGGCCAAAAAGCCACCGGTATGGGCCGAGACGGCTCGCCTCTTCCTTGAGGGGCAAAGCTTCGAGGCTATTGCCGCACAACGCGGCGTAACGGTGTCCACCATCGCCAACCACATAGAGAAAGCCTACGAGGCAGGCTCTATTCCCATAGAAAAAATTATGAACCGCGACGAACTCGACACCATCGTGGCTTACATACGACAGGAGAATCCACAGTCGCTCACAGAAATGTTCCAACATTTCGACGGTCGTTTCCCATACCATAAGCTCCGTGCTGCAAGTTTCTTCGCCAATAATCAGTAATAACAGACTTATATTGTTGTTTGGTTGTGGTTTGAGTTACTTTTCAACAAGCCCACGTTGAGAACTTTATTTGTTCAGATTATAGGATAGTGTTATTTTTGCACCGTCGTTCGCAAGGGCATTTTTAGGCCACGACACCTAAAATTGACATGTGAAACAACAAGAAACGCAAAAATACATTATCGCACAAATGGACAAAAGTTTGCTGACAATCACCAAAAGGGACGGAAGTGCCGAACGCTTCTCGCTGGACAAGATAATGAATGCCATCATCAAGGCTTTCAACTCTGTTGATAAGCCTGTCGACCTTGGCGTGCTCTCCAATATCCTTAGCCACCTGGATATCCACAACGGCATCACCGTCGAGGAAATCCAGAACCAGGTGGAGGTGGCATTGATGAAAGAAGGGCACTACGAGACAGCCAAAAGCTTCATGCTCTATCGCCAACGCCACACCGAGGACCGCGAGACAATGGAGAAGTTGCGTTTCTTGGCCGACTATTGCGAGGCCGCCAATGCCGCCACAGGCTCCAAATTCGACGCCAACGCCAACGTGGAGCACAAGAATATAGCCACCCTCATCGGCGAACTCCCTAAGTCGAACTTTATCCGCCTCAACCGTCGCCTCCTTACCGACCGCATCAAGCAGATGTATGGCAAGGAACTGGCCGACAAATATATCGACCTGCTGACCCACCATTTCATCTATAAGAACGACGAGACCTCGTTGGCCAACTATTGCGCCAGCATCACCATGTATCCATGGCTCTTGGGCGGCACCTCATCCATTGGCGGCAATTCCACGGCCCCCACCAACCTCAAATCCTTCTGCGGTGGCTTCGTCAATATGGTATTCATGGTCAGCAGTATGCTCAGTGGCGCTTGCGCAACCCCCGAGTTCCTCATGTATCTCAACTATTTCATCGGCAAGGACTATGGGCAAGACTATTACATGCATGCCGACGAGGTGGTAGACCTCAGCCTGCGCCGCCGCACCCTCGACAAGGTCATCACCGACTGCTTCGAGCAGATAGTATATACCCTCAACCAGCCCACCGGAGCACGCAACTATCAGGCCGTTTTCTGGAATATAGCCTACTACGACAGGCCCTATTTCGAGAGCCTCTTCGGCGAGTTCCGCTTCCCCGACGGCTCGGCTCCCGACTGGGAGGGCCTGAAATGGCTGCAAATGCGTTTCATGCGATGGTTCAACCAGGAACGCACCAAGGCTGTGCTCACATTCCCCGTCGAGACGATGGCACTGCTCTATAAGAAAAATGACGACGGCACCACTTCGTTCTCCGACCCCGAGATGGCAGAGTTCACCGCCGCCATGTATGCCGAAGGCCACAGTTTTTTCACCTATATGAGCGACAATGCTGATTCGCTCTCCAGCTGCTGCCGCCTGCGCAACGAAATCACCGACAACGGTTTCAGCTACACCCTTGGCGCCGGCGGCGTCTCCACCGGGTCGAAGAGCGTGCTGACAATCAACCTTAACCGCTGCATTCAATATGCAGTGAACAACAAACTCGACTGGAAAGAATTCCTCACCGACGTGATCGACCTTTGCCACAAGGTACAGCTCTCCTACAACGAGAACCTCAAAGACCTCCAGGCACATGGCATGCTGCCACTGTTCGATGCCGGATACATTAATATCGGTCGCCAGTATCTGACCATTGGCGTAAACGGCCTGGTCGAGGCTGCCGAGTTCATGGGGTTGACAATCAACGACAATCCTAACTATCTGAATTTTGTGCAGACCGTTTTGGGACTGGTGGAGAAGAAGAACAAGGAGTATCGCAGCAAGGATATCATGTTCAACTGTGAGATGATTCCGGCGGAGAACGTTGGCGTGAAGCATGCCAAGTGGGACCGCGAGGACGGCTATTTCGTGCCACGTGACTGCTACAACAGCTATTTCTATATCGTTGAGGACACATCCATTTCGGTGCTTGAGAAATTCAAGCTCCATGGCGCTCCCTATATCGAGCACCTTACCGGCGGCAGCGCTTTGCATTGCAACCTGGAGGAGCACTTGTCGCAAGAACAATACATGAAACTGCTGGAGGTGGCTGCTAAAGAGGGCTGCAACTATTTCACTTTTAATATCCCCAATACGATATGCAACGATTGCGGCCATATCGATAAGCGCTACCTGAAAGAATGCCCCGTCTGCCACTCAAAGAATGTGGACTATATGACGCGCATAATAGGCTACCTGAAACGCGTCAGCAATTTCTCCATGCCCCGACAGCAAGAGGCCGCGCGCCGCTATTATGCCACTATGGAAAATTGATTGTTTAGACCTACAGATATTGTTACCGTTGTCGAACCGCAATTCATAATTAGCTGTCTTGTTAAAGTATCTGAATAGCGATGTCGTTTTTCAGGAGGTTCCTGGCGAAGTGACGCTGGCCATCAACCTCACGGGATGTCCGTGCCGTTGTCCGGGCTGTCACTCGCAGGCTTTGTGGGGCAATGGCGGCGAGAACCTCACCACCGAGGCTTTGGACAGCCTGATTGCGCAGTGCAGTGGGCATATAACATGTGTGGCCCTGATGGGTGGCGACGGCCATCCCGATGAGGTCAACGGCCTTATGAATTATGTACGCAAGAGCCATAACGAGCTGCGCACGGCATGGTATAGTGGCCGTTCCTTGCTTTCCGACAATGTCGACCTCCACAATTTCGACTATATCAAACTGGGGCCATACTTGGCTCACCTCGGCGGTTTGAAGAGCCGGAAGACCAACCAGAAGATGTACCGTATCGAGAAAGGGCAGATGCGCAACATCACTAACTGTTTCTGGAAGTAAGCAAGAGTATTTGATTGTTATTTATTTAGTTGTTTCGTAATGATTAAATCATTAGTTGAAGCAATCGGATAGGTACAATAAAAACTACTGTGTTTATGCGTCGTGGTACGCGGGCGTCCTCGCCTGCGATTTCACCTTGTTTTTTACCATTACTTAAAGAATTCGCTATTCTCAATGCTTTGTATATAATGGAGCCCCGTGGACAGCGGTGGCCTTCAGTTGCGTCGGATTCAGTTGCGTCGGATTTGCAATCCGACGCAATTTATTATAAGGATTTGCAATCCGCATAATATAGACGGATTAAAAATCCTTATAATAATCAGTTTCGGATTGCAAATCCGAAACAACGGAAATAATATAAACGGATTAAAAATCCTTATAATAAGCAGTTTCGGATTGCAAATCCGAAACAACGGAATAATATAAACGGATTAAAAATCCTTATAATAAGCAGTTTCGGATTGCAAATCCGAAACAACGGAACAACTGAAAGGTATGTCATTTTCCTCCGCAATGCGCTTGCGGACCTCTTTGAGCTGGTTGCAGATATTCTTCCCGTGGGTCATCGGTGGCCTCCTTTTTGATTATTTTGATGCCGTCCACTTCCTCTATTTCCACCAGGGGAGGAAGCCTGCGGTTTTCGTATAATGTTTTGTCGCGGGTGTATTGTTCAATGACAGACGACGGCGGTTGTGGGAACTTTACAATACGCCGGGGTATCCATACGTATTCAACATCAGGATAGTATGGCAATACCCCTCCGCAAACACTATGGACAAAAACAATTCGTTTTTCGATGGTGGGTGCCGGTTTCAACTTCGAAATGGTATCTGTTTGTGCTCTGCCAACGATGTTGTTCTGTCCCGTGGCCATGGCTGGAATAATGAGGCAGAAAACAGCCGTGAATAGCGCTGCCAGTTTAGGATTGTTCTTCAAGAGTGTCATGTATTTTATCGATGCAAAGTTACAAACTTTTTGCGATATGGCAAAATAATTATTCCTTCGGCTTCTGTTGCTGGTCGAGCATTTGGAGGTACTGGTCGACGTAGGAGTGTGTGTAGTCGTCGGGTTCCTGTTCCAGCACCCATAGCAGGTCTTTGCGGGCTTCGTCCAGCTGGCCGAGGTTCATATTGTAGGCGGCACGGTTGACGTAGGCCATCAGGAAATCGGGGGCTATCTCGATGGCCTGCTGGAAGTCCTCCATAGCGCGGTCATGCTGGCCCAACATACCGTAGGCGGCGCCACGGCTCACTCGAGGGTTGGCGTACTCGGGGTCAAGCTCTATGGCGCGGTCGAAGTCGGTAATGGCATCGGCATAGCGTTGCTGCTTGTGGCGCAGGAAACCGCGGTTGTTCCATGCTTCGGCGCGCTTGGGATTGAGCCGTATGGCCTGCTCGTAGTCCGCCAACGCTCCCTCGGCGTCGCCCAGGGCGTCACGCGCGATGCCGCGATTGATGTAGCAATCGGCATCGCGAGGAGTGAGCGCTATGGCCTGGGTGAGGAGTTCCACTTGGCGCTCCTGCTCATCGTCGCCAAGACGTAGAGCCTCGAAGAACAATGCCTCCGAATCCCATTGCCTGTGGTGCCGTTCGCCGTATTGCACATTCCGGGTCCACACCACCACGTTGCCCACTTCCACGCGCCAGCGGTGGCAGGGCGGCTTCTGTCTCTTCCTGTGTTTTCTGTTTATGAGCATACGTCGTAAATCCAGTTCGTGGGTCATAGTGATGATAATAATGCGGTTATACTTTTTTTATTGCATGTATGGTCGCTTCGCTCAAAATTCCGAAGCAACGGATTTGCAATCCGTAAAATCAAGTCCGTTTTTCCGTCGTTTTGAATTTGGCGGTGCAATGCCACCAGGTTGGTCGACATTTTCCATGACACCCCGCACATGGGTCATATATCTATATATTATGCTAATTCTATTTCTTCGGCAAATTAGGTCTGTGTGTTCAGTTCAACAGTTTCCTTACGTCCTCATCCGTCATCCCCACGCCTTGGGCTATCTGCTCCAAAGGTAACCCCATCGCCTGCAAACGGCGGATAGTTTCTATCTTTTCTTTCTCTACACCTTCTTGCATTCCTTCCAGTCTTCCTTGTTGGAGGCCTTGTTGGAGGCCTTGTTGGAGACCCTGCTGGAGACCTTCCTGCAAGCCCTTTTGTACACCTTTCTCTTCCGCCGTCTTCAGGGTGCTGTAGTTGTCCCAGAATATCTTCTTGCTCTCTTCATACTGGCGACGCTCCGACTCGGAATATCGTGCTATCTCGGCCTGCTCGAAGAGCTTCCGGAACACGCGGTCCTGCAGGGCCGCCGGGCGCTCCAGCAGTCGCGACAAGTTGTGGAGCACGAACATCCACTTGTCGAACATCGTTTCCAGCTCATCCTCGCTCTTGGTGAATTTGGGCATCTCGAGGTAGATGAACGTCAGTTTGTCGTAGAAAACGTGTTTGTCATCCACGTCAATGAGCTTGATTTCGTGACGGTAGCTGTCGGCAGGATACTCCCCGTTGGGGAACTCGAAGTTCAGTATGCCCACGGTGTAGACGTAGTCGAGGCGGTAGTCCCATTCCCCCTTGGGGGCCTGCTGGCGTATGGGTGCGGTGGCGTAGTAGACGCTGCGGTCCTTGAAATAGGCCTGCTCGGCCTTTTGCATCTCGACGATAAAGCGGCTGCCGTCCTTGGCCATGCAGTAGACATCGAAGATGGAACGGCGGTCGCCGTAGCCGTCGCCCAGATCTTCGCCGTTGAGATACTGCACATCCTCAATCTCCTTCTCGCTGTTCACCAGCAGGGCGTTGAGGAAACTGATGAGCAGGTCCTTGTTCATCTCAGTGCCGAACAATTTTTTGAATCCGAAATCGGTGTAGGGGTTTATATAACGTTCCTTAGTGTCCTGTAGCATGGCTGATTTTTTTTCGTTAACGGAAAAATAGACTGGTTTATTGTTCGACAATCATCTGAAATGGCAAAAAAATCCTGTTGCGTCCAGTTGCGTCGGATTTGCAAACCAGTTGCGTCGGATTTGCAATCCGACGCAATTTATTATAAGGATTTGCAATCCGCAAAATATAAACGGATTAAAAATCCTTATAATAAGCATTTTCGGATTGCAAATCCGAAACAACGGAAATAATATAAACGGATTAAAAATCCTTATAATAAGCAGTTTCGGATTGCAAATCCGAAACAACGGATAACGGAGACCATCACACAGTCAGATGTTCAAACAGTGTGTATGTGCCAAGGGCAATGAGCACCAGCCCGGCGAGGGCTGTGGCAAGGCGTTCGGGTATGGGGACATTGCGTTTGCCGAGGAAAAGCCCTAACAACGAGACAAGAAATGTCATCAGGGCTATTATAATTACGGTTAGGATGATGCTGTTTAAAGTGCCGTTCAGTCCAAGGCCGATGCCTACCACGAAAGCATCGATAGAAGTGGCTGTGGCAAGAAGACACAGCACGCTGAAGCGCGACACGTCCAGTTGCTCCTCCCTTGGTGCATTGCGTATGGCATCGAAAAGCATCTTGCCCCCCACGGCCAGCAACAGCCCGAAGGCCACCCAGTGGTCGATAGCGGCAATGAAGGCGTGGAATGCGCTGCCCAGCAGAGCACCGAGGAGAGGAAAACCACCTTGGAAGAGGGCGAAAGTCAGGGCCATGGTAAGCCCGGTGCGGTAGCTCATCTTGCTACGGAACGCGCAGGTGGTGGCTACTACAAACGAGTCGACACACAACGCCAGAGCCAAAAGGATTGTTAATTGCAGGTTGAACATTATTTGACTATGTTGAATTGGTTGAACACTTGTTGGATTAATTTATTGATTCATAGATGATAATTAAATAAAAACGCAGCTCAACAACTGAACATATTAACTTATTAATAAGTTGTATCTATTGGTTTGGTGAATAAATCGGTAGGGGTGAACAGACTGCCACGACGTTCGGGGTGTTGTTGCAAGAAGTGGTGCGCCACCATGCCCATGGTGTGTCGAAGGTTCATTTCGCCCACGAAGAAATTACCGTCGCGGTCGCGCATCATATCAATGCCTAAAGGTCCCTCGTACCATGTTTGTATGTTGATTCTAAGCCATTCCATGATGCGTTCCTCTATGCTGTGGGTCGGCCCGACGAGGTTGCGTATCTCGTAGTCGGGTAGCAGCACGTTGTGGCGATACACACCGCTCTGATTTTCGAAGAGCGACAGGCCTGTCAGTTCCACTTTATCCTCAGTCACATAATATTCGTAGGCGAAGTTTAGGGCCACATCGATGCGACGCTCTACTATAACGCTGCCCTGCTGAGCCACCACTTTCTGAATCCACTGCCTGTCGTGCTCGCTCAGTGCGTTGTCCACCCAGCGCAACCCACGTCCCGAGCCCGACAGTGGAGCCTTCAGCACCATTCTGTGTTCAGTGCGTAGCATGCTTTCGATAGCTTCGACACTTCTTGCCTCGTGGGCATGAGGCTGCAAGGATATGAGAGAGCCGCGATGCTGGAAAAAGCGTATAAGCTTCAGGTCTTCATCGTAAGGCAGTGGATGTAAGGTGGGGTGAATGTTGTTTTTCAACAGCATGTTCCATACGCGCCGATCCCAACCCCACGCTATCACCATCGAGACCTGCTCGTTGGGGTGGTCATGCTTCCATTGCTGCAGTTCGTCTGCAGCCACGACGTAGCCCTCATCACCATAGAGTATACGCATTAGCCCTTTCCCCTGGACGGCAAATTGCAGTGCCGATGCCGGCGGCACGTAATTGGGGTCGCCATTGGCCAGGCAGAGGTCATGCTCTGGATTGAATATATAGAGGATCATAGCCTAATATGTTTAATTATTAAAATGTTTATTCGCTTAATTACTGTCTATAAATCAATAAATTATACAATAAATCAAATGTTGTTTGATTATGAACGCTTACATATTTTGTAATCAAGCAAAAATAGTTTACATTTTAGGGATGACGATTAAATGTGTTTTCGTAATAATTATTTTTCCGCTTTGCTATCGAAAGCTCCACTGGAGCTTTCTTCACCCCTACGGGGCTCAATGTAACTATTTGGTTTACACCGTGGGCTTTCGCCCACGGCTAATATATGCCGCCCCTACGGGGCTATTTTAATAGACAACTTAATTTTGAACAGTTACTTAAAAAAAACGAGCATGAAATGTACATACTATCTTATGGGTTCGGTGTCAGTTTTTCTAATATTATAAAAAATGGGGGAACGTCATGTTCCCCCACACTAAGTCTGGTCACTCTGGTGAGCAAATTATTTGTTCACCTGGAATTTGGTGCAGCCATTCTTGAAGAATTCGCTGATCTGGTTGGCAGCGGCGATACCGGCGTTGATGTTGGCCTCTTCGGTCTGGGCACCCATCTTCTTGGGCGTGGCGAAGTAGCGGCCTTCGAAAGCCTTGAATTCGGCATCGGCATCAGGCATGATGTCGGTGATGTACTTCAGGTCGGTGCGCTCGGCCATCAGCTTGAGCAGCTCGGGCTCGTTGATGACTTCCTTGCGGGCAGTGTTGACCAGGATGCCACCCTTGTGCATCTTGTTGACGAGGGCGTAGTTGATGCTCTGCTTGGTCTCTGCGGTTGCGGGGATGTGGAGGGACACAACGTCGCAGGTCTCGAACAGTGCTTCCTGGTTGGCGACGGCCTTGGCCATACCGCTCTGGTTGATTTGGTCGGCGGTGAGGAATGCGTCGTAGGCATAGACTTCCATGCCGAAGCCCTTGGCGATGCGGGCCACATTGCGTCCCACGTTGCCGAAAGCGAGGATACCAAGTTTCTTGCCCATCAGCTCGCTGCCGCTCTTGCCGTTGTAGAAATTGCGGACGCAGAACACAAGCAGACCCATGACGAGCTCAGCAACGGCGTTGCTGTTCTGGCCGGGGGTGTTCATGGCGACAATCTTGCGGGCGGTGCAAGCCTCGAGGTCGAGGTTGTCGTAGCCGGCGCCGGCGCGCACAACGATCTTCAGGTTCTTGGCGTGGTCAATGACCTCTTTGGTCACCTTGTCGGAGCGGACGATGAGGGCGTCGGCATCCTCGACGGCCTTGTAGAGGTCGTTCACGTCGGTATATTTCTCGAGAAGAGCCAGCTGGTGGCCATTTTCTTCGACTACTTTTCTGATTCCATCAACAGCAACCTTTGCAAA